>CABZCF010000005.1 GCA_902524235.1 uncultured Pelagibacteraceae bacterium | reverse complement strand
AATGCTAGCAATGAGGATATTATAATGATTTCAGATATTGATGAAATTCCAAATTTAGAAGAAAAAACTTTTTCTAATATCAACAAGAAGATTTTAATGTTTCAACAAGATATGTTTTATTACAAATTTAATTTAAAATTACCTAATACTAAATGGGTTGGCACAAAAGCTTGTAAATTTAAAAATTTTAAAAACCCTCAATGGTTGAGAAGCGTAAAAGATAGAAAATATAAATTTTATAGACTGGATACCTTATTTTCGGAGACAAAATATCAAAGTATTGAGTTAAAAAAGAATGGTGGATGGCATTTTACCAATATAAAAACCGCAGAAGAGATAAAACACAAATTAAATTCATATCTACATCACAACGAATTTGAAAAATCATCTTTAGACATAGAAGATATACAGGACATTATATCTAATCAAAAAACAATTTATAATCTCAAAGCTGATAAAAGAGTTTATAAAATAGGTGAAGGTGAAAAATTAGAAAAAATTGAGGTTTCACATTTGCCAAACTATATAAAAAATAACGAACTTAAATATAAAAAATGGATACAAGAATGAAAGGTTATTGGATAGCAACATATAAACAAATTGATGATTTAGAAAAACTTAAGGAGTATGCTGAAAAAGCGACACCAATCATAAAGGAGTTTGGGGGTAAACCAATAATTAGGGGTGGAAGATATCATTTAATTGATGGAGATGAGTTTATAAGAACTGTTATATGGGAATTTCCAAGCTTTAATAAAGCACTAAAGTGTCATAACTCTGCAGAGTATCAAGAAAAGTGGAATATTGTTAAACAAACCTGCAAAAGAAATTTACAAATTGTTGAGGGATTTAATACTGAATAGGTTCATCATCAATAGATCTCCATAAATACCATGTAGCAACTGAACAATACGGAGAATATATTTTGGATAATTTTTTCACAAAACTCATTGGTGGAAGATATTTTTTATTATAATTATTAGAAATAGCTCTCAACAAACCTATATCCTGCACAGGCCAAATATTTGATCTATTAAATGTGAATAATAAAATCATTTCTGCTGACCATCTTCCTATCTGTCTTAAAGTTGATAAATATTCTATTGCTTCTTCATCATTCATTTTTTTTATTAAACTAGGATCAAAAGATTTATTAATAAATTTTATTGAAAGTTCCTTTATTCCTTTAGCTTTTTGTTTACTTAACCCACATTTTTTTAATTTAGTAATACCTAGTTTTTTAACACTTTGTGGTGTTATCTTACCTTTGCAAGCAGTATTAAATTTTTTATAAACCGAATTAGCGGCAGCTACACTTATTTGTTGTCCTATAATACTTTTACAAAGAGAATAAAATACATCCTTGCGTGTACTTAAGGTAGTATCATCGTATCTTTTAATTAAATTTTTCATCACTTTATCTTTACTTGACAAATAATTTTTTGCTTTTTTCCAGTAATGAGGAGGCTTAGTCATGTCTTTGAACTGATACCTGTTTCTTTAATTGAATTTCTCTTCTAAAAATTATTATTGATGACAATATTACTAAAATAGCTCCAGATAATGTCTTCAAAGTAGGTACTTCGTCCCAAATAAAGTAACCAAAGATAATTGCAAAAACAAGTGCCAAATACTTTAAAGGTGTAACTAAAGACACCTCTGAAAATTTATATGATTGACTTAACCATAAATTTGCGACTCCGCCAAATACCCCTAAAAGAGATAATATAATTAAATCATTCAAACTAGGCATAATCCATCCACTAGGAATAGAGATTAGACTTATAATAGTTATAGCAATAGAAAAATAAAGTGAGATTAACCAAACTGGTTCTGTTTTAGATAATTGTCTTATTGAAATTGCCACATATGCCATTCCTAGACAAAAAATAATTGGGTAAATATAAAATATATTGAGTTCGGTGAATCCTGGTTCGGCTATAATTACAATACCTATAAATCCAATTAACACTGCAAGCCATCTATAAATTCCAACTTTCTCACTTAAAAAGAAAATTGAAAAAATGGTTGTGAATATAGGTGCTGCGAAAGATATACTCACAACGGTTGCTAAAGGTAAATTTCTTAATGCCGTAAATATCGATAGCAAAGCTATAAGACCAAAGAAACATCTCAAAAAATGTAGTCCAGCTCTTTTTGTATAATAAAAATTCTTTATTCTTTCTCTTGGTATTATCAAGAAATATATAACGGCACCTACAAAACCCCTAAAAAAAAGGACTTGTCCTAAAGGATATTCATTTGACCATTTAACGACTAGATCCATTAAAGAAAAGGCACAAACAGACATAAACATGTACAAAAAGCCTAATTGATTTTTGGAGAGCATGTAATTAACTTAAGACAATTATAAATTTATATCAATGGAAATAGCAATACTTGCAGCTGGTTGTTTTTGGGGACCTGAAATTAAATTCAGTAAACTAAATGGTGTATTAAAAACTGAAGTTGGATATTGTGGAGGAATTAATTCCAAAACAACATACAAAGAAGTTTGTACCGGTAAAACAAATCATGCTGAAGTTGTTAAAATCGAGTTTGATAATAAAGTGATTTCTTTCGAACAAATATTAGATTTTTTTTTTGAAATACACGACCCTACGACACTGAATCAACAAGGTTATGACATTGGAACTCAATACAGAAGTGAGATTTTTTATACATCAGAAAACCAAAAACAGACTGCTGAAAAAGTTTTAAATAAAACTAATAACAAATTTAATGGAAAAATAGTAACTAATATTTCTGAGAGTAAAAATTATTGTAAAGCCGAAGATTATCATCAAAAATATTTAGAAAAATAAATTAAATGTCTTTAGTATCAACAGAATGGTTGTTCGAAAATAAAGATAAAGTAAAAATTATTGATAGTTCATGGCATCTACCGAGTGAAAATAGAAATAGTTTAAAAGAGTATAGTTCAGAACATATACCCAAGGCTATTTATTTTGATATAGATAAAAATTCAGACCTGAAATCTAATTTACCTCACATGCTTCCAAATAAAGATATGTGGGAAAAAATAATGTCGTCAAATGGAATATCAAACAATGATAAAATTGTGATTTACGATAATTCAAAAGTCCTCAGTTCATGTAGACTTTGGTATATGCTTCTATATTTTGGCCATAGTAAAAAATTAGTTAGTGTATTGAATGGTGGGTTAGAAAAATGGAAGAAAAATAATTTTCCAATTACCGATGATCATACTCAATTAAAATTGTCAAACTATAAGGCATATGAAAATAAATTTATGGTTAAAAATTTAGATGAAATAAATCAAAATATAGAAAACAAAGTATTTAGTTTAGTAGATGCTCGTAGTAAAGACAGGTTTGAAGGCAAGACAAAGGAGCCACGGGAAGGAGTTAGGAGTGGTTCTATTATAAATTCAATTTGCATACCATTTAATAATGTAATTAAAGATGACAAAACATTTAAAGGTAAAGAAGAATTGAAAATTATATTTCATAATATAATTAGTAACATAGATAAAAATAATGTGGTCTTTTCCTGCGGTTCAGGTATTACTTCATGCGTTTTAGCGCTTGCATATTCTCTAATTAATAATAATTATAATCCAACAATATATGACGGCTCTTGGGCTGAATATGGGAAGATATTTAAATGAAAAGATCAACTAAAATCACAACGATAATTATTATTTTTTTCTTGATCATTGCATCAGTCATTATTGGTAGGACTATGATTGGTAATCATTTTAAAAAAAAGTTTAGTAAAAGACCACCCCCATCAATAATCGTTTCTGAGGTGATAAAAAATGAATTTTCAGATAATATTGAAAGTTTTGGAACTGCAATCTCAAAAAAAACCAAAACTTTTAGAATTGAAAAAAGTAATCTTATCTCAGATTTAAATCTAAAAAAATTTGTGAAAAAGGGTGAGATAATTGTAAAGTTAAAAAGTGAAAATATTATAGCACCTTTTAGTGGTGTATTAGGTGTAAGAGGTATTACGGAAGATGTACTTGGATCAGAAAACTCTGTAATCGTAACATTAGATGATAGTTCCGAAATATATGTAGATCTGAAAATACCTGAAAACTTTGCAACTGTTATTAAAAAAGATTTGTCTGTAATAGCTAAGTTTTCTGGCATTAAAGACAAAATCTATAATGGAAAAATTGACGGTGTTGCAAGCAGGATAAATGCTGAAACAAGAAGTATATTAACTAGAGTTAAAATAGATAATCCTGATTATGAACTCATTCCAGGTTCATTATTAGAAATAACATTAAGTACTAATAAAAGAGACTCTTTAAGTATTCCAGACACAAGTATAATCCTAGAGGGTAATAAAGCTTACGTATATAAAGTTTCTAAGGACAATATCGCAAATAGATCTGAAATTCAAATTGGACTTAGAAACGAAGGCAAAGTAGAAGTTACTTCTGGGTTGAATGCAGGTGATATTATTGTTGCTGAGGGTTTAAAAAAAGTCAGACCTAACGGAAAAATTAAACCACTAAATAAATAATGTTAATAACAGAATTAAGTATTAAACGGCCAGCATTTTCATGGGTATTATCTTTAATATTGGTGTTGTTTGGGTCATTTGTTTTTTGGAAATTACCTGTTAGAGAATTACCATCTGGATTACAGCCACCAGTCGTTCAAGTAAATGTTGAATATTCATCAGCATCATCACAAATAGTAGATGAAGAAGTAACTCAAGTTCTAGAAGAAGTTATAGGAGGTGCTGAAGGTATTAAAAATATAGACTCATCATCTGAAAATGGAAAAAGTAAAATAAACATCGAATTTGACACAGATGTAGATTTAGATGATGCAGCTAATGATATAAGAGAAAGAGTGGCCAGAGTTGTTGAGAGACTTCCATCAGAGTCTGATCCTCCAAGAATTTTAAAACAGGCTGCTGGTTTTACCACAACTATGTGGTTATCTTTGTCTTCACCAACTTGGAGCGACTTAGAATTAGGAGATTATGTTGAAAGGTATTTAATTGATCAATTTTCAAGTATTAAAAATGTTGGAAGAATAAGAACTGGAGGTTTAAGAGAACTAAGTGTTAGAGTTTGGATAGATCCTATAAAATTAGCTGCATATAACTTGACTACTCATGAGGTGGAATTAGCTCTTAATAAAGAAAATGTCAGATTACCTGCAGGATCTCTTGAGGCAGATAACAAAGATTTAACCCTTAATATTGATAAATCATACAACGATTTAGAAAAGCTAAAACAACTTCCAATAAAAAAAGTTAAAAATAATGTTGTTAGATTATCGGATGTAGCTGAAATAGAATTTGGACCAGTATCTGAAAAGGCATTTTTTAGATCACAAAGTAAAAATGCATTAAACTATAATTCTGTTGGTATAGGAATTTATGCTCGTAGTGGTGCATCAACAGTTGAATTATCAAATGATATTAAAGATAAAATTAAAAAAATTAAGCCTAATTTACCAGCTGGATTAAACTTAGAAGTAGCCTTTAATAGAGCCACATATATAAGTGTAGCAATTAATGAAGTGTATAAAACTTTGTTTATTGCATTCGTTTTAGTTGTAATAATCATTTATTTATTTTTAGGAAATTTAAAAGCTGTTATAGTTCCCGCAATTGCATTACCGGTAAGTCTTATAGCAACCTTTTTAGGTATATATATATTTGATTTATCAATTAATATTTTTGTACTTTTAAGTTTTATTTTAGCGATAGGTATAATCACAGATGACTCGGTTATAATGACCGATGCTATTTATCGAAGAATTGAACAGGGAGAAACACCGCTAGTAGCAGCATTTAAAGGATCGAAACAAATAACTTTTGCAATAATAGCTACTACATTAATATTGGTAGCGGTATTCTTACCACTCATCTTTATAGAGGGAATAGCTGGTACATTATTTAAAGAAACTGCAATTGCTTTGTCATTTGCTATCGTAGTCTCGTCTTTAGTCGCATTAACACTTTCACCAATGCTAGGTAGTAAATTTTTGGATAACAAAAAAAAATCAAATATTTTAGTTAAAAACTTTAATAAGTTTTTTATTGGATTTTCAAATTTTTATAAAGATACTCTTCAGTTCTGGTTATATCGTAAAAATATAATAATTGGATTTATATTTTTAATAATTATTGGATCTACACTTTTATACAATTTTACAAAAAAAGAATTATTGCCGCTAGAGGACAGAGGAGCCTATCTAGTTATTGGATTCACAGATGAAGGAAGTTCTTTTGATTATACTCAACAAAGGGCTGAAGATGTAGAAAGAAGGCTAATACCTCTTTTAAAAGATGACAATAGTCCTTATAAAAAATTTTTAATGATTGTGCCCGGTTTTGGAGCTGATAATAGTTTTTTAATAATATCTTTATTAGACAATTGGAAAAATAGATCAGAAAATTCACAAAATATAATGAGGAAGGCAATTGGAAAAATTGTAACTGTTCCTCAAACACTAGCTTTTCCAATTTCTCCACAATCTATAAGAACGTCTAATTATAACAAACCTGTTCAAATGGTGATTTATGGAAATACTTACGAAGATCTTGAAGAAACACAAAAAAAAGTGATAAGAGCAATGAGAGAAAACTCTAATTTATCAAGAATAGAGTCTGATTATACAAGAAATAGACCTGAGATAAAATTACTGATAAATAAAACTAAAGCCAAAGATCTTGGTATTTCAATTAAAACTATTGGTGAAACCTTAGAAACACTTTATGGAGGTAAAATAGTTACTAAATTTAATAAATTAGGTAAGGAATATCCAATAATTTTACAGCAATATAAAGATGATAGAAAAAATCAACAGGGTTTAAGTAAAATTTTCGTAAGGTCAGAAAATTCTGGTGAACTTATTTCTCTTGCAAACTTAGTTGAGTATAAAGAGGAGGGTTCTGCAAATAAATTGTCGAGGTATAATAGACAAAGGGCAGTAACTATTTCTGCGGATTTGAGTGAAAATTACACTTTAAATGAAGCAATTAAATTTTTAGAAAATACCATGTCTGTAGTTGCATCAGATAAACAAATTACATGGAAAGGAAAGTCTGAAGAACTCAAAGAGACAAGTAATGAATTATATATTATTTTTGCTTTAGCTTTGTTGACAGCTTATTTAGTGATGTCTGCTACATTCAATTCTTTTATTCATCCTTTTATCATAATACTTACAGTACCATTAGCTGTTTTTGGAGGATTAGTTTTTATACTTTTCCTCAATAGCTCGATTAACGTATTTTCGCAGATAGCTTTGATCATATTAATTGGTATATCAACTAAAAATAGTATCTTAATAGTTGACTACACTAATCAATTACGTGTAGCAGGGAAAAACATTGAGACCGCTTTAAAAGAAGCATGTTATTTAAGGTTCAGACCAATTATTATGACATCATTAAGCACAATGATTGCAATGATACCTTTGGTTATAGGCAATATAGGACCTGGCGCTGGCGAAGGATCAAGATTAGCGGTTGGTTGTACAATACTTGGTGGAATGTTAATTTCCACATTTTTTACACTTTATGTAACCCCAGCAATGTATTTGGCTCTTGCAAAAAATACAAAAAGAATAGATGCAATTGATATTGAGTTGAAGAAACAACTTCGTTAAAAAATAATATATTTTTTTGTTGTTAAAGAGCTTTTACAATCATTTAACTGTTTTTTATATTTTTTTGATTGTTTCTCTACTTTTTTGGCAAGTCCAATAACTTTCTGTTTATTTTTATAGTTTTTGTATGCTCCCCAACCTTCATGGTATGCTATGTATTGCCTGAAGGCATCCTTTTTAGAAATTTTTAATATTTTTTCGGTTTTATTTGTGTACCATCCAATAAAATCAACACTATCTTTAAATCTAGATCTTAATGCATATTTATTTCCAGTTTCTTCTTTGTACTGTTTCCAAGTTCCTTTCACAGCTTGCGAGTACCCAAATGAGGAGGAGGGTCTTTTATATGGAATTACTTTAAACAATTTATATCTTTCAGGTTTTGCAAGCCAATCGAAATCTGACTCCATTTTAATAATAGCTAATTGTAAATAAATTGGAGTTCCCCACTTTAATTCAGTTTTTTTAGCATGTTTATACCAGATGTATCTCTCAGAAAATATTGAGCATCCATCTGCTGTATTTTTTGGTATAGAAGAACAAGCCGAAATAAAAATTAATAAAAAATACAGTACATACCTTTTTAATGAAATCACTAACACTTTTATAATCTATTTATTTATTTTTCTCCATGACCATGGATATTCAAATTTCATAGTCCATAACCCTAATTTTTTTTCTTTAGCAAAATTTTGATCACTTTGATATTTACCTTTTGAGTATTTAGTATAATCAAAAGCATAACCATTTCTGACCATATATGAGGATATGCTCTCTTGTTCTATAAAACATTCTGCAATGATTCTGTTGTACTTGTCTTTATTCACTGGAATGCAAACAATAAATTGATTATTAATTTTATCTTTAAGTGCTTTCTTTGATATATCGCCGCAAAAAATTTTTTCACCACTTTCAATAGAATTACAAACTTGTGATTTACCTTTATAATAACTCTCAGGTGCATCAATACCACTTAAACGAATTTTAAAATTATTTATGTAAATCGTATCACCATCGATTACTTTTGCTATTCCAAATATTTTATCGTTGCCAGAGCTTTCTGATGATAAAAAAATTAATAAAATAAAAATTTTACATAAAGTCTGACTTAGCCTTTTCATTAAGCTCTTTCATTTTCAATCTGATTTTATCATCATTGATATTTTTATCTATTAAGTCAGATTTTATTTTTCTAAAAACGTCTTCATCACCAGCCTCTGCAAAATCTGCTTTTATTACATCTTGAATATACTGTTTTTTTTGGTCTTCTTTAAATTCAAGAATATCTGAAACCCATTCAGCAATATATTTATTTTTCCTTGCATTAATTTTAAATTGCAATTCTTCATCATGAGCAAATTTTTTTTCAAAACTTTTCTTTCTGTCTTCAAATGTGTTCATTTTTTTTCCTAAATTTATATAACGTGTTGATTATAAAAGGTATTACAACACCTAATATATTACCAAATAAGTCGGAAAATTGAAACGATCTATTTGGAATTATTAGATGGCAAACTTCAAGAAATATTGAAATGAAAATTAAGTAAAAAAATAATAATAAATTTTTTTTAATTGATAAAAGACCAAGTAAACTAAGTATAATAAAAACATACAAATGATTAGAAGAAATTGAAAAAAAATCAGATGTTATTTGTGGCTGACGACTTAAATCTTTATAAACTAAAAACCCCAAGATACTACCGGGATAAATGTATAAAACGATTAATAATAAATTGTAAAAATGAAATAAAATCTTTAACATTAAATATAATTTATTTATAAATAAAAATTAACGATGAGTCATTTAATATTAGTTAGACATGGTCAGAGTTTGTGGAATCTTGAAAATCGGTTTACAGGCTGGGTCGATGTGGAATTATCAAAAAAAGGTGGGGAAGAGGCCATAAAGGCAGGAAATCTTATAAAAGATTTGGATATAACTATAGATAGTATTTTTACATCATATTTAACAAGAGCAATTAAGACTTTAGAATTAATAATGAAAGTTAATAAGTTTAAAAATTTACCATTTACTAAAGCATGGGAGTTAAATGAAAGGCATTATGGTGCCTTAACAGGTTTAAATAAAGATGAAATGAAAAGAAAATTAAGCGAGGGTAAAGTGCATGAATTAAGAAGATCATGGGATAAGCCACCAGATAAACTTGATAATAATAGCATTTATCACCCTAATAATATTAATATTTATAAAAATGTTCCTAAAGATAAGATACCAAATACAGAGTCTTTAAGAGATACATATGAGAGAGTGGTACCATATTATAAAAAAAATATTCACAATATAAACAAAAATATTTTAATTTCCGCACACGGAAATTCTATCAGAGCACTGTGCAAATATTTATTTGATTTAAGCAATGACAATATTTCTAAATTAGAAATTCCGACTGGTAACCCATTACTGTTGGAAATTGAAAACGATAAGGCTAAAAGTGCAAAATATTTGGACTCAGAAAGAGCTAAAGATTTAATTATTTTTTAATAATTTTTTGTAAATTTCAATATCAGTTAAGTGGACAAATTTTTGTTCACTCTCAAAACCAAAAAGGGTGGAATTTTTTATCTTATTATTCCACACTTCATTCATAGAAAATTTTTTATTTTTTATACTACTAAAAATTGCTTTATTTATTATTTGGCATCCTGTGTAAATATAGTTACAATTTTTATTTATAGACAGCATATGATTGTTCATAGAAAAATCACCATCAAATCTGGTATCATAGCTTTTTGATTTATGCACAACCATTAGTAAATTGTTTAGATTTTTATATTCATAATATTCAATCATTTCTAAAATAACTTTTTTATAACCTAAGTTCCAAATTGTATCAGGATTTAAAACCAAAAAATTTTCATCTTTTGACGTTTTCATTATGTTTTTAATACCCCCACCTGTATCAAGTATCTCTTGACCATCTTTGATAATTTCAATCTTGCCATAATTTTCAAGTTTATTAACAAAATCCTCAATTTGTTCCGACAGATAATAAGTATTTAATTTAATTTTTTTAATTCTTAAGCTTGCTACTAGTTCAATAGTATTTAATAATAATGATTTATTTTTGATTTTAATTAATGGCTTTGGCACTTCTAATGTTATGGGATGCAACCTCTTTCCATAGCCTGCGCAAAGAATTATAGCTGTTTCAATTTTCATATTTTTAAATTTTTTGGAAAATGAATACTTAAAAAGTTATTTAATTCTTCAAATCTGGTGTTATTTTTTCTTCTTTCATCAATCATTTTCCAAGCATAAGGTATTAGTTTCAAATATTTGTGTTTTTTATCTCTTTTTGAAAGTCTTGTAAAAATTCCTATAATTTTTAAGTTTCTTAGAATTGACAATATCTCAAAATCATTTCTTAATTTCTCCAGGTTAATTTTTTTTTGTTTTGAAATAAACTTTTTGTACATCTTTTCCCTATTTTTTAGTTTTACTTTAACTCTTACATCATCGATTAGAGATGCCAGATCATATGCTTCATTTCCAAAAACTGCATCTTGACTATCTATTAAATAAATTTTATTTTTTTTTATCATTATATTTGAAATGTGAAAATCTCTATGAACAAAAACCTTTTTTTTTGACTCTAAACCTAATATTAGTTTTTTGACAATTTTAATATATACTTTCTTTGATTCAGATATTTTTTTTTTAATTATTTTTGGCATATACCAGTCTGAAAATAATTTTGCCTCCCTAAGCAACTCATTGTTTGAATAATTTTTAATAGTGTATTTTGTTTTTAAGAAAGTATTGATGGTTCTTTTTCTTACTAATTTAAGTTTTTTTAAGATTTCAAATAGTTTAATATAATTATCAATCTTGTAATCTTTAAATTTTTTAAGCCCTGTATAATCTCCTAGATCTTCTATTATAATATGGTTTTTTTTGTATTTTTCAGAAATTAATTGGGGTGTTAAGATTTTGTTATTATTTAGTAGTTCATTTATAGCTGCATATATCAATAAATTTTTTCTTTTTTCTTTTTTTGCATAAACAATAATCGACTTATTTTTTTTATCTCTATAAAACTTTCTATGAGAGGCATCACCAGATAGTTCCACAATATTTTTAAAATTCATTAATTATATTTTTTTGGTTTGTGGAAATTGTTATTGACCTTTTATCAAAATCATTTTCATATCTAAAATTAAGACTGATAAAATCTTTCAAATTTTTGGAAATTATTTCAGGCCATTCAATTAATGTGATATTATTTTTCAACTCTTCATATATTCCAAGATTTTCTATTTCTCTAATATCCTTCAATCTATATAAATCGTAGTGATGAATATTTATGTTGTAAATTTTATACTCATTTAAGATATTAAAAGTTGGACTTGAAACTTCTGTAGTGTTTTCTTGAGATTTTTTTTGTAAATAATTAATCAAGTATTTAATAAATGTAGTTTTGCCTACACCTAAATCACCAAATAAACAAACTATATCACCAGGTTTTAAAAATTCTGCAAATCTTTCAGATACTTTTTTTGTATTTATTTCAGATGAAATATCTAATTTTTTAGAATTAGTACCGATATGCATCGGGTTTGTAAGGCCCCTCTTGTTTAACGCTAATGTAATCTGCTTGATCTTTAGATAATTTTGTCAATTTTGCACCAACTTTTTCTAAATGTAGCATAGCAACTTTTTCATCTAAATGTTTTGGTAAAACATAAACTTTCTTTTCATATCTATCAGAATTATTCCATAGTTCTATCTGAGCCGTTACTTGGTTTGTAAATGAAGCACTCATTACAAAACTTGGATGACCAGTGGCACAACCTAAATTTACTAATCTACCTTCAGCTAATAATATTATTCTTTTATTACTTGGCAATGTAATCTCATGAACTTGGGGTTTAATTTCGTCCCATTTATAGTTTTTTAATGCATCAACTTGTATTTCATTATCGAAGTGGCCAATGTTACATAAAATTGCTCTATCCTTCATTTCTCTCATGTGATCTGCTGTTACGATATCCTTATTACCAGTTGCAGTGACTACTATATCTGCCTGGCTAATCATATCATCCATTGTAACAACTTCATAACCCTCCATTGCAGCCTGAAGTGCACAAATTGGATCAGTTTCTGTAACCATTACTCTTGCACCAGATTGTCTAAGTGAGGCTGCACTACCCTTACCTACATCGCCAAAACCAGCTACTATTGCAACCTTACCTGACATCATAACATCTGTTGCTCTTTTAATTCCATCAACTAAACTTTCTCTGCAACCATACAGGTTATCAAATTTTGATTTTGTCACTGAGTCGTTGACGTTAATCGCGGGAACTAACAGGGTACCATCTTGTTCCATTTTCTTAAGTGCTAATACTCCGGTTGTTGTTTCTTCCGACAAACCTTTAATATCTTTCATTAATTCTTTGTAATCCTTATGCATTAAAGCTGTTAGATCACCACCATCATCCAAGATCATATTCGGCTTCCAATCTTTTTTACCCTCGATAGTTTGTCTAACGCACCACCAATATTCCTCCTCTGTTTCGCCTTTCCAGGCAAATACTGGTATGCCAGCTTTAGCGACAGCAGCAGCTGCATGATCTTGAGTTGAGAATATATTGCAAGACGACCATCTGACTTCTGCTCCTAATTCAACTAGCGTTTCAATTAATACTGCTGTTTGTATTGTCATATGCAAACAACCAACAATTCTCGCACCTTTTAAAGGATCTTTTCCTTTGTATTCTTTTCTTAAAGCCATTAAACCTGGCATCTCTGTCTCTGCTAGAGAAATTTCTTTCCTACCAAAATCTGCTTCGTTAATATCTTTAACTTTGTAGTCTGTCATGAGCGAGGCTTTTAACAACTTTATTAGAATTAATCAACTTTAGAATCAGCCCTAGGAAACTTAATTTCTACATTTGCGCCCTTATCTTTATTATTTTTTGCGATTATTGTCCCATTATGTAATTCTACAAGGTTTTTTACAATATTTAGTCCCAAGCCTGAATGCTCACCAAACTTCTCAGGTCTGTTACTGTAAAACCTTTTAAATATTTTTTTTGTATCCAATTCCTTAAAACCACGACCTTCATCAATCACATTAACTTTGACGTATCCATCGCTATTGGAATATAGCATAATATTAATTTTTTTGTTATCATCACTAAATGAAACAGAATTATCTAATAAATTTGCGATTATTTGCTCTATTCTATTCTCAATTCCAAGAATTTCATAATTACCAGACCCATTAGCTGATAATTTGACTGATATACCTCTTTTAGTATTATAAATATTATTGAAGTCATCTACGACCGAAGTCAAAATATTTTTTAAATTTAATATTATCATTTTTTCAGATGAAATAGCTGCTTCATCTTTTAACATTTGTGAATAATCTGTTATTAATCTCTCTATTCTTTCTACATCATGAGATACAATCTTAATTAATTTACTTTTTTGCTCTTTATTATCTGTTTCCGATATTATTTCCGATGCACTTTTAAGTGAAGCAAGCGGATTTCTAATTTCATGAACCAAGTCTCTAGAAAAATTTTCAGCGTTATTTATTCTTCTTTGTAATTCATTGGTCATCTCATCCATAGATTTTGAAAGTGTTCCTAACTCATCTTTTCTATTTTTATAAATATCTATATTTGTATCTTCTTTACTTTTATCTTTAATTATTTCTGTATAATGAACTAAATTTTTTATAGGTTTTAAAAAGTATCTATTTAAAACAAAAGAAAATATTAATATCACTAATGCGATAATTGCAGCAGTTCTTAAAACGAAGTTTTTTCTCTCGATAAATGCAAATTTAATATCATTTGACTCTTCTATTACCGCTATATATCCAACTTTTTTTTGATCAATCAAAATATTCTTTACTGAGACTAATAAAAATTGATCGTTTATCTCATGAGTGAATGTAAATGGATTTTCGAAATTTTCTGAAATCAAATATTGATTTAATTTATTTTTTAAAAAAATGTTTTTGTCCTTTAAATCCTTTGATTGCTCTGTTGAAATATCTGTGTCACTATTTGAGATATCTGTCTCAAAAATTTCGAAGTTTCTCGAAAAAGATCTAGGATCTAGATCAAGCGCATCTGTATCTGAAATACTATTGAAAGCTTTATCATAAATAATAACCCTATCAATTGTTTGAAATAAAAATTTTGTTGAAATTAAAAATTTTCTTATTTCTTCTTGAATAAAACTAATATTTAATCTTTGGATGTGGTTTACGGTGTTATCAATAATTTTAAAATGATTGGCAGATTTATCTTTAATTAAACTTGGCTGGATACTATATATATATACAGTGGTAAAAATACTAATAATAAGAAAAAAAATAAAGTTAATAAATAAAAATTTTTTTAGTATAGAAAAGTTTTTTAAAATATTGCTCAACATTAGCTAACATTCCACCTATATCCACTTCCATAACGTGTTTCAATAGCTGCAAAATTACTATCAACTTTTTTAAACTTTTTTCTTATTCTTTTTACGTGACTGTCAATTGTTCTATCCTCTATATCCGTGTCTTCTCTATAAGCAATATCCATCAATTGGGCTCTTTCCTTGATGATGCCTGGTCTTTTAGCTAATTCTTTAACTATTAAAAATTCAGTTGTTGTTAACTTGTCTGGTAGTTGATGACCATTCCACTCACACTCTAATTGTGAAGGATCTAGTTTTAATTTTCCGTGCGAAATAATATTTTTAGTATCTTCTATATTATTATCTTTTTTTCTAAGTTGTACTCTTATTCTTTCAATCAAAACTTTTATAGAAAATCCTCCTGATTTTTTTACAAAATCATCTGCACCTAATTTAAGACCTAAAAGTTCATCGACTTCATCGTCTTTGGATGTCAAAAAAATAACTGGCATAGATGTTTTTTTTCTTAATTTTTTTAACAACTCTTCCCCGTCCATTTTTGGCATTTTAATATCAACAATAGCTAAATCAGGCGGCGTTCTTGTTAACCCAATTAATGCACTCTCACCATCAAGATAAGTTTGAACTTTATAGCCCTCTTTTTCAAGTGCAATACTAATACTTGTTAAAATATTTCTATCATCATCTACTAATGCAATAGTTTGATTCATAGTGTAATTAAAAATACTAAATTGTTCTAATTTGGGCAATACATACAAACTTCTAATGTAATAAACCCCAGTTTTCACCATAATTTATGTCAACTGATAAGGGTATAGAAAATGAGTGAAGATCACTATTTTGCACACTTGTCATTTCATCTTTAATAATTTTAGACATTATATTCAAATCTTTTTTCGGTATTTCAAAAATAAGTTCATCATGAATCTGCAAAATCATTTTTGAGTTTTTATATTTTTTATTCAATAATTTTTCGTTGATTCTTATCATAGCAAGCCTCATGATTTCTGATGCTGATCCTTGAATTGGAGCATTTATAGCAGCTCTTTCCTGAAAATTTCTTACATTAAAATTTTTGTCATTGATTCCAGTGATATGTGTTCTTCGCCCAAATATATTACTTACATAACCGCTTTTCCTACAAAATTTAATTGTCGAAGACATATAATCTTTTATTTCTGGAAACCTCAAAAAGTAAGCATTCAGAAAGTCAGCTGCTTCATTATTTGAAACATTAATCTGTTTAGCAAGACCATATTGTGAGATACCGTATATTATTCCAAAATTTATTGCCTTTGCTTTTCTTCTCATATCATTTGTTACTTTTTTAATATCAGTATTAAATATCTGGCTTGCTGTTAGGGAATGTATATCTTCATTATTTTTAAATGCTTTTTTTAATTCTTTGACATCAGCAAGATCAGATAAAATTCTCATTTCAATCTGATTGTAATCGGCAGAAATAAATAACATATTTTTTTCAGCAACAAATGCTTTTCTTATATCTCTACCGTCCTCAGTTTTGATTGGTATATTTTGTAAATTGGGGTCGCTAGATGCTAATCTACCAGTTGTTGTAGCTGCTAATAAAAATGAAGTATGTACTCTTTTTGTATTGTTATTAAAATGTTCTGGTAGCGAGTCTGAGTATGTGTTTTTTAACTTTGATAATTGTCTCCACTCTAGAACAAGTTTGGGTAAATCATAACCTTTAAATGCTAAATCCTCCAACACTGAGGCGCTTGTTGCAAAGCTACCTTTCTTGGTTTTTTTTATATTTGCAATTTTTAGGTCATTATACATTATTTCACCTAATTGCTTTGTTGAGCCTATCTTAAATTCCTTTTTTGAAATTTTAAAAATTTGTTTTTCTAAAATTTCAATTTTTTTTTGAAATTTGGTTGAGAGTTTTTTAAGAAAATTTTGGTCAATTTTAACTCCATTAATTTCCATCAAAGCTAAAATTTTAATAAGTGGTTTTTCAAACGTTTCGTAAATATTTGTAAGTTTTTCTAATTTTAGATTTTTTTGAAAAATTTTGTAAAGTCTGTAAGTAATATCAGCATCTTCAGCTGCATAATCTTTAGCTAATTTAATATCGACCTCGCTAAAATTTATTTGTTTTTTTCCAGTACCTACTATTTCTTTATAGGATATTGGTTTATGACTTAAATGAATTTCTGAAAGTGTATCCATGTTGTGACGATTTTTTCCTGCGTCGAGAACATATGACATTAACATAGTATCTTCTATAGTGTTCATTTCAATACCTCTTTTAAACAAAATAATAAAATCAAATTTAATATTTTGACCTATTTTTTTTATACTTTTATCCTCTAGTATTGGTTTTAAAATTTTAATTACTTTGTTCTCATCTAAGTTTTTATGACTACTGTGGCCAATTGGAATGTAGCATGCATAGCCAATTTTTGTTGATAAGGATATTCCTACTAAATCTGCTTGATGTGGATCAAGTGATGTAGTTT
This sequence comes from uncultured Pelagibacteraceae bacterium, assembly GCA_902524235.1. Taxonomy (GTDB): domain Bacteria; phylum Pseudomonadota; class Alphaproteobacteria; order Pelagibacterales; family Pelagibacteraceae; genus Pelagibacter. The sequence continues at coordinate 46,820 of CABZCF010000005.1, read as the reverse complement.
CGGTATCAATACATATTTCTCCTATTTCCTCCGCTTGACTTAGATAATCAAGTATTTCATTTTCAGCATTAATAAGAGAATAATTTTTATTTGATATTTTTTCATTTTTTCTTGTTTCGTGAGTATTTTCTATTGTTTTAAATTTTGTCTCTCCATATTTAGATATTGCAGAACTTAATAGTCTGTTGAATTCCATTTCTCTTAAAAAAGAGTAAAGTTTTTCTCTGTCGATTTCTTTTAGTATAAAATTTTCCGCCTTATCTTTAACTGGTACATCTTTTTTTAAAGTAACTAATTTTTTGCTAATTAATGCTTTATCTTTATTTTCAATTAAAGTTTTTCTTCTTTTGTCCTGTTTTATTTGATTTGCATTTTTAAGTAAATTCTCAAGTGTGCCAAAATTAGTGATTAATTCTGCAGCTGTTTTTACACCTATGCCTGGAACTCCAGGGACGTTATCGCTGCTATCTCCTGCTAAAGACTGGACATCAATAACTTTTTCAGCACCAATACCAAATTTATTTTTAATGTCTTCTTCATTAACAAACTTATTCTTCATCGGGTCGTAAATTCTAATATTTTTTTTGTATAACTGCATTAAATCTTTGTCGGATGAAACAATCGTAACTTTACCTCCAAGTTTGAGAATTTGTTCTGAGTAAGTTGCTATTAGATCGTCAGCTTCATAATTTAAAAGTTCAATTGAAGGTAAATTAAAAGCCAAAACAGACTTTCTAATATATTCAAATTGTGGAATTAAATCATCTGGTGCATCGGATCTATTAGCTTTATAATCTGAGTATATTTCGTTTCTAAAATTTTTTCTTGCAGAGTCAAAAATCACCGCAAAATGTGTTGGTTTATGTTCATTATCATTTGATTTTGAATCTTCTAATAATTTGAAAAGCATATTACAAAAACCACTCACAGCGCCTGTTGGTAATCCGTCACTCTTTCTGGTGAGCGGTGGTAGGGCATAATAAGCTCTAAATATGTATCCCGATCCATCAATTAGATAGAAATGGTCATTTTTTTTTATCTTATTCATTAAAATTATTTTATCTTAATTATTCCTAATGTTATAAAACTAAATTCTTTATGGAAAAAAAAACTATTCTCTCAGTTAAAAATCTGCAGAAAATTTATAAAAAAAATGGCTCACAACAAACAAAGGCAATTGAAAATTTAAACTTAGAAGTGAAAGAAGGAGAGATTTTTGGTTTACTTGGACCAAATGGTGCTGGCAAAAGCACATTTATAAATATTCTCGCTGGACTTGTTTTAAAAACATCTGGTGAGGTTAATGTATGGGGTTTTGATATAGATAAAAACCCTCGACAAGTAAGAGCTTCAATTGGAATTGTGCCTCAAGAATTAAATTTAGATCCATTTTTTAATCCTAGAAAGCTCTTAGAATTACAAGCTGGCTTGTATGGTGTAAAAAAAAAAGACAGGATTACAGACACAATTTTGAAGATGGTTTCCTTAGACAATCAAGCTGACAGTTATTCACGAGGATTATCTGGTGGAATGAAAAGAAGGTTAATGATTGCAAAGGCACTAGTGCATCAGCCTCCAATTGTTATTTTAGATGAGCCTACTGCAGGAGTCGATGTAGAATTAAGAAAAAATCTTTGGCAAAATGTTAAATTACTTAATAAAAACGGGGTAAGTATAATACTTACCACTCATTATCTTAACGAAGCCCAAGAAATGTGTGATCGAATTGGAATAATTAGTAAAGGTAAATTAGTTGCATTAGACACAACAAAAAATTTATTGAATAGGATTGAAAAAAAAAAAATAACTTTAAAACTAAGTGAGAAGATTGATTTAAAAGATAATGAATTAGAAACATTAAAAGTCTTGTCTTTAAACCACAAAGAATTAACTTTTACTTATGACAAGAATAGTCTGAACATTGATCAAATACTAAACTATGTTAACAAGAAAAATGTTAGAATAATTGATATGTCTACTGATGATGGAGATTTAGAAGATGTATTTGTTACCCTAACAAATAACTAGAAATAACAAAAATTTTAAGTTACAATAATATAAAATGGAGTTAGTACAAAAAATTAAGCAATATAAAATTTTAAAAAATATTTTGTATATTTTGCTTGGATCTACTTTATTGATTGTATCTGCAAAAATTAAATTACCATTTTATCCTGTACCAATGACAATGCAAACATTTGTAGTATTGTTTTTGGGTGTATTACTTGGACCAAAGTTAGCAGCTACTACAATATTGTTTTATTTATTTGAAGGAATTTTAGGTTTACCAGTATTTTCGAATTCTCCTGAAAAAGGTATTGGTTTAGTATATTTTACTGGACCTACCATGGGTTACTTGATTGGATTTATTTTCGCCTCTTATTTTGCTGGATATGTTAATACTAAAGATAGTTATTTTAAAATTTGTATAAAATTAATTCTTTCAGTTTCAATAATTTATTTATTAGGGTTATTGTGGTTGGGTACTCTAATAGGATGGGAAAAACCAATTTTTTCTTTAGGTGCTAAACCTTTTTTATTAGCAGAGATGTTTAAAATACTATTGCTAGGAATAATTTGTAAATATTTAATTAAATTGAGAAGAATTATCTAGGGGATCTTTTAGATAAAATTCTTTGTAAAGTTCTTCTGTGCATTTTAAGTCTTCTTGCAGTTTCAGATACATTTCTATTACAAAGCTCGAATACTCTATGAATATGTTCCCACTTAACTCTATCAGCTGACATAGGATTTTCTGGTGGTTCCGCTTTTTTATTTGGATCAGCTAATAATGCTTTTTCAACGTCGTCTGCATCTGCAGGTTTTGACATATAATCTATAGCGCCTTGTTTTATTGCTGATACCGCAGTTGGGATATTTCCATAACCAGTTAACATTACGATTCTGCTGTTTTCATTTGAGTTTTGTATTTCTTTTACAACTTCTAAGCCATTTCCATCATTGAGCCTTAAATCGACAACAGCAAAAGCAGGTTTTTTTGATTTAACGGCATCTATACCCTTTTTTACTCCTTCAGCTTGTATTACCTCAAATCCTTTTTTTTCCATTGCTCTAGCTAGTCTTTCTCTAAATGGGTTGTCATCATCTACTAGAAGCAGTGATTTGTCTGTAAAATCAGTAATTTTTTTTATTCCTACAGTTGAATTCATAGTGACCTATATGGAGATGAATAACATAATTTCAATAGTATTATTTGCTTTACATTGGGCTAAATTTCCCATAATTCAGCAATTTATATAAATTTGCATATTAGATATGCAAGTTTTTTTTATTAGATTTTTTTTTAGGAGCTAAAATGAAAAAATTTAAATCGGTTGAGAAATTAGTTAATCAGCTGAAACCAAATACACCTGTTTATTGCATAAGGAAGCATCCTATAATTAATGCTTCTAAATTTTTTCAAAAAAATTTTCCTGGAAAAATACTATATGCCGTAAAAACAAATCCTAACCAAGAAGTTTTGAAAACCATACTTGATAGTGGAATTAATCAATTCGATGTAGCATCGATTAAAGAGATAGAGACCGTTAAAAAATTAAATAATGAAGTTAAGTGCTCCTATATGCATACTGTGAAAAGCAGAGACAATATAAAGCAAGCATATTTTAAATATGGAATAAAAACGTTTGCATTAGATTCCAAAGACGAGCTTATTAAAATAATTGAAACAACTAATTATGCTAAAGATTTAGAACTATTTGTGAGAGTCTCGGTATCTAATGAACATGCAGAGATAGATTTATCAAAAAAATTTGGAGCAATTACTTCTGAGGCGACTGGACTTTTCAGATTAACTAAACAATATTCGAAAAAAATTGGTATTAGTTTTCATGTTGGATCGCAATGCATGCATCCCATTTCCTATTCAAAAGGTATAGATGAAATAGGAAAAGTCATTAAGAAAACAAAAATTTGTCCTGATTATATCAATGTTGGAGGAGGTTTTCCTACAATATATCCTGATTTAATTTCTCAACCATTAGTTAATTATTTTGAAGAAATTAAAAAAAGTTTAAAAAATTTAGGTCTAAATAAACTACCAGAAATTATTTGCGAACCTGGAAGAGCAATTGTGGCTGAAAGCGGTTCAACTATTGTAAGAGTTATACTTAGGAAAAAACAAAAATTATTCATAAATGATGGAACTTATGGAACTCTATTTGATGCAGGTGTTCCAAATATTGTTTATCCATCAAAATTAATAACCGATGGAAGAATTTTGTCCAAAAAAAAGACCGCATTCGATTTTTATGGTCCTACCTGTGATAGCATGGATTATATGAAAGGACCTTTTTTATTACCTAACAATGTAAAAGAGGGTGATTATATTGAGCTTGGTCAACTTGGGGCGTATGGTTTAACATTTAGAACAGAATTTAATGGCTTTTATTCAAATCAAATATACGAAGTTGAGGACTCTCCAATTATGACGATGTACGACAAAGAAAATAAAGGTGAATTCCTTGTTGCTTAAATGTCAAAAAATAAAAACTTAGGTCACAACAGTAAAAAAGATTTTTTAAAAAATCCAGTTGAACACATTGATATCACATCCTTTGATGCAAGAGATATAATTTCATCTATGCAAAAAATGTCTTTTGTTTCAAGAGAAACTGGTAATGCCGCAGATATATTTAATCAAATGTTAAGAGACAAAAATTGTACAATTTTTTTGACATTAGCAGGCTCAACCTCAGCCGCGGGATGCATGAATATTTATAGAGATATGGTTAAATATAATATGGTTGATGCAATAGTAGCAACTGGCGCCTCAATTATAGATATGGATTTTTTTGAAGCTCTAGGTTTCAAACATTACCAAGGTTCACAATTCCAAAACGATAGCGAGTTAAGGAAGAATTATATAGATAGAATTTATGATACATATATTGATGAAGAAGAATTACAAGTTTGTGACAAAACTATTTGTGATATTGCTGATAATTTAGACCCTAAAAGCTATACCTCAAGGGAATTTATAATGGAAATCGGCAGATATTTGAAAAAGTATGCCAAAAAAAAAGGATCTTTAATTGAAACAGCTTATGACAATAATGTTCCTATTTTTTGTCCTGCATTTACAGACTCTAGTGCTGGATTTGGATTAGTCATGCATCAAGAAAAAAACCCATCAAAACATATTACAATTGACTCAATAAGAGAGTTTCGGGAACTTACGGAGATCAAAATAAGATCTAAAGGTTCAGGATTATTTATGATTGGAGGGGGTGTTCCTAAAAACTTTATCCAAGATACAGTTATTTGTGCAGAGTTACTTGGTAAAGAAATAGATATGCATCAATATGCTATTCAAATCACAGTAGCAGACTCTAGAGATGGAGCGTGTAGTAGCTCAACTTTAAAAGAGGCAAGTTCTTGGGGTAAAGTAGAGACAACTAAGGAACAGATGGTTTTTGCAGAAGCTACTAGTGTTTTACCTTTGATTGCAAGCGACGCCTATCATAAAGGTGAGTGGAAAAATAGAGATAGAAAAAATTTCTCAAATTTATTTAAATAAAATGTCAAAAAAAACCAAAGTTGGTGTTATTCAACTTAAAATTACAAAAAATAAAGAATTTAATTTAAAAAATTCAATTAGCAAAATAAAAGAGGCAGCACGTAAGGGTGCAAAAATTATTTGTATGCCAGAGCTATTCCTGACAGAATATTTTTGTAAGATTGAAAATCACTCCTATTTTAAAATTGCAGAAAAAGTTCCTGGCTCTACTTCTGATATTTTTTGTAAGTTAGCAAAAGAATTAAACGTTATATTAATTATTTCTTTATTTGAAAAAAAATTATCTGGGATTTATTACAATACCTGTGTCACTATTAACTTCAATGGAAAAATAATATCAAAATATAGAAAGATGCATATACCGGATGACCCGGGATATTATGAAAAATTTTATTTTACACCAGGTGATTTGGGATTTAAAAATGTGAAAACTAAATTTGGCGATATAGGAACACTTATTTGTTGGGATCAGTGGTTTCCTGAAGCAGCTAGACTTACTACATTAAAAGGTTCAGAGATAATATTTTACCCTACGGCAATTGGATGGCATCCTAAAGAAAAAAAGAAGTATGGAAAATCTCAACTAGACTCTTGGATTACAATACAAAGATCACACGCAATTGCTAATGGTGTTTTTGTTGTAGCAATAAATAGAGTTGGAAAAGAAAAAAAAGGGAAAAGGGAAATTGAATTTTGGGGTAATTCTGTTGTCATAGATCCTAATGGAAATATAATATCGAAACTAAAATCAAACGAAGAAGGAATCTTAGTTTGTGACATAAATTTAAAAAAGGTAGAAAATGCTAGGCAACACTGGCCCTTTCTGAGAGACAGACGAATTGATGCTTATAAAGGTCTAATCAAAAATCAAAACAATGATTAAAAACTTTTCTCTTCTTGGTTTTAGAATGCCAGGTGAGTGGGAAAAACAAGATTCAATTTGGATTACATGGCCTTATAATAAAAAAGATTGGCCAGGTCTATTTGAAAATATCCCCTACACCGTATCAAAAATAGTATCTGCTATATCAAAAAATCAATTTGTAAATTTAATTATTAAACCCAATGAAGATATAAATAAAATAAAAAAAATATTGTTGAGGCAAAAAGCAAAATTAAAACTTGTTAGGTTTCATAAAATTCCCTCAAATAGAGTATGGATTAGAGATTTCGGTCCAATTTATTTGATAAATAAAAAAATTAAAAAAAAAGTTTTTATAAATTTTCAATTTAATGGTTGGTCTAAATACAATGATTTTAAGTTAGATAATAAGATCAATGATAAAATCTCAAGAATTACCAAGATCAGAAAGTTAGAGCCTACATTTAAGATTGGAAAAAAAATAAGAAAATTTGTATTGGAGGGTGGTGCAATTGACGTAAATGGCATGGGTTCAATTTTATTAACTAAAGAATGTCTTCTCAGCAAGATTCAACAAAGAAATTTTGGTATAAAAAAAAAAGATTATGAAAACATGCTATCTAAATTTTTAAATGTTAATAATTTTATTTGGCTTAACAAGGGCATCAAGGGTGATGATACGCATGGCCATATTGATGACATTTGCAGATTTGTATCTCCTGATACAATTATGACAGCAGTAGAAAATAATAAAAAAGACGTAAATTACAAAATTTTGCAAAATAATCTTAATATTTTAAAAAAAGCTAAAACTATTAATGGTAAAAATTTTAATTTAATTAAAATTCCCATGCCAAAAGCAATATTTATAAATAATATAAGGGTTCCTGCAAGTTACTTGAATTTTTTAATATGTAATAAATCTGTTTTGTTACCATTATTTAAAGATAAAAATGATAAGGCGGTGATTAAAACATTTAAAAAATTTTTTAAAACAAGAAAAGTAATTGGTATAGATTGTACAAAATTGATTTGGGGTTTTGGAGCCATACATTGTATTACCCAAAGTGAGCCAAGCGTTTAAGTCAAACTGGTTTAAGTGTTGATAATAATAATCTAAAAGGAATTAACATTATTAAGGCAACAAATAATTTTACTGCTAAATCACCAAGAGAAAGTGTAAACCAAGGTATACCAGTCCCATAAAATGATATTGAGAAAAATAAAAAAGTATCGACTGTTGAACCTATAATTGAAGATCCTAATGGTGCAATGAACCATTTCTGTTTTCTTAATTTATCAAAAATTTGCACGTCTAACAATTGGGCAATTAAAAATGCTGACCCTGATCCAATTGCAATCCTTAAAGATATTAAATCAGTAAAATTAGTTGAAAATAAAAGAGTAAAGCTTATGCCTATAGCAAATCCAATATAAACAATTTTTCTTGCAGCTAGTTTTCCATAAGACCTATTTGCTAAATCTGTAATTAAAAATGCAATCGGATAGCTAAAGGCACCGTAAGTTAGTATTTCCTCAAGACCATATGCTTTTACAGGGAACTGAACAAGAAAATTTGAAGCTAAAACAATTAACCCCATCAAAATTGACAATGTAAGTAATATTTTGTTCACTAAGCAGTTTTGTTAAGGATTGTTTTTTTCATTTTTTTTAATCTTAAAGACAAATATTTAGTCTTCGTAGATTTTAAGAATTCATCAAAACTACCTTTTTTATCAACTGATCTTACCCCTGCATTTGAAACGGTTAGTTTTAAATTTCTTTTTAAAATTTCGCTTTTGAAATAAACCTTTTTCAAATTAGGTAAAAATTTTCTTTTTGTCTTATTATTAGCATGACTTACATTATGACCCTTAAGAGGTATTTTACCAGTAAGTTCGCATTTTTTTGACATAGTGAAGCTTATATAGAATTTCGTGGATCAATCGTCAAGTTGATTTTTTAATTCCAACCACATCATTTATATTATTTATACCTTCTTGTTCTAAGATTTTAATTAATCCGTTATTAATTTGTGCTGCAATACGCGGACCCCTATAAACCATTCCTGTGTAAAGTTGCACTAGGGTTGCGCCGCTTAGAATTTTCTCATAAGCACTTTTTGCAGAGTCTACGCCACCTACTCCGATGATCTTAATCTGTTTTCCTACAAGATTATAGAATTTGTTAATTATTCTGTTAGAAATTTTTTCTATAGGCTTTCCTGATAACCCACCTTTTTCAAATCTATTAATATTTGTCAAACTTTCTCTATTTCTATCAGTCGAATTAGATATAATTATAGTTTCAATTTTATTATCTATTAATATTTGGGAAATTTTTTCTACTTCATCTGATGATAAGTCCGGTGAAATTTTAACTGCTATAGGTATCCTTGAATTAGCTTTATTTTTTTCTCCAAGTATTGATTTGATTAAATTATTTAATTCACTTGTTTTATGAAAATCTCTAAGATTTTTAGTATTAGGAGAAGATATATTAATTGTTATATAGCTTGCAAGATTTATAAATTTTTTTAGGCATGTAGTGTAGTCTTCAATTCTATCACTTGAATCTTTATTTGGGCCAATATTTATTCCCAACAAACCTTTAGGTTTATTTTTTTTTATTCTCAAACTAATTTCTTCACATCCTTGATTGTTAAAACCCAATCTATTTATTAGAGCCTCGTCTTCTTCTAATCTAAATACTCTTGGTCTTGGATTTCCAAATTGTGGTTTAGGTGTTACGGTTCCAACTTCTACAAATCCAAACCCTAAATTAAATAAAGAGTTATAAACTTCGGCATTCTTATCAAAACCTGCTGCAACACCTATTGGAGAATGTATTTTTTCGCTAAATATTGACGTTTCTATTCGTGGAGATTTATTTATTTTGATAGAGGCAATGTTTCCAAATTTTAAAGCATTTATTGCTAAAGAATGTGCAGTTTCAGGATTAATTTTAAAAAGAAAAGGTCTTAAAATATCAAACATTATTTAATTTATTTTTAATTAATTCAATTGTCTCACTTAAACCAAAAAAGCTTATAAAAAAACCCATTCTTGGTCCATTTTCATCTCCAAAAATTACCTGATAAATTAATTTAAACCAATCTCTGAGTTTATCTTTGTATCCATTTTCTTTTCCAACTGTGTATATTTCAGTCTGTATTTCCTCAGGTGTCATTTTATTGTTACAATTCTCAAGTTTTTTTACTAGTTGATTTAGCGCTTTTCTCTCCTCACTATTTGGTTTTATATATTTTTTTGTTTTCTTAATAACTTCATCAAAATATTTAATTGCATAACCAATTAATTGATCAAAAATTGGAAAATTTTTTTCATTTATGTTGGTTTTATATTTTTTTACAAATTTCCAAAGTATTTCTTTAGACGTCGCGTTACTTGTCTCAACTAAATTTAGTAGCATTGAAAAACTCATAATAATATCCTCTTTTGGAACCTTACCATTATGAACATGCCATGCAGGATTTAACAATAGCTGTAATTCATCTTGCGTCTTACTTTTATCTATAAAATTTAAATATTCATCTACAGCTTTTGAAACAACTTCATCATAAAGTTTCTTTGCTCTCTTAGGGTTTTGATACATAAAAAGAGATAAGCTCTCCGGAGATGCGTATTTAAGCCATTGATCAATTGTGATTCCATTTCCTTTTGATTTAGATATCTTTTCGCCTTTTTCATCTAAAAATAACTCATATGCAAATCCAGATGGATTATTTTTTCCTAGAACTTTAATTATTTTTGTTGATAGGATTGCACTTTCAATAAGGTCTTTTCCATACATCTCAAAATCTACATCTAATGCATACCATCTCATTGCCCAATCAACTTTCCATTGTAGTTTACAATTACCATCTAAAATACTAGCCTCTAAATCTTTACCATTATTATCAAATATAATTTTATTTTCTTTATTTTTAATTTCTTTTACGGGTATCTCTAGTACTTTTTCGGTATTGGGACATATAGGTAAAAATGGTGAGTATGTTTTTTGCCTTTCCTTTCCTAATGTTGGAATAATTATGTTCATAATTTCATTAAAATTATTTAAAATTAGTATTAATGTTTCATTGAAAAAACCCTTTTTGTAAAGTTCTGTAGAACTTTGAAAGGTATAGCTAAATTTAAAATTGTTTAAAAAATTTTTTAACATTTCATTATTATGCTCCCCAAAACTATTAAATTTTCCAAACGGATCAGGAACTTTAGTTAGGGGCTTACTTAGATTTTTATTTAATATTTCTTTATTTGGAACATTATCTGGAATTTTTCTTAAACCATCCATGTCGTCCGAAAAGGTAATAATTTCTTTGGGGATATCTGTTAAGTGATTTAGAGCATTTACCACCATTGAAGTTCTAGCTACCTCACCAAAAGTCCCTATATGCGGTAAACCACTTGGTCCATAGCCTGTTTGCAAAATAATCTTACCTTTTTTATCTATATTTTTTTTTCTTTCTCTTAAAATTTTTTTAGCCTCAACGAAAGGCCAGGCGTTAGTTTTTTCAATGTTTTCTTTGTCTAGCACAATTAACCTAAATTTTCCCCATAAATACTATTATATTTTTTTCTAATAGAGTTGAAATTTATTTACCATAAAATAATGTCCATTCAAAATGTCCAATTACAAAACAGTTTTTTTCACTCTAGGCTTGCTGCAAATTATTCTAGGTTTATCAATGATAATCCCAGTGTTGATACAATTAGTATATAGTGAATCAGACTCAGGTTTTATTGTATCAGGTTTAGCTACAATAATATTCGGAATGTTATTTTATCTCTCAAATTTAGACCATGACAAAAAAATAAACTTACAACAAGCTTTTTTGCTTACGTCTCTTTCATGGTTAAGTATTGCAATATTTGGGTCATTGCCATTTATTTTTTCTGAAATAAATTTGTCTCTAACTGATGCTTTTTTTGAGAGCATGTCTGGGATTACTACTACGGGTTCAACAATAATTTCTAACCTGAATGATACACCAAAAAGTATATTGCTATGGCGGTCAATGTTACAATGGTTAGGTGGAATCGGAATCATTGTCATGGCTATAACACTAATGCCAATAATGAATGTAGGTGGTATGCAATTATTTAAAATATCAACAAATGATAAAACTGAAAAAGTTCTACCAAAAACAAAAGAGATATCTCTTAGATTAATTTTAATTTATTTATCACTTACTTTTTTGTGTTCAATTTTATACAAAATTTGCGGAATGAATTTTTTTGATAGTTTTACTCATGCAATGACTACAATAGCAACCGGAGGTTTTTCTAATTATAATGAATCGATTGGATATTTTAATAATTCATACATAGAAATCACTTCCATAATTTTTATTTTATCAGGCAGTATTCCTTTTATTGTTTACTTAAAGTTTTTAAACGGAGATAAAAAAATATTTATATCAGATAGCCAAATTAAATTATTTTTTAAGATTGTTATATTTTCCATATTTTTCTTGTTTATTTATCTTTCAATAGTTAACAAAAATTTTTATGAAATAGATTTTCTTTCAGTTTCATTTAATGTTGTATCTGTTTTAACTGGAACTGGATATGTCACTGAAAACTACAGTAGCTGGGGTAATTTCCCACTATTTTTCTTTCTGATCCTCATGTTTATTGGAGGATGTGCAGGATCTACGACATGTGGAATAAAAATATTTAGAGTTCAAATCTTATATCAGTTTTTTTCTAATCAGATAAAGAAAATAATATATCCTCACGGAGTATTTAATATGAAATATGAAAAACAAAATATTGATGAAAAATTTATGTCATCGGTAATCTCGTTTATATATTTATACTTTATAATTTTTTTTATAGTTACTTCTTTATTAACAATTAACGGTCTTGATCTTGTATCAGCGTTATCAGCTGCTGCTACAGCAATATCTAATGTTGGTCCTGGACTAGGAGATAACATTGGTCCTAATGGAAATTTTGCGGAAATTTCTAATAATTCAAAATGGATTTTAAGTTTTGCAATGATACTAGGTAGACTTGAACTTTTTGCAATTTTAGTTTTATTTATCCCGTCGTTTTGGAGAAAATTTTAATGATTGAAAAAAAAACAATCCTGGTCTGAGTCAATACTAGTTTATAGAGATATTAGAATGTTAAGAATTCTTTTATTAGGAGCAATAAGTGGTTTTCCATGGGTTTTAATTGCTAGCAGTTTGAGTTTATGGCTCAAAGAGGAGGGGTTGAGTAGATCAACTATTGGATGGGCAGGTTTGATATTCGGTGTTTACGCATTTAATTATTTATGGGCTCCTTTAGTGGATAGAATACAAATACCTTATTTATCAAAAAAAATTGGTCATAGACGAGGGTGGATAGTTTTAATGCAATTAATTATTTTGTTAAGTTTATTAATTTGGAGTGTAATAAATCCTACACAAAATTTAGCTCTTCTTATTGGAGTTGGATTAATTATTGCAACTGCATCTGCGACCCAAGATATAACGGTTGATGCTTTAAGAATTGAGCAAATTAATGCTAATGAAGGAAAATCAATGGCAGCAGGTGCCGCAGTAGCTGTTGTAGGATGGTGGACAGGATATAAGCTTGGTGGAGTAATTGCTTTATTTACAGCACAGTTTTTTGAAAATGTTGGTATTGAGGATTATTGGCAATCGACTTTTTTAGTTTTGGGCGGAATAGTTATTTTGATGAACATAGCTTTAATGTTTGTTCACGAACAAAGTAATAATCTAAGACAAATAAAACAATCGGAAAATGATAAATTAATTGAGGAAAAACTAGGATCATCAAATAAATTAAGTAGATTTGTTGCATACATATCAGGAACTATCGGAAATCCAATAATTAGCTTTTTCAAAAAAAATGGATTTACAATTGCTATTTGGATACTAGGTTTTGTATTTTTATTCAAAATTGGGGAAGCTTTTCTTGGTAGGATGTCTATTGTATTTTATAAGGAAATTGGTTTTTCTAAAGGAGAAATTGCAATTTATTCTAAAACATTGGGTTGGATAACGACTGTGGTTTTTACTTTAATTGGTGGGGTGTTTGCTATGAGATCAGGAACCATCAAAACAATGTTTGTTGCTGGAGGTTTTATGGCCGCAACAAATCTTTTATTTGCTTTACTTGCTTGGTCAGGCAAATCTGAATGGCTATTTGCTTTAGCAGTCATAGCTGATGATATCTCAGCTGCATTTGCAACTGTTGCTTTTGTTGCCTTTATATCTTTGCTTGTAGACAGAACATATACTGCAACTCAATACGCACTACTTGCTTCGATTGGTACAGCTGGAAGGACTACACTTGCATCCTCCTCTGGAGCTTTAGTTGATTGGTTAAATGGTGATTGGGGTACTTTTTTTATAATCACTACTTTGATGGTAATTCCTTCATTAATATGTTTGTGGTTTATTAAAGATAAAATTGTAATAAGTGGAAAATAATTTTTTTTGCACAAAGCCAGTTATAAATGTTCTTTTGGAGCCAAAGAAATCTTCTAAGGTTAGTAGTCAATTAATTTACGGTGAAAAATTTCAAATCATATCAAGAAGCAAAAATTATATTAAAATTAAAAATTTTTATGACAGATATATTGGTTACATAAATTTTAACAATTTTAGATCAAACTATAAACCAACTCATAAAGTAATATGTCTGAAATCAAGGATCTATTTACAAAAAAAAGGAAAAACCAAACTATCCAATACCTTCCTTCCTTTTTTAAGTGAAATAGAAATTTTAAAGTCAAAAAAAAATCTGATTATGTTTGAAAATAATAAATGGATAAAAAGAAAAGAAGTTATACCAATAGATAGAAAAGTTAATGATTATAATAAAATTTTTAAATTATTTTTAAATTGTCCTTATAAATGGGGAGGAAAATCTTACATGGGTATAGATTGTTCCGCTTTAATACAAATGTATTATAAATTTAATCGGAAATTTTTTCCAAGAGATACGATTGACCAAATTAAAATTAAAAAGGGTTATAAAATTAAAAAAACGTATTCGAAAGGGGATATAATTTTTTGGAATGGACATGTTGCGGTTTGTTTAAATAATAGAATGCTAATACATGCTTATGGACCTAGGAAAAAAGTTTTAATAATGCCAATCAAAAATACAATAAATATAATTCAGCAAACTACTAATCTAAAAGTAAAAAAAATATATAAAATCTAAATTTCTCTTCCAAAATCTGGTTTTGAAACATCTTGTTTCCAGTCAATAATTTGCTTTCGGACTTTTTTTGAATTCGTCAAAATTTTTTTAAGCTCTTTATCTTTGTTGGCTTTAATTTTTTTTTTTATTAAATTAAGGTTTTTAATAAATTTATTAATTGAATTAATCATATTATCTTTATTACTAAAAAATATATCTCTCCACATAATTTCGTTGGATGCAGCTGTTCTTGAAAAATCTCTTAAGCCACCAGCGCTATATTTGATTATATTTTTTTTTTCAACCTTTTGATAATCTTGAGCTGTTTTTATTAAGTTATAAGCTATTAAATGTGGAAGATGACTTGTAATGGCAAAAATTTTATCGTGCTCTTTAGCATTCATCAAAATTACGTTAGAACCTAGTTTTTTCCAAAATTTTTTTACAGTATTAATTTTGCTCTTTTTACCTTTGTTAATTAAGATACACCATTTCTTATTAAATAAATCTTTGCTTCCAAACTTTGGCCCACTAACCTCAGATCCAGCGATAGGATGACTTAAAATTAAGTTTTTATTTTTTGTAAATTTAATCAAATTTCGTTTAGTAGATCCCACCTCTGTTATAACTGAATCTTCTGACATAAATTTGTTTATTTTTGGAAAGATAAATTTATATTCGCTCATGGGAGCACAAATTATTATGAAATTCATCATTTCTAGATCTTTGTTTAAGTTAGGGATGAATTTAATTCTCTTATTTATTTTTCTTATGATTTTTATATTTTTTTTTAATTTTTCGTAAACATAGATATTTTTTGAAATTTTATTTTTTATTGAGCTTTTTAAGATTGAAGAACCAATTAAGCCACAACCAACAATTAAAACATTATTGAACATTTTTAAATATATTTTTAACTTCTTTAAGAAATAATTTATTTTCAGCAATATTGCCAATTGTTAATCTCAGATGATTGTCGATACCATAGGTTTTCATTTCTCTTAAAATAATACCTTTTTTTTCTAATTTTTTTTCAATTTTGTTCGCAGATAATTTACAACTATTAAAGTTTAGTAGTAGAAAGTTTGCACTAATTTTATTTGAATAAATATTAAATTGCTCTAACGATTTTTTAATTTTTTTACTCCACAATAAATTGTGTTTAATTGACTTGTTAATAAATTTATTGTCTTTTAGTGCCTCAATTGCACATAATTGCGCAACCTCATTAACATTAAATGGTGGTTTAATTGAATTTAAAGCATTAATAATATTTTTATCACCATAACCCCAGCCAATTCTTAAAGCCGCTAATCCATAAATTTTTGAAAATGTTCTCAATATAAAAACATTTTTGTGGTTTTTAAATATTTCGAGTCCGGAAGCATAGTTCTTATCTTTCATATATTCATAATATGCGTCATCAATAACTAATAAAATATCTTTTCTTAATCTTTTTCTTAAATTGATTAAATCTTTTTTATAAAGATAGGTACCAGTAGGATTGTTAGGATTTGCTAAAAAGACAATTTTAGTTTTTTTGCTTACATTTTTAATTATATTATCAATAGAAATTGTAAAATTTTTCTCTTTAGAATAAATTACTTTCGCTCCTGAAATAGATGCATAAATTCTATACATCAAAAAACTAAATTGTGGAACTATAACCTGGTCACTTTTACTTAAAAATAACTGACACAGCATTTGAATAATCTCATCTGAACCAGATCCACAGATTACTTTATTAACGTCGCAATTAAATTTAGTTGAAATTTGTTTTCTTAATAGTTTAGATGTGTAGTCTGGATATTTAGAGGTACTAACATTATTTCTCAAAATTGCTTTAACTTTTGAACTTGCTCCTAATGCAGATTCATTTGCTGATAATTTAATTATTTTTTTGGTATCATTTAAATTAGGTATTTCGTGTTTTCCAGGCTTGTATGACTGAAACTTTAGTTTTTTAAATTTCGTTAATTTCATAACTTTAAATTTTTCTGGTATTTATAGATAAATTATTATTTATTCAAATTAAATAAGTAAAAATCCCTTAAAATTTGACATATAAAAATTGATAATGTAAACATTTATTGCGCTGATTTAACTGAATTGCGAGCGCTATAAAAAAACCGCTAAATAAGTTTTTTTTCCTCACAATTCACACAAATGCTATGAACAATATTGATAATTTAAAAAAATATATAGTTAAAGATAAGTTAAAGTTAGATTGTGGTAAAGAAATATCAAATTTTCCTATAGCTTACGAAACTTTTGGTGAGTTAAATGAGGATAAAAATAATGGTATTTTAATATTTCATGCTTTAACAGGAGACCAGTTTCCATACGGTATAAATCCTATAACAAACAAAGAAGGTTGGTGGAATTATGCACTTGGACCAAACAAAGCTATTGATACAAACAAATTTTTTGTGATTAGTGCCAATGTTATCGGAGGGTGCATGGGATCATTTGGACCTTCTAGCATTAATCCTTCTACAAACAAACATTATGGATCTAACTTTCCAGTTATTACGATTAATGACATGGTAAACGCGCAAAATTTTCTGTTAGATCATTTTAAAATCAAAAAATTATTTGCAGTCATAGGTGGGTCTATGGGTGGTATGCAAGTTCTACAATTTGTTTCTAATTTTCCAAATAAAGCAGATGTAGCAATACCAATTGCTTGTACCGCAAGTCATTCAGCGCAGAACATTGCGTTGAATGAGCTAGGTAGACAGGCAATTATGGCTGATAAAGAATGGGATAAAGGCAAATATTTGGAAAACGGAAAATCTCCATCTAAAGGTTTAGCTGTAGCGCGAATGGCAGCCCACATAACCTATTTATCTAAAAAAGGTTTGCAGGAAAAATTTGGAAGAAAACTCCAAGAGAGAGATGCATTAAAATTTGGTTTTGATGCAGACTTCCAAATAGAAAGTTATTTGAGATATCAAGGGTCAGTTTTTGTCGATAGGTTTGATGCAAATAGCTATTTATATATAACAAGAGCAATGGATTACTTTGATTTAACAAAGCAATTTAATGGAAATCTCTCAGATGCTTTTAAAGGATGTAAAACAAAATTTTTTATAATTTCTTTCACTTCTGATTGGCTTTATCCTACGTCCGAAAATAGAGAAATTGTTATTGCGTTAAATGCAATTGGGGCTGACGTTGGATTTATTGAAATAACTTCTGATAAAGGTCACGATTCATTTTTATTAGATGTGCCAGATTTTTTAAATTCAGTAAAAAACTTTTTAAATAATTCATATAAAAATATTCATGAAGCAAGAGTTTAAAATAATTTCCTCATTAATAAATAAAAATTCGAAAATTTTAGATGTAGGGTGTGGAAATGGAGAGCTTATGAAATATATACTAGAAAATATTTCAAAAAATATAAGAGGTTTGGAAATATCAAAAAAAAATGTTCAAGAGTGTATCGAAAAGGGTTTAACAGTTATTGAGGGAAACGCTGAGTTAGATTTAGGCCAATTCCCAGATAAATCATTTAATTATGTTATCCTAAGTCAAACACTTCAAGCTTTTTTAAATCCTGAAAAAGTTTTATATGAATTATTGAGAGTTGGAAAAAAAGCAATTGTGACAATACCAAATTTTGGTCACTGGAAGGTAAGAGTAGATTTGCTATTTAAAGGTACAATGCCTGTAACTGAAAATTTGCCTAATGAATGGTATAATACCCCAAATTTGCATATGTGCACAATAAAAGACTTTGTAACTTTCTGTAACCAAAGGGAGTTAAAATTAACAAAATCTATTTCTTTAAGTGGAAAAAAAGTTTCCTATATTAAAAAAAGTAATTTAAGTTATAAAAATCTTACTTCAGAATTAGGAATATTTGAAATAGAAAAATAATATGAGAATTATAACCGTCAAGTGCCTAGATGATAATTTTTCGTATATTCTTATAAATGAGGAAAGTAATGCCTGTGTAATTGATCCAGGAGAATCAAAGCCAATAATTGACATTATTATAAAAGAAAAGTTAAATTTAAAATATATACTAAATACCCACCATCATGGTGACCATGTAGGTGGAAATTTAGATTTAAAGGAAAAATTTAATTGTAGTGTAATAGGCTTTAATAAAGATAAAGATAATATTCCCGGAATTAATATTTTTGTTAAAGATAAAGAATTATATCAAAATAATGATTTTGAATTTAAAACATATCACACTCCTGGTCATACTAAAGGTCATGTAATATTCCATTTTCATATTCAAAATTTATTATTTACCGGAGATACGCTATTTTCTTTAGGTTGTGGGAGAATTTTTGAAGGGTCATACGACCAAATGTTTAATTCTTTAAAATTAATTAAAAATTTTTCAAAAGATACATTGATATATTTTGGTCACGAGTATACTTTTCAAAATTCAAAATTCTGTAGCTATCATGATCCTAATAACAGCAAACTAAAAAATAAAATTTTAGAAATCACAAATAAATTAAAAAATAATGTACCAACAACACCAACTTATTTAAAAGAAGAGCTAGACTGTAATATTTTTCTAAAATGTGAAGATTTGAATTCCTTTTCAAAATTGAGAGAATTAAAGGATAATTTCTAGGTTATTCAACTTGACTAAAAGGAGCCTCTGACTATATTGCTGTTAATAAATTTTAAATTAAAATGTCTTTTGCGATAATAAAAACTGGTGGAAAACAATACAAAGTAAGTGCTGGAGAAATAATTAAAGTAGAGCTGTTGAAAGATTCAAAACCTGAATCAAAAATAGAGTTTGAAGAAGTTCTAGCTTATGGCGATGAAAAATCTTTTGAAATTGGTAGTCCGACTGTAGATGGTGCAAAGGTTGAGGCAGATTTAATTAAAAATTCAAAAGAAAGAACAGTTTTAATTTTTAAAAAAAGAAGACGTAAGAATTCAAGAAGAAAAAACGGACACAGACAACAATATTCAATGGTGAGAATTAACAGAATATTTTCTAAAGATGGCTCTGTAATAGCAGAAGCTGAAAAATATGTTAAAAAAGAAAAAAAATTAGAAAATTTAAAAACTGAGGAAAAAAAATAATATTTTATTATGGCAACAAAAAAAGCAGGTGGTTCGTCGAGGAATGGAAGAGATAGTGCCGGTAGACGACTGGGGGTAAAAAAATACGGTGGTGAAATAGTTCTTCCAGGAAACATAATTATTAGGCAAAGAGGTACAAAAATTTTCCCAGGAGACAATGTAAAAATGGGAAAAGATCATTCAATTTTTTCAGTTATTAAGGGTAAGGTTATTTTCAAAAAAAGTAAATCTGATAGAACTGTAGTTTCAGTAAAACCCAACTAATTAATCCAACTATAACATTGTAGTATGAAATTTCTAGACCAAGTAAAAATATATATAAAAGCAGGTGATGGAGGATCAGGTTCACCTAGTTTTAGACGAGAAAAATTTATTGAGTTTGGTGGACCAGATGGAGGTGACGGAGGAAAAGGTGGATCAATTATTTTAATATCTGAGAGGAACTTAAATACCTTAATAGATTTTCGATATCAGCAACACTTTAAGGCAAAAAGAGGTGAAGATGGTAAAGGCAAAAATCAAACAGGTAGAGGTGGTGAAAATTTATATTTAAAGGTTCCTGTTGGTACACAAGTTTACGAGGAGGACAACAAAACATTAATATATGATTTTAAAAAAGAAAACGAAGAGTACGTAGCAGCAATAGGTGGTAAGGGAGGATTTGGTAATACTAAATTTAAATCTTCCACAAATAGAGCTCCAAAGAAATTTACTAAAGGAAAAATAGGAGAAGAATTTTGGATATGGCTCCAACTTAAAACAATCGCAGATATTGGTATTATAGGTCTGCCTAATGCTGGTAAATCTAGTTTGTTGGCATCAGTAACTAGCGCAAAGCCTAAAATTGCAAATTATAAATTTACCACACTAAACCCAAATTTAGGTGTTGCACAATATGATGATAAAGAAATTACTTTGGCAGACATCCCTGGTTTGATCAAAAATGCTCATTCCGGACTTGGACTGGGGATTAAATTTTTAAAACATATTGAGAGATGTAAAACCTTACTACATTTAATCGATGTTAATGAAAAAGATTTGATAAGATCGTACAATCAAGTAAGAGGCGAATTAGGTAAATATAGTAAAAACCTATTAAAAAAGGAAGAAATTGTAATTTTTAATAAAGTTGATTTAATAGAAACTACAGAACTAAATGTTAAAAAAAAAGAATTTAAGCGTAAGACTGGAAAAGAAATATGGATATTATCAACATTAGAAAAAAAACTTGTATCAAAAATTAAAGCTAAAGTAATTAAATATGTATCTTAAGAATTATAAAACTATAGTAATTAAGGTTGGTTCATCTCTTTTAATTGATGCTAAGAAAAAAGTAAGAAGAACATGGTTAGAAAAATTTGCTTTAGATATTAAAAATTTAAAAAATAAAAAAAAAAATGTCATAATTGTAAGTTCCGGAGCTATTGCTTTAGGATGCGAAAAACTAAAAATAAACAAAAAAAGTATAAATCTTGATAAGAGCCAGGCTGTTGCCTCAATTGGTCAGATTGAATTAATGAATTTATATAAAAACATATTTAATAAATATAAAATTAATTTATCACAGATTTTAATTACTCTAGAAGATACTGAACAAAGACGTAGAGCAATAAATGCAAAAAGAACTTTTGAAAATCTCTTTGACCTTAATTACGTCCCAATAGTGAATGAAAACGACAGTATTGCTACTTCCGAAATAAAATATGGGGATAATGATAGATTAGCATCAAGAGTGGCTCAAATATTGGGGGCTGATTGTTTAATCTTACTTTCAGATGTAGATGGAATGTACTCTTCAAACCCAAAAATTAATAAAAATGCAAAATTAATTAATACGATTAATATCATTGATACGAACATCGAAAAAATTGCAACTAAAAGTATTGGTGAACATGGCACAGGAGGTATGACAACTAAAATTGAGGCTGCTAAAATTTGCCAAAACTCAGGATGCAATATGGTAATAGCAAATGGTTTAATGAATAGGCCAATTTTAAATATTGATAAAACAAACAAAGGCACCTGGTTTTTGCCAAAAGTTTCAAAGTTGCATGCAAGGAAAAAGTGGATTATTAGCTCAATTTCTCCTAAAGGAGATTTAATAATTGATGATGGAGCAGTACAAGCACTAAAAAAAGGTAAAAGCCTTTTAGCAACGGGAATAAAAAAGGTTAATGGGCAATTTATTAAAGGTGACCATATAAGAATATTGGATAAAAATAATAAAGAGTACGCGAGAGGATTAAGTTCATTTAGCTCTGTAGAAATTAAAAAAATTCAAGGTCAACATTCAAATAAAATTAAAGATTTGTTAGGATACGTATCTAAATCTGAGGTTATTCATAAAGATGATATGGTAGAGGTTTAAATGAAAACTAAATTAATTGAAATATGTAAAAAAGCTAAGAAAGCAAGTAATCAAATTATAGATAATAAGATTAAGAATAAAGTTCTTCTAAAATTCGCTCAATTAGTAAATAAAAATAAATTTAAAATTTTATCGAATAATAAAAAAGATATATTTAATGCAAAAAAAAATGGTTTGAAAAATAATATGATAGAAAGGCTTGAATTAAATGAAAAAAAAATTAAGGATATAATTTCTAGTATTCAACAGATATCTAGGATGAAAGATCCTGTAAATGTAATTTTAAAAAAATGGAAAAGACCTAATGGGTTAAAAATGAGAAGGGTAACTGTTCCATTGGGGGTAGTTGGCGTAATTTATGAAAGCAGACCCAACGTAACCTCTGATGTTTCGTGTCTATGCTTTAAATCAGGTAACTGTGTAATTTTAAGAGGAGGATCAGAGGCTTATTATAGTAATAAGTTAATTTCTGATCTATTTCGTGAGGCGCTGAAATTTTACAATGTTAATATAAATTACGTTCAGTTTATAAAGCATAAGAGCAGAAAGATAGTCCAATTAATGCTGTCTAACACGAAAGATTATATCGATGTAATTATTCCTAGAGGGGGCAAAGGTCTAGTTAAAACTGTGCAGGATTATTCAAAAATTCCAGTGATAGGTCATTTAGAGGGAGTATGTCATACATATGTCGATGAACATGCAAACTTGAAAATGGCAGAAAAAATTGTAGTTAACGCTAAAATGAGAAATACAAGTATTTGTGGAGCAACCGAAACTTTGCTAATTCACGAGAAAGTTTTAAAAAAATACGCTCTTTCAATATTAAAGAAATTAGAGAAGAAAAATTGTATAATTCATGCTGATAAAAAAATTCAAAATATTTATAAAGGAAAAACTAAGAGTGCAAATTTAAGTGATTGGAGTAAAGAATATTTGTCAGCTGAAATTGCAGTGAAATCTGTAAAGAATTTGGATGAAGCGATAAATCATATAAATACATATGGTACAATGCACACTGATGCAATCATTACAAAAAATAAAAGAAAAGCTAATTTATTTATGAAAAAAGTGAAAAGTTCAATAGCTATTCATAATTCTTCAACACAGTTTGCGGATGGTGGGGAATTTGGTTTTGGAGGGGAAGTCGGAATTTCTACTAATAAACTTCCACCTAGAGGTCCTGTAGGTCTTGCCCAGTTGGTTACATATAAGTACGAAGTCTATGGGTCGGGTCAAATAAGAGATTAATTTGAGAAAATTAGGAAAAAAAAAATTAGGAATTCTGGGTGGCTCTTTTGATCCACCGCATGTAGGGCACTTAAAAATTTCTTTAGAAGCAAAAAAAAGATTTAAATTAAATACTGTTATATGGGCTGTAACAAATAAGAATCCATTTAAGAATAAATGTGAAAATAGTTTAAAAAAAAGAATTTTTTTATCTAAGAAGTTAGCATTGAAAAATAAATTTATAAAAATAGAATATTACGAGAAAAAATTTCGATCCAATAGAACAATTAATTTGATCAGATTTATAGAAAAAAAATATCACAATACACAACTATTTTTTATAATTGGGGCCGATAATTTAATTAATTTTCATAAGTGGTATAAATGGAGAGACATTTGTAACAAATGTAAAATATTGGTTTTTGACAGAGGTGGCTACAAGTTGAAATCACTTAAATCTGTCGCTTACCAAAAAATGGGTGACAAAACTTTTGATTTTATTACATTTAAAAAAGTCAATATTTCATCTTCAAAATTAAGAAAATTTTGATACAGTAAATTATAATTTGGTAATAATTTGAATTTAAAAGACAAAATCATAAAAACTCTAGATAGCAATAAAGCATCAGATATCGTAGCAATTGATTTGGAAGGAAAATCTTCTGTTGCGGACTATATGATAATAGCTAGCGGAACATCATCTAGACATTTACAATCTTTATCAGAACAAGTTTTGAGTGAATTCAAACGTCAGGGTATCGTAGACTCAAAAATTGAGGGCAAAGATAGTAATGATTGGAAATTGGTAGACGGTATAGATCTTATAGTTCATTTATTTAATCCAGAAAAAAGGAAGTTTTATGAATTAGAAAAAATGTGGTCGGAATTAATTCCGAAAGAAAAAGTAATTATATGAAATTTAATCTAAAAAACTTATTTATTTTATTTCTTATAGTTTTTAATTTTTTAACTCTGTCCTCAAAATCTGAGGAAGATATTTATAAAAAAATAGATCTATTTAGTGAGGTATTAAACAAAATAAATAAGCAGTACGTTGATGATGTTAATCAAAGCGAGATGATGGATGCAGCTATAAATGGTGTATTACAATCTCTCGATCCTTACTCAGCGTATATGTCACCAGAAATGTTTGAAAATATGGCTACTGAAACCAGTGGAGAATTTGGAGGTCTTGGAATTGAAGTAGGAATGGAGGCAGGAGTTGTAAAAGTTATATCACCAATAGATAACTCACCAGCTTACAGAGTTGGTGTTAAGGCTGGCGATTACATAGTCAAAATTAATGAAATACAAGTACAAGGGAAATCTTTATCTGAAGCTGTAGAGTTAATGAGAGGTCCAGTTGGCTCAGATATTGAAATAACAGTAAGACGAAGAGGAGAAAGAAAAGCACTAACTTTTACTATTACTAGAGAAATTATTGAAGTTGCATCTGTTAAAACAGAAATTAAAGATAAAAATGTTGGTTATATCAGGTTAACTTCATTTAATGAAAATAGTTCTGACCAAATTAAAAAGAAATTGGGTGAATTTAAGAAAAACAAAAATATAGAAAAATATATTTTAGATCTAAGAAATAATCCTGGAGGATTGCTATCACAAGCAATTAAAATTTCAGATTTCTTTCTTGAAAATGGTGAAATAGTTTCAACAAAAAGCAGAAAAAATTCAGAAAATAGAAAATGGTTTGCAAAAAAAGGAGATATAATTGATGGAGATACTATTTTAGTTCTAATAAATTATGGGTCAGCTTCTGCCTCTGAAATAGTTGCAGGCGCTTTGAAAGATCATAAGAGAGCAATTTTAATTGGTGAGGCCACTTATGGAAAAGGGTCTGTTCAATCAATAATACCATTGGACAATAAAGGTGCAATTAGACTCACAGTTTCAAAATATTATTTACCCTCTGGGGACTCAATATCTGATGTTGGAGTTGTTCCTGATTTTGAAGTCGCTGAAGAAAGTGATTCATTTAGAATTAATACCGAGACTGACAACCAACTAGATTTCGCATTGAAACTTCTGAATGGTTGAAAATGTTAGAAAAGTATAAAAATCTTCCTTTGAGAAACGGAGTTGGAATTGTAATTTTAAATAAGCAGAATCAAATTTTTGTAGCGAAAAGAATTGATAATCCAAAAAATTTTTGGCAAATGCCTCAAGGTGGCGTTGATGAAGGTGAAAATTTATACGATGCTGCTTTAAGAGAATTAGAAGAGGAAACAAGTATAAAAAGTGTAAGTTTACTAAAAGAAGTAGAGGATATACTTACTTATGAATTGCCAGATTATTTACTAGGTATTATTTGGAAAGGCAAATTTAGAGGACAGAAACAGAAATGGTACATTATGCGTTTTAATGGAGAAGATAGTGAAATTAACATAAAGACCAAAAAACCAGAATTTTTTGAATGGAAATGGGAGTCTAATGAAAATTTAACTAATGTTGTTGTTCCATTTAAATTAAATGTTTACAAAAAAATCCAACAAGAAGTTAACAATATAATATTTAAGAAGTAGAGATAGATCTTAAACTTTCAATTTTTTGTTCAATAAGAAATTTTTTTTGGTCATCAAGATCTGGGTTTTCTAGGGATTTTTCAGCGTCACTTAAATTTTTATCAATGACTGATTTATCAAAGTCTTTTAAATTAAAAATTGAACTTGTAAGCACAGATAAATTATTATCTTTAAACTCAACGATACCATCATCGACATAAAACTTTTCTTCAACGTTTTTTGAAAAAATTTTAATTATACCTGGCTTAAGAAAGGAAATTATGGATATATGGTCCTTTAAAATTCCCATCTCTCCTTCAAATGCTGGTACTACAACTTCTGTAACATTCTCGCTTGAAAAGAAAGATCTTTCTGGATTTACAATTTCTATTTTAAACTCTTCGCTCATTAAGCTGCTGCTTCTTTTGCCATTTTTTCTGCTTTTTCTACTGCTTCTTCAATTGTACCAACCATATAAAAAGCCGCTTCCGGTAAATGATCATATTCACCTTTGCAAATTGCATCAAAACTTTTGATTGTCGATTCTAAATCAACAAGTTTACCTGGAGACCCTGTAAAAACTTCTGCAACGAAAAAAGGTTGAGATAAGAATCTTTGAATTTTTCTAGCTCTTGCAACTGTAAGTTTGTCTTCCTCAGATAATTCATCCATTCCTAATATAGCAATTATATCTTGTAAAGATTTATAAGTTTGTAATATTTTTTGAACTTCCCTTGCTACTCTATAGTGCTCATCTCCAACGATTCTCGGATCTAGTATTCTTGAAGTCGAGTCTAATGGGTCGACTGCTGGATAAATACCTAACTCTGCAATTTGTCTAGACAATACCGTAGTTGCATCTAGGTGTGAGAAAGATGTAGCAGGTGCCGGGTCTGTTAAATCATCTGCAGGAACATAAATTGCTTGTACAGACGTAATTGAACCCTTATTTGTTGTTGTAATTCTTTCTTGAAGATTTCCCATATCGGTTGCTAAAGTAGGTTGATAGCCTACTGCAGAGGGTATTCTTCCTAATAGCGCAGAAACCTCTGAGCCCGCTTGTGTAAAACGAAAAATATTGTCCACAAAAAATAAAACGTCCTGGCCCTCTTGGTCTCTAAAATACTCTGCAACTGTTAATCCTGTTAAAGCTACTCTTGCTCTAGCACCTGGCGGTTCGTTCATTTGGCCATATACTAATGCAGCTTTTGAACCATCACCATCTGGTTTGATTACTCCCGACTCAATCATTTCGTGATATAGATCATTTCCTTCTCTAGTTCTTTCTCCAACTCCTGCAAACACAGAAAAGCCCCCGTGCGCTTTTGCAATGTTATTTATTAATTCCATTATAATAACTGTCTTGCCAACTCCTGCTCCACCAAATAAACCTATTTTTCCGCCTTTTGCATATGGTGCTAATAAATCAATTACCTTAATTCCAGTTACTAAAATTTCTGTTTCTGTAGACTGATCATTAAATGAAGGTGCTTGTCTATGTATTGGCCAGTTTTCTTTTGTTTGAACATTTCCTTTTTGGTCTATAGGTTCGCCAATTACATTTATTATCCTGCCTAATGTTTCAGGACCGACTGGGACTTGTATTGGTTTTCCAGTATCAACTACTTCATCACCTCTTTTTAAACCTTCTGTACTGTCCATAGCTATTGTTCTTGCACTCGATTCTCCTAAATGCTGAGCAACCTCTAAGACCAATCTGGTTCCGCCATTGTTGCATTCTAAAGCGGTTAATATTTCAGGTAATTCACCGTCAAATTTAACGTCAACTACCGCTCCTATAACTTGTGTAATGTATCCTTTTTTGCTCATAATTATAAACTTTCTGCTCCTGATATTATTTCTATTAACTCTTTTGTAATTGCTGCTTGACGACTTCTATTGTACTCAATAGATAATTTGTCAACCAATTCGCCCGCGTTTCTAGTTGCATTGTCCATAGCTGTCATTCTAGATCCTTGTTCGCTTGCTGAATTCTCTAACATTGCCTTGAAAATTTGTGTTGAAATATTCTTTGGTAATAGGTTATTCAATATTTCGTCCTCGTCAGGCTCAAACTCATAATTTAAATTATCCTTTTCTGGTGTATCTGCATTTTCTTCTTTTTGAAGAGGTATGATTTGTTGTTTTTGGGGAATTTGTATCATAACATTTTTAAATTGATTATAAAAAATGTGGCAAACGTCAAATTCTTCTTTTTCAAATTTTTCCAAAACAATTTTACCTACTTTATCTGCATCAAAATAATTAATATTTTTTGACTCTTTAAACGTGATTTTTTCAATTATCTGATTGCTATAGTTTCTTTTTAATTGATCATAACCTTTCATACCTACAGTTATAATTTTTAAATTTTTTCCTTGTTTTTTAAGATCCTCGAAATGACTTTTCGCTTTTTTAATAATATTTGTGTTAAAACCTCCACATAAACCTCTATCAGCTGTAAGCACTACACATAAATGAGTATCATCTTTACCAGTCCCGACAAGAAGTTTTGAGGAATTTTCTTTATCGGATACTCCGCCTGATAAATTAAGTATTATATTGTTCATTCTTTCTGAATAAGGTCTACCTTTTTCCGCGTTCTCTTGTGCTTTTCTTAACTTTGCTGTGGCTACCATTTTCATAGCTTTGGTAATTTTTTGAGTAGATTTAACACTAGTTATTCTTTTCTTTAAATCATCTAAGCTTGGCATAAATTACTTCATATTGCTTTTTAAGTTTGAAATAACCTCAGAAAGTTTTTTTTCATTTTCATCATCAAGTTTTCCGGTATTTCTGATTGACTCGATTATGTCAGAATTTTCATTCTTACATTTTTCAATTACTTTTTGTTCAAACTCTGAAATATTTTTTAATTCTATATCATCTAAAAAACCCCTTACACCACAGAATATTGAAATTACCTGTTCCTCTACTGTCATAGGAGAATATTGTTTTTGCTTTAAAAGTTCAGTTAGTTTTGAACCTCTATTTAGTAATTGTTGTGTTGAAGCATCTAAATCAGAACCAAACTGAGCAAATGCAGCCATCTCTCTATATTGTGCAAGTTCTAATTTTATAGAACCAGCGACTTTTTTCATTGCTTTTGTTTGAGCGGCTGAACCAACTCTAGAAACTGATAATCCTACGTTAATTGCTGGTCTAATTCCTTGGTTAAATATCTCTGTTCCTAAAAAAATTTGTCCGTCTGTGATAGAAATAACATTTGTTGGTATATATGCAGAGACATCTCCAGCTTGTGTTTCAATTATCGGCAATGCAGTTAATGAACCCCCTCCACTTTCATCGTTTAATTTTGCTGCTCTTTCTAATAATCTGCTATGAAGGTAAAATACGTCACCTGGATAAGCTTCTCTTCCCGGAGGTCTTCTCAGCAATAATGACATCTGTCTGTATGCAACTGCTTGTTTTGACAAGTCGTCATAAATTATTAAAGCATGCATCCCATTGTCTCTAAAGTATTCACCCATTGTGCATCCAGTATATGGAGCCAAAAATTGTAGTGGCGCGGAGTCTGACGCTGTGGCAGATACAATCGTTGTATATTCCATAGCTCCAGCATCTTCTAAGGTTTTTACAATCTGGGCAACAGTTGATCTCTTTTGACCTACTGCAACATATATACAATAAAGTTTCTTACTTTCATCGTCTGACTCGTTAATTTTCTTTTGATTTATAATAGTATCGATTGCAACTGCAGTTTTTCCCGTTTGTCTGTCACCAATAATAAGTTCTCTTTGACCTCTTCCCACAGGTATTAAGCTATCAATAGCTTTTAATCCTGTTTGCATTGGTTCGCTCACAGATTTTCTTGGAATAATACCAGGAGCTTTGACCTCAACTCTATTTCTTTTTAATGATTTATCTAATGATCCTTTGCCATCAATAGGATTCCCTAATGCATCGACTACTCTTCCTAATAATTCTTTACCAACTGGCACGTCAACAATAGCACCAGTTCTTTTTACAGTATCACCCTCTTTGATGGCCCTGTCATCACCAAAAATTACTACCCCGACGTTGTCACTCTCTAAATTAAGAGCCATACCTTTGGAGCCATCAGAAAATTCTACCATCTCTCCAGCCTGAACATTGTCTAAGCCATAAATTCTTGCAATACCATCTCCTACTGACAAAACTTGACCAACCTCAGAAACTTCTGCTTTGTCACCAAATTTTTTTATTTGCTCTTTTAAAATCTTTGTTACTTCTGAAGGATTTATTTCCATTTATGCCTCTATCATTTTTGTTTCTAATTGTTGTAATTTACTTTTAATCGAAGTATCAATCATCACACTTCCAATCTGTATTATCAAACCCCCTAACAAACTAGGGTCATGTTCAAAATTTAATTTTAGGTTTGATCCAAAGTTTTCTGTTAAATCTTTTTTTATATTATTTATTTCTTCATCATTTAGTTGTTTCGCAGCTTTAAGTTTTGCAATTATTTCACCTTTTTTATTTGAGCTTATAATTAAAAAATCTTTTAAAATTTTCTCCAAATAAAATAGTCTAGCTTTATTTACTAAAAAGCATAAAAATTTATTGAATATATCACTGAGGTTAAATGTTTTTGAGAAAGCGATTACTACTTGCATCAATTCATCCTTTTTTATTGTTGGATCTTTTATTAAATTTCTAAAATCTGCGTTTTCACCAATTAGTTTTAGTATTGAATTAACTTCATCCTCAACTTTTGACAAATCTTTAGTTTCCTCGGCTAATTCGTATAATGCCTGAGAATAGCTATTATTTGCAGTAAGTGTGAGATTATTTGAAGTCAATTAATGTTCCTTATTTACTCTAAAACTGGCAATTAATTAGCATAACTAGTATTTCCCTTCAAGCGACAGATTTACCAAAACATGTATATTTTATTAATTAATTGAAGCTAATAGGATCAACATCAACCGTCAGTTTTATTTCAGGTTGAATTTTGAAATTTTTTAAAGCTTTCGACAAATTATTTTGAATTGCCATAGATTTGCTTGCTCTTATTAGAAGCCTATTTCTGTATTTTTTTTTAATTTTGTAAATAGGAGCTTGAACAGGACCAAGTATTTTGCCACTTATTTTTTTAGAAAGATAATTTTTAAGTTCATTTGAAAAATCAAATAATTTTTTTTCATTTGAAGCAGTTACTATAATTGCAATAAACCGCTCATATGGTGGCAAATTATATTTTTTTCTTATTTCAAGTTCATTTTCTAAAAAATTGAATGGATCCTGATTAACAATCTGATTTATTGTTTTTGATTTGAGATCATATGTTTGAAAGTACACTGTCGCAGGTTTTCCAGCTCTTCCAGCTCTTCCAGATAATTGATGATACAATTGTAAATTTTTTTCCGATGACCTTAAATCATGTCCCATGGATGATAAATCAATATCTAAAACTATTATACAGTTCAAATTTGGAAAATGAAAACCTTTAGAAATTAATTGAGTTCCAACAAGTATATTTATATCATTATTTATTATCTTCTTTAGAGTTTCTTTAGAAGATTTTTTACTCATCGTATCACTTGAAAATATTACCGAATTAAATTTAGGAAATTTTTTTTTTACCTCTTCACTTATTCTTTCTACACCAGGACCGCTAAAAATAACATCACAGTTAACATTCTTACTGCATTTTCTATGTAATTCAGTTTTGTAACCACAATAGTGGCATATAAGTTTATTTGTATTTAAATGATAAACTAAATTTATAGAACAATTAGGACATGAGAAAACCTTATGACAATTTTTACAAATTACATAAGGAGAATAACCTCTTCTATTTAAAAAAAAAAGTACCTGATCACCATTAAGTAGATGATCATTTACCTTATTTTTTGTAAGCGGACTTATCCAAGATTTACTTTCTAATCTATTTTGATTTAAATTAATTATCTCGTATTTAGGTAAATTGTAGTTTTTATATCTATTTATTAATCTTGAAAAAGAATATTTTTTTTTTCGAATATTTTCATAAGTTTCAATTGAAGGAACTGCACTAACAAGATTTATAGGAATGTTTTCAAATTGTGCACGGGCTACAGCCATATCTCTGGCATTATAAGTTACGCCTTCGTCTTGTTTGTATGACTGATCGTGTTCCTCATCTACAATTATTTCACCTAAATTTTTAAATGGTAAAAATAAAGAGGACCTTGCACCTATTACCACCTTGATTTTTCCTAAAACTAGTCCATTCCATATAACTTTCTTGTTTTTTTTTGTAATTTGAGAGTGCCAAATTGCAGGTCGGAAACCAAAAAAATTCTCAAATTTTTTTTCGAAATCGAATGTTAATCCAATTTCAGGCAATAATATTAAACATTGATAACCTTTTCTAATTTTATTTTTAATTGATTGAAAATATACGTATGTTTTTCCAGATCCAGTTGTGCCTTGTAAAACATGAGCTCTAAATTTGTCTTTTATTTTACTTATATTAATTAAAGCTTTTTTTTGTTCATCGGATAATTCAATATCGTGAACCTTAGTTTTAAAATTGTACTTTTCGTAGTCAAACTTTAAATTATTTTCAACACCTTTTTTGCTTAAAAGATGTAGTTTAAGCGACATACCTTTAGGAATAAGATTATATTTTGAAAACCAGTTTAAAAAATTTATTGTATTTAAACTTAATTTTGGAATATCAAGTCTTTTTATAATTTTTTTTACTTTAAATTTTTTGTTGTTTTTTTCCTCAAATTTATCCCAAATGACTCCATTTAGAGTATTTTTACCAAAAGGAACCTCAACATACTGGCCAATGCTAAGTTTTATATCACTTTCATATGTAAATGGATGATCGAATATGTTTGGTAAAAGTACAGGATACTTCATAATTATTTAATTTGTATATTACGAATGTTTTGATGTTTCCAAACACACACTAGAAACTTCGAACTGCAAATCTTTTTTGATTAAATTAATCTTCATTCTTTCCGTGCCGAGAATGTACCAAGAATGACAAATATTTTCCAAAGATTTTTAACAAATTTTTATAGTTTTTCAATTTTATTAACAACTTAGGAATTTTATTTTTTATTTTTCCTTCATTAACGTAATTTTTATGAAGTTGTCTGGAAATTTAGTATTTTTGATTTTTCAAAATTTACATGAACTATCAAGACCTTAAATAATTTTTTTAAAAAAGTAAGAGGATAAATTGCACTATTAAGCCAGATCTAGAAAATGAACGCTAAAGAGTTTTTTTTCATCAACCCAGGTTTTCCCAATATTCCATCCTGCCTCATTAGCTAATTTTTTGAATGATTTAATAGAATATTTATGAGAATTCTCAGTGTGAATCTCCTCATTTTTTTTAATTAAATATTTTGAACCATTTATTTTAATATTATTATTTTTGGTTGACTTTAATCGCATCTCAATTCTTTTTTTTGACTTATTGTAAATTACTAAATGCTTATAAGAATTTAAGTTTATATTTCCACCTAATTCAGTATTAATTCTTTGTAAAATATTTTTGTTGAATTTTGCAGTTATACCTTTTTTGTCATCGTAGGCAGATATTAGAGTTGGAATATCTTTGACTAAGTCAGCACCAACAATAATTTTTTTTGCTTTGAATTTTGATTTAAGCATTCTTAAGAATTTAATAGCATCTTTTTTTTCAAAATTACCAATAGTTGATCCAGGGAAAAAGATAGTTACATTTTCTGATGAATTAATTTTAAAAGGTAGTTTATTATCTCTCGAAAAATCATATCCTTTAGGAATAATAGTTACTTTAGGAAATTTCTTTTTAAAGCCTTTAGATACTTTAGTTATATAATCTTTAGAAATATCTAGGGGTATATATTTTTTCGGCTCATCTAAGGTGCTCATAAAAATACTAACTTTTTTTATGTCTCCAGCACCTGGCTCAATTAAAACCGCATTTTTACCTATCTTTTCAGCAATTTCAATTTTATTATTTTTTAAAATTTTTCTTTCAGTTCGTGTTGGGTAATATTCTCTCAGCTTAGTAATTTTTTCAAAAAGTATTGATCCATGAAAGTCGTAAAACCATTTTGAACTAAGCTTCTTATTTTTCTTACTTAAGCCCACACTTACTTCTTGTAAAAATGATTTCATTTTATATCAGGTACAACTAAAAGACGACTAATTGGCATTGAAAATCGTCCTTGTCTTTTAGCCTCAGTTTTTTTTTTGAATATTGCGAGCAAGTTAGATAAACTTCTAATCATCAATTTTCTTTTCTCTGGTTTCAGGACAAAAGCAGCGTAGAAAAACCCTGCTGCAATTTCTGCTACTTGAGTAGCTGGCCCTTCCATAGATACAACATTTGTTTCAAAAACTACTTTTGATTTTGGAAAAACTTTACGTACAAGTTTGCTAAGGCTCTCAGATCCTCGTACCCTTGGATCACCTAAATCAATCTTTCCATAGCTAGGTATTTCTTCTTGAACATAACTATAAATTAAATCATGTACCTCAGTATAGCCAGGTGCTATGTTCATTGGTCCATCAACTAATGCTACAAAACTACCTTTGGAGGTTAAAACGCGTCTCACTTCTTTTAATACAGGAGCTATAGGATCCATTAATGTCAAAGCCCAATGGCAAAAAACCATGTCAATAGAGTTATCATTAATTACATTCAAATTTTGTGCTTTTGACTGAAAAAGATTTGCTCCACTATTTACAAGACGAACCTTAGCCAATGCTAATTCCTCAGGACACATATCTACACCTTTCAAATTTAATTTTTTGTTGCGATCAAATAAGATTTTTAAAAGTGGCCCCGATCCACAGGCAAGATCTAGTACACGTAAATCCTCATTATCGGGTACAAGTTCTGCTAGCCATTCATAACTATTACGTCCAGTTTCATCACGACAAGAACTTGCACATGCTTCTGTAAAGCCAGCATGTTTTTTATGTACAGTTCTTAAATGATCAACTAAAGCATTTCCATCAGGATATATGTTACTAGTAAGACTATCGGTCCAAATTGAGTTTAATCCTTTTTGATTACTTATTTCTTTCATAGATTGTCTTAAACTGGCCAACAAATTGGATTGAGTGGACTAGCGGCTATGTCTCCTGGATTGACATTTGGCATAAATTTCTGCCAATCACCTGAGACCATTGTAGGTGAATTAACTACTCTCGCTCCATCTCGGTAATAAGTATTGGCTAAGACTACTCGGCTAAGATTAGTACGGTTGCGTGAGGCTGTATGAAAACTTAAATTGTGATGAAAGCTAACTTCGCCTAGTTCAAATGAAGTTTCATTAATACTAACTTTATTTTTTGAAAAAATATTTGTTATCTCTCGGTCATATCCCGTTCCAGTTTTTTCAAACGAAACAGAGTTAACTAATTTATGAACATCTAGTGGATATGCAAATGATAGCGGTCCCATTTCAATAGGTGTTGGCTGTGCTGGCACCCAAGCGGTCACTACGTCGTTAGTGTCTAGTGGAAAATGATGATCGTCGAAGTGCCATGGGGTACGACCACATCCAGATTGTTTCGCAAGTACATTGTCGTGGTAAAGTCTTACAGCTGGTACTTCAAGAAGATTTGCAGAAATTTGTCCAAGACGCGGTGATAATACATAAGCACGAAGAAGAGAATTATTAAGCCATATCATCTCAAGACTAAGGAAACGATCATTTGCTTCTTTATCTGGATCAACCTGGAAATGATATTTTAAGAGACTAATTAACTTAGCTCTAAGTTTAAGCACAGTACCAGGTGAAAAAACCTTTTTGAGTTTTATGAAACCATTTTTCTTAAAAAATTTAATTTGATCATTAGTTAAATCATAGGGCTCGTTTAACTCTGAGAGAACTTCATCATCGTTAGGTATTGCTATATTTGGTAAAGGATTAGCATTAATGATTTTTTGTTTTTTGTCATTATTATCTGCTAGAGTTACATACCAATCCCACCAGGCCTGATTATCCTTATCCCATGGTTTACTGATATCGCTAGCATCAAATATTTTAGAATTTAAGTTATTGTTAGACTTTATCATTTGAATTACTGTTATAGTTTTATTTTAGATTAGTAAGAGCGCGTTTTGACATAGGAATTAAGAATGTATTTGTCTTTTATCTACTGATAAAGCTGCTTCCTTTATTGCTTCTGAGAAGGTTGGGTGTGCGTGACAAGTTCTTGCAATATCTTCTGAACTCGCACCAAATTCCATTGCAACGGACATTTCTGCAATCATTTCACCTGCATGGGGTCCTATAATGTGAACACCTAAAACCTTGTCTGTCTTATTATCTGCTAATATTTTTACAAAACCTTCTGGTTTATTAATCGCTTTTGCTCTGGAATTAGCCATAAATGGAAATTTACCAACTTTATATCCTTGATTTATTTTTTTTAGTTCCTCTTCAGACTTTCCCACATAAGCCACCTCTGGCGTAGTGTAGATAACCCCTGGTATTAAATCGTAATTCACGTGCCCTGCTTGGCCAGATATTAGCTCTGCTACTGCTATACCTTCTTCTTCAGCTTTATGTGCTAACATCGGTCCCTCAATTACGTCTCCGATAGCATAAATATTTTTTTCACTCGTTTGAAAATTTTTGTTTACCTTTATTCTTCCTTTACTATCTGTAGTAATACCAATCTTTTCTAAATTTAAATTTTTGGTGTAAGGTTTTCTACCAACTGAAACAAGCACTACATCACACTCGTGCAAGACTTTTTTTTGATTTACATCTATTACCTCTATATTTATTCCTTTCTCTGTTTTGTAAACTTTTTCGACTTTTGTGCTTAAATGAAATTTTAAACCTTGTTTCTTTAAAATTTTTAAAAATTCACTTGATATTTCTTTATCTAATCCTGGAGTAATGTGGTCAAGAGTTTCAATTACATGAACTTCTGAACCCAATCTGGACCATACAGATCCCATTTCTAGCCCAATATAACCACCACCAACTATAAACATTTTTCGTGGGACTTTACTCATATTCAAAGCACCTGTAGATGACAAAATTTTTTCCTCATCAAAACTTAACCCAGGTAGTGAAGCTGCTTCAGATCCGGTGCTTATGACAATATTCTTACTCTCAATTGTTTGTTTATTATTTTTGTCTTCTACTAATATTTTATTTTTATCCAAAAGACTTCCTCTGCCTTTGAGATAAGTAACTTTATTTTTTTTAAATAAAAACTCTACGCCTTTAGTTAGAATTGTTACTGCTTTGTCTTTATTTTGCATCATTTTACCTAAATTCAATTTTATATCTCCTGTTTCAATACCAATTTTAGAGAAGCTTTGAGCTTCATGAAATGCTTCAGATAAATTTAATAAACTTTTGGATGGTATACATCCAATATTCAGGCATGTGCCACCTAATGAACCTCTTGATTCAATACAAGCAGTTTTTAAGCCAAGTTGAGAGGATCTTATAGCGCAGACATATCCCGCTGGACCACCACCAATAACGACAACATCAAATTTTTCAGACATTTAATTTTCTAAAAATAACTTTTCAGGATCCTCTAAATATTGTTTTATTTCTTTTAAAAATGAAACTGCTTCTTTTCCATCAATTATTCTGTGATCGTAAGACAATGCAAGATACATTATTGGTCTTATCTTTATTTCATTATTTACTACTACTGGTCTTTCTACAATATTATGCATTCCTAATACTCCTGACTGAGGTGGATTTAGTATTGGTGTTGACAGCATAGAACCATACACACCTCCGTTACTTATAGTAAAAGTTCCACCCTGTAGATCTTCAATTGAAAGATTTCCATTATTTGCCTTTTCGGATAGAGTTTTTATCTCTGACTCAATATCAGAAAAAGACATCTCATCTGCATTTTTAAGAACTGGAACAACCAAACCTTTGTCTGTACCAACAGCAAAACTAATATTAAAATAATTTTTATAAATTATATCATCATTTTCTATTTCTGCATTTATAGCTGGATAAGATTTTAAGCTTTTTACAGATGCTTTTACAAAAAAAGACATAAATCCTAATTTAACTCCAAATTTTTTTTGAAATTCATCCTGGTTATTTTTTCTGAATGAAATAATTTCAGACATATCTACCTCGTTGAACGTGGTCAACATTGCTGCATTTTCCTGAGCCGATTTTAATCTTTTTGCTATGGTTTGTCTTAGTCGTGTCATTTTAATTCTTTCCTCAGGTCCATATTTAACTTTTCTCTGATTAGGCTCAGGCTTTTTACTCATAAGTTTTAATAAATCACCTTTTAAAATAGTCCCATTCTTTCCAGAACCTTTAATGCCCTCAAGTTTAATATTTTGTTCGTTTACAATTTTTCTAACAGCTGGTGATAAATGTTTATTAATTATTGTCGATTTCCCATTTTTAACTTCGTCAGTTAAAATTAAAGGTGCTTCTTCCTCAGATTCATTTTCAAACATTGAAGTTTCATTATGAGTTTCTTTTTCAGCTGCTTTAGAAGGTTCTTTTGACTTTGCTGTTTCCGCCTCTTTAATAATTTTTTCGGTTATCGGAGGAATTTTTTCACTTGTATTTTCGTTTTTTTCTTTTTTTTTTGACTCGTTTGAAAC
Organism: uncultured Pelagibacteraceae bacterium; assembly: GCA_902524235.1. Taxonomy (GTDB): domain Bacteria; phylum Pseudomonadota; class Alphaproteobacteria; order Pelagibacterales; family Pelagibacteraceae; genus Pelagibacter. The sequence continues at coordinate 8,484 of CABZCF010000005.1, read as the reverse complement.
AGTTCCTAATACAGATCCAACCTCAACATTCTCACCGTCTTTCGAATTTATTTTTTCTATTACACCACTTACTGGAGATGGAACTTCTAGATTTACTTTGTCAGTTTCTAATTCTACGACGGGTTCATCTACTGCAACATGCTCGCCTTCTTTTTTTAACCACCTTGCGACTGTTGCTTCTGTTACACTTTCTCCTAGAACTGGTACTAATATATTTTCACTCATTTATTTAAATACTTCATTAATTATTTCTTCTTGTTGAGCTGAATGTCTTCTAGCATAACCAGTTGCAGGTGATGCAGCTGCATTCCTTCCAATATAAGAAATTTTATTATTATTAGCCCCAATATAATCTAAAGTCCATTGTATATAATCTCTAACAGAGTTCCAAGCTCCCATATTTTTTGGTTCCTCTTGACACCAGTAAAAATGGGCATTTATGGAGTATTTTTTAATTTCTTTAACTAATGGTTTTACCGGGAAAGGATATAATTGTTCTATCCTTACAAAAACTACGTCATCTCTTTTTAAATTTTCTCTAGCCTTGATTAAATCAAAGTAAACTTTGCCTGAGCAAATTATTACTTTCTTTATATCGGCATCAGGCTTTAACTTAATAAAATTCGTATCATCTAAATATGAATGATCACTTAAAACTCTATGAAATGAGTTTGATTTGTCAAAATCTTCTAATTTGGAAACACAAAATTTATTCCTAAGTAATGATTTTGGTGTCATGATAATTAATGGTTTTCTAAAATCTCTGTGTATTTGTCTTCTTAACACATGAAAATAGTTCGCAGGTGTAGTACAATTCACCACTTGTAGGTTTTCTTGACCACTTAATTGTAAAAATCTTTCTAATCTAGCTGAAGAATGTTCGGGCCCTTGACCTTCATAACCATGTGGAAGCAATAATACTAACCCTGATGCACGATTCCATTTTCTTTCACCTGAGGCAATAAATTGATCAATTACGACTTGAGCTCCATTTGCAAAATCACCAAACTGAGCTTCCCAAATAGTTAAAGTTTCAGGTTCAACCAAGCTATAACCATACTCAAAACCTAAAACTGCTAATTCAGATAGAAAACTGTCGACAATTTCGAAATTTTTTTGATTTTTCGAAACTTTATTTAAAGGTATATATCTTGAATTATCTTCTTGGTTCCTTAAAACCGAATGTCTCTGACTAAAAGTTCCTCTACCAGAGTCTTGTCCAACTAATCTTACAGGAAATCCCTCATTTAAAAGTGATCCAAAAGCAAGCGCCTCTGATGTTGACCAATCTATATTTTTTTTTGCTAATATACTTTCGTGTCTTTTGGAAAATATTTTTTTTATAGTTTTGTGAACTTTTAATTGATCTTCTAAACGATTGATTTTATTGGAAATTGATATCAATGTATTTTCGTTAACACCTGTATTGCCTCTCTTATCTTTCCCTTTTTGTGGCCTATATCTAGACCAAGTTCCCTCAAACCAATCTAATTTTGGCTTATCATCTTTTGCTGATTTAAATTGATTGTCTAACAGCAAATTGAAATCTGTTTTATTTTTTTCGAATTCGTCATTAGAAATCGAATTTTCTTCAATAAGTTTATTTGCATAAATATTCAAAGTTGTCGGATGTTCTTTAATTTTTTTATACATCAAAGGTTGAGTGAAGGATGGCTCGTCACCTTCATTATGACCAAATCTTCGATAGCAAATTATATCAATAACTACGTCTCTATTAAATTTTTGCCTAAATTCGATTGCGATTTTTGCACAATGCACAACTGCTTCTGGATCATCGCCATTGCAATGTAGAATTGGTGCCTCAACAACTTTTCCTAAATCAGAGGGATATGGACTGGATCTTGCAAATCTAGGACTTGTAGTAAAACCGATTTGATTATTAACGATTATATGTATAGTGCCGCCTGTATTATGTCCTTTAAGACCTGACATTGCAAAACACTCTGCAACAACGCCTTGGCCTGCAAAGGCTGCATCCCCATGTATTAAAATTGGTATTACTTGTTTTCTTTCTTTATCACCATGAAAAAACTGTTTTGCTCTTACTTGGCCTAAAACAACTGGATTCACTGCCTCAAGATGAGATGGGTTGTCTGTTAGGCTAACATGAACTGAGTTTCCATCAAATTCTCTATTTGATGATGCTCCTAAATGATATTTTACATCTCCTGCAGACTCTTCACTTTTTGAGTCTAGTTCACCTGCGAACTCATTAAAGATCCTCTTGTAAGACTTTTGCAATACATTAGCTAATACATTTAATCTTCCTCTGTGAGGCATGCCAATTTTTATTTCTTTAACCCCTAATTGACCTCCACGTTTAATAATTTGTTCTAATGCAGGTACTAACGACTCACCTCCATCAAGTCCAAATCTTTTAGTACCAATAAATTTTTTTGCTAAAAATTTCTCAAAACCTTCAGCTTTTATTATTGTATTTAAAATTGCTTTTTTTCCATTATTTGTAAAATTAATTTGATTTTCTTTTCGCTCCATTCTCTCTCTAAACCAAATTTTCTCTTTTGGATCTGATATATGCATGAACTCTGCCCCAATCGTTGAACAATAAACTTTTCTCAACTTCAACATAATTTCGTTAACTGATGAATATTCTTTATCGAGGTACGAACTTAAATAAATCTTTCTATTATAATCCTCTTTTTTAAAACCATGATCTTCTGGATGCAATTCGTGTAAGTAGTCTCTTTTCATCATCCCCAATGGATCTAAATTTGCAATTAAGTGGCCTCTAATCCTATAAGCTCTTATCAAAGCGATTGCTTTAACTGAGTCAACTTTTTGTTTTTCAATATCATCCAATTTTGAATTATATTTGTTGCCATTATCTATTTTTTTTGACCAAGACGGACCATTTATATCTTTTATTATTGCTGATACATCTTCGTTTAGCTCTTGAAAATATTTTTTCCAACTTTCTGGCAAAGAAGGATCATTGTTCACATACTTTATGTACATATGTTCAATGAAAGCACTATTATTTTGAGATAAAAATGACGTTTTTTTTAAATTTAAATTTTTTTCAGAACTCATTAATAAGATTTATTATAATGTCTGATAAGAAATTTTAAAGTGACAATTTGTTAAGCAATGTTTTGCCAATGTCTGCAGGGGATTTTGCCATTGAAATTCCTGCCTCTTCCATAGTTTTAATTTTTTCTTCAGCACCACCTTTACCTCCAGAAATAATAGCTCCAGCGTGACCCATTCTTCTTCCAGGTGGTGCTGTCAAACCAGCAATGAACCCGACCATCGGTTTTTTTATCTTATGGTTCTTAATAAAATCAGCTGCTTCTTCCTCTGCAGATCCCCCAATTTCTCCAATCATTACAATGGACTCGGTATTTTCATCTTCTAAAAATAACTCTAAACAGTCTATGAAATTTGTACCATTTATTGGGTCACCACCTATTCCAACACAAGTTGATTGGCCGAGACCAATTTTTGAAGTTTGATCTACAGCCTCGTAAGTTAATGTTCCTGAACGTGAAATTATTCCAACTGAACCTTTCCTATGTATACTTCCGGGCATTATTCCTATTTTACACTCATCAGGAGTTATTATACCAGGACAGTTCGGACCAATTAATTTCGTATTTGAGTTTGATAGATATTTTTTTACTTTAAGCATATCTAAAACTGGAATACCTTCTGTTATACATACAACGAGATCAATAGATGCCTCAATAGCTTCGATAATTGCCTCAGATGCAAATTTTGCTGGTACATATATCATCGTTGCATTGGCACCTGTTGCTTCAACAGCCTCCTTCACAGTGTTAAAAACAGGTTTACCCAAATGAATTTGACCACCTTTTCTAGGTGTTACGCCTCCTACTAAATTTGTTCCATATTTTATTGCTTGTTCTGAGTGGAAAGTTCCATGTGAACCAGTAAAACCTTGGCAAAGAAGTTTTGTATTTTTATTTACTAAAATGGACATTAATTTATTTCTTTCACAATTTTTTCAGCAGCATCTGACAAATCAGTGGCTGGAATTATTTTAAGTTTAGATTCTTTTAAAATTTTATTACCTTCCTCTACATTAGTCCCAGCAAGTCTAACAACCAAAGGAACATTAATTTTTGTTTCTTTGGCAGCATCAACGACCCCTGCAGCGAGCACATCGCATCTCATTATTCCGCCAAATATATTTATTAATATTCCTTTTACATTTTTATCAGATAAAATAATTTTCAACGCTGACGAGACTTTTTCTTTTGAGGCTCCACCACCTACATCCAAAAAATTTGCTGGAGTTTCTCCAAATAATTTAATTATATCCATTGTTGCCATTGCTAAACCAGCACCATTTACCATACAGCCGATATTTCCATCTAATTTTATGTAAGACAATCCTTGCTTACTAGCTTCTATCTCTGTTGGATCTTCTTCTTGTAAATCTCTAAGCTCTAGATGTTCAGGATGTTTAAAAATTGCATTGTCATCTAAGATAACTTTAGCATCAAGACACACTATATTATTTTCTTTCGTTAAAATTAAAGGATTAATTTCGATTAAGCTAGCATCTTTTTCTCTAAACATTTTATAAAGAGATTTTATTAATTCAATTCCTTGATCCTTAGCGTCATACTCTAGATTAAAAACTTTAATAATTTTTTCGCAATCAGTTTCTGATATATCCTCTTTAAAATCTACTTTAGTAGTGATAATTTTTTCTGGATTTTTTAATGCAGTTTCCTCAATATCCATTCCACCTTGAACACTAGAAATAAAAGCTATTTTTGAGCTTTTTCTATCTACTAAACAAGATAAATAAAATTCTTTTGCTATATTGGAAGCCTCTTCAACGTAAAGTCTCTCTACTTTTTTTCCTTTAGGTCCAGTTTGATGTGTAATCAAGATTTTACCTAAAAGCTGATTTGCAGCTTGTTCTAATTCATCTATGTTGCTTGCAATTGTGATCCCTCCAGCTTTACCTCTGCCGCCTGCATGTATTTGAGCTTTTAAAACATATTTTTCTGTATTAAGAATTTTTGATTTTTTAATTATCTCACTAACACTAAAACCATAGATACCATTTGGAACAGGAACTCCAAATTCCTTTAAGAGTTGTTTTGCTTGATGTTCATGAATATTCATTATCTTTCTAAATCAGGATCAATCTTTATTGCAGATTCCCACAGCCTCCGGACTGAATCTACAGATTTTTTAAATTCATTAATCTCATTGTCCTCTAATTTAATTTCTTGAATTTTTTCAACACCATCTTTTCCAATGATAACTGGAACTCCAGCATAAATATCCTTTACGCCATATTCTCCATTCAAATAAGCCGCACATGGAAGTAGTTTTTTTTCGTCATTTAGATAGCTTATAGCCATCTCAACTCCTGAAGCAGCAGGAGCGTAATATGCAGAACCTTTTTCAAGATATTTAACAATTTCAGCTCCCCCATCTCTAGTTCTTTGATTTATACTCTCTATTTTTTCTTTTGTAATTTTACCTTCTGACATTAAATCTAAAAGTTTTTTTCCATCAATTTTTGTATAACCTGGTAATGGAACCATAGTATCACCGTGTCCACCCATTACCATTGCATCAATTTTTTTAATTGGAACATTAAATTCCTCAGATAGAAATAATTTGTACCTAGATGAGTCAAGTATACCCGCCATACCCACAACCTTATTTTTAGGAAATTGAGAGTACTTTTGCAGAGCCATAACCATAACATCTAAAGGATTAGTAATACAAATTACAAATGCATTTGGGCAGTTTAATTTAATTCCATCAGACACTTGTTTCATAATTTTTAAATTTATACCTAAAAGATCATCCCTACTCATACCAGGTTTTCTTGGAACTCCAGCAGTAATAATAATTACATCTGAATCCTTAATATCTTGATAACTATCTGTTCCATAAAGTTTTACATTGAAACCATCCACTGCAGAAGATTGAGCAATATCTAAAGCTTTGCCTTTAGCTACTCCAGATGCAACATCAAACAGAACTACTTCTGATACAATTTCTTTTAACCCAATTAAATGAGCAAGCGTTCCTCCTATTTGACCTGCCCCAATTAATGAAATTTTTTTTCCCATAGCTTATTTCATTGTTGGCATTATAAATTCAGGATTTGATCTTATGCCAGAAGGCCACCTAGAAGTTATAGTTTTAAGTTTAGTATAAAATCTAACACCCTCAGGTCCGTGCATATGCTGATCACCAAACAGTGACCTTTTCCATCCACCAAAGCTATGAAATGCCATAGGCACAGGTATTGGGATATTAATACCTACCATCCCAACTTTTATTTTGCTTGAAAAAGTCCTAGCAGCATCACCATCTCTTGTAAAAATACTCACACCATTTCCATATTCGTGGTCATTTACTAGTTCTGAAGCCTCTTCAAAATCTTTAGCCCTTACAACTGATAGCACGGGTCCAAAAATTTCTTCCTTATAAATTCTCATATCTTTTTTTACATTATCAAATAAGCAGCCTCCTATAAAAAAACCATTTTCGTAGCCTTGAAGTTTTAAATTTCTTCCATCCACTACAAGTTTTGCTCCCTCTTTAACCCCTATATCTACATACCCCCTTACTTTTTCTAAGTGTTCTTTTGTAATCAAAGGTCCCATTTCTGAATTATTATCCATACCAGGTCCAACTTTTAAAACTTCAACTTTTTTTGAAAGTTTATCCACTAATCTATCACCAATATCACCAACAGCTACTGCAACAGACTGTGCCATACATCTTTCTCCCGCAGATCCGTAAGCTGCTCCCATTAGGCCATTAACAGCTTGGTCTAAGTCACAATCTGGCATTACTACACAGTGATTTTTAGCTCCTCCCAATGCTTGTACTCTTTTTTCATTACGAGCTGCATTTTCGTAAATATATTTTGCTATTGGTGTTGAACCGACAAAGCTAACAGCTTGAATATCTTTATTTTCTAAAATCGCATCAACAACTTCTTTATCTCCATTTACAACATTAAGCACCCCATCAGGTAATCCTGCTTCTGATAGTAATTCAGCTAACTTAAATGAACATGATGGATCCTTTTCAGATGGTTTAAGTATAAATGAATTTCCACAAGCAATTGCCATAGGAAACATCCACATTGGAACCATAGCAGGAAAATTAAATGGAGTTATTCCTGCACAAACACCTAATGGCTGTCTTATAGACCAACTATCAACTTCAGATCCAACATTTTCTGTAAATTCACCTTTTAACATTTGAGGTATTCCACAAGCAAATTCAACAACTTCGAGACCTCTAGTTAGCGATCCTTTGGCATCTTCATAAACTTTACCGTGTTCAGCAACAATTAATTTTGCAATCTCTTCAGAATTTCTTTCTATTAACTCTTTAAATTTAAACATTACTCTAGCTCTTTGTAAGGGTGGTTTTACTGACCAACTTTCGAAAGCTTTTCTTGCTATATTAACTGAATTATTAAGATCCTCTTTTGAACCTAATAGAACTTCAGATTCTTGCTCACCAGTAGCTGGATTAAAAACTTTTCCTTTTCTATTTGAATTACCCTTGTATGACTTACCGTTTACAAAGTGCTGTATTAAGTTCATGTGGAAATTATTTAATTAAGTAATTAACTTGTTGCAAGCATTTTTTTGATTGATGCAATTGCTTTTGCTGGATTTAATCCTTTTGGACAAGCATTTGTGCAATTCATAATGGTATGACATCTATAAAGTTTTAGTTCATCTGCTACTTTTTTAAGTCTTTCTTTCCTCTCTTCGTCCCTTGAGTCTATAATCCATCTGTAAGCTTGAAGCAGTACCGCAGGTCCTAAGTATTTATCACCGTTCCACCAATAACTAGGACATGAGGTGGAACAACATGCACACATAATACATTCATATAATCCATCCAGTTTCGCTCTATCTTCTTTTGATTGTATATTTTCTTTATCAGGATTATTACTTGTATTTTTTAACCAAGGTTCTACTGAAGCATATTGTTTATACAATGTAGATAAATCTCCTATTAAATCTTTTTGAACTTTTAAATGAGGCAAGGGATAAATATTTATATCTCCTTTTATTTCAGCATGTGGTTTTGTGCATGCTAAGCCATTTTTACCATCCATATTCATTGCACAAGACCCACAAACTCCATGAGCACATGATCTCCTGTAAGCAATAGATGGATCTATTTCATTCTTTATTTTATTTAGTAAGTCTAATACTTTAGATGGACAATTATCCATATCAACTTCATAAGTATCTATCCTAGGATTTTCACCTGTTGATGGATCCCATCTATAAATATTAACTTTGCGTAAGTTTTTTGATCCTGTTTTATCCCTGTAATATTTGCCTTTTTGTATCTTGGAATTTTGAGGCAAACTTATTTGGACCATTAATATACTCTTTCTTGAGGTGGAAAATATTGAACATCGTTTGTTAACGTTGATCGGTGAACTGGTCTATAATCTATTTTAGT
>CABZCF010000004.1 GCA_902524235.1 uncultured Pelagibacteraceae bacterium | reverse complement strand
TAAATGGGACAAAATTAATTAAAAAAAAATACAAAAAACATTGGTGTATTTCATCTAAAACTATATAAGAATTTAAGGTTTAAAAATAATTTTGGGGCGTAGCCAAGTGGTAAGGCAGCGGTTTTTGGTACCGCCATTCCTAGGTTCGAATCCTAGCGCCCCAGCCAATTATGAAAAATTTTTTACTAAAATTTATTAAGCAAAAAAAAATCAATTTAAACAAAAATTTAAAATTTGAAAATTTAAAGAAAAAATCTGAAATCAAAAAAATCTTTAATATTTTTTCTAATGATTTAAATAATTGCCAAATCAGATTTATCGGTGGTTGCGTGAGAAAAGCTTTAAGCAACGAAAATGTAGACGATATTGATTTAGCAGTAGATTTAACACCTGAAGAGGTAAAACTAATATTAAAAAATAATAACATAAAATTTTTTGAGACAGGAATAGAACACGGAACTATTACTGCAAAAATAAATAATGAAAAATTTGAAATTACATCACTAAGACGAGATATAAAAAGTTATGGTAGACATGCAGATGTTGAATTTACAAAGAAATGGTATGAGGACGCAGCTAGAAGAGATTTTTCTATCAATTGTATATATGCGGATCTAGAGGGAAATTTATATGATCCATTTGAAGGTAAGAAAGATTTGATAAATGGAAAAATTAAATTTATAGGAAATGCAGAGAATAGAATAAGAGAGGATTACTTGAGAGTATTGAGATATATAAGGTTTTTTTTAGATTATAGTAATCAACCACATGATCTCGATATACAAAAAAAAATATTAAAAAATATATCCGGTATAAATAAAATTTCGAAAGAGAGACTATTAAGTGAATTAGAGAAAATATTTAGATCTAAAAATATTTTTAAAATAAACGAAGATGAATTTTTAAAAAATATATTACATTTAGTTTTTCCTGAATTAAAAAATATTCATCTATTAGAAAAATTAAATGATCAAGCATTAGAAATTTTACAGTCAAAAGATTTCTTATTTTGGCTTTCTATCTTAATAATAGATGAAACTGATAATACTGACTATTTTTTGTATAAATATAAATTATCTAATAATGATAAAAAACGTATAAAATTTCTATATCGGAATTATCCCAACTTAAGCGATAATAGTTTTTTTTCAGAAAAAAATTTCCACAAATTAGTTTATTATAATGATAAGTCATTAGTGATAGATCTTATTGACTTTAAAATTTGTGTTTCAAAAAAGGATATTACAAAAATGATAAAATTAAAAAACTCAATAATTGAAACAAACAAACCAATTTTTCCAATTAAGGCTAAAAATTTAATTGAAGAATACAATTTAAAAGAGGGCAAGGAATTAGGCACAAAACTTAAAAAAATTGAGGATGTATGGGTGCAAAATAATTTTAAAATTACAAATCAAGAGGTAAACAGAATTATTAATAATTAAATATATTCTACATTTATAATCTCAAAATTCTTTGAGCCAGATGGTGTTTTAATTTCTACTAAATCTCCTTTATTTTTACCTATTAATCCTTTGCCTATTGGTGATTGAAAAAAAATTAATTTCTTTGTTAAATCTGCTTCATCTTTTCCAACTATCTTGTAACTAATTTTTTCTGCAGTATCTAAATTATTTAAAAAAACAGTTGATCCAAATATTACTTTCCCATCGTTATTTAATTTTGTAACATCAATAACATTGGCTCTAGCTATTATGTCTTCAACTTCTTGAATTCTTCCTTCATTATGCGACTGTTGCTCTTTTGCTGCGTGATATTCAGCATTTTCTTTTAGGTCACCATGAGATCTTGCTTCTGAAATTGCAGATACAATCTCTGGTCTTTTTTTTTCTTTTAAAAATATTAACTCATCCTTGAGTTTCTGTAATCCATTAATGGTTATTGGTTCTTTTTCCACTCTATATCCACTTTGCAATTGGCGGTAAGGACATTAAAATACCTTCTACGTTGCCGCCAGTTTGTAAACCAAACTTAGTACCTCTATCATAAAGCAAATTAAATTCTACATATCTTCCTCGCTTTAGATATTGTATGTCTTTGTCTTTTTTTTTCCATTTTTTTTTGTTTTTAATTTTTATAATCTCTTTAAAAATTTCTTTAAAATTTAATCCTACGTCTCTTATAAATGAAAAATCTTTTTCATAATTATCTTTCTTGTAATCAAAAAAAATTCCTCCAATACCTCTTCTTTCATTTCTATGTGGCAAATAAAAATACTCATCACACCATTTCTTATATCTCGGATAATACGTTTTATTGTGTTTGTCACATGCATTCTTTAATTTTGAGTGAAACCATTTCTCTAATTTTTTGTCATTAAAACATGGTGTTACATCCATTCCACCACCAAACCAACCATGTCCTGTTACTATATATCGTGTATTAAAATGCATAGCAGGTACGTATGGATTTTTCATGTGCATTACAACTGAAATACCTGACGCCCAAAATTTAGAACTTTTTTCTGTCCCTGGGATATTTTTTTTAAATTTATTTGAAAATTTACCATATACCTCTGAAAAATTTACACCCACCTTTTCGAAAACTTTTCCATTTTCAAATATTCTGAACTCTCCTCCACCTTCTTTTTTTTTCTTTCCTCTAAACCATCTTTTTTTTTTAAAAATTCTTTTTCTAGACTCAATTATTTCAATTTCCTTACAAATTACGTCTTGTAAAATTTTAAACCAATTTCTTGCTAATCTTTTTTTTAATTCCTGATTCATGTTATAAATATTTTGTTTGCCGTAAATTTTCTGAAAGAACAATCGAAACAGATGTTGATAAGTTTAAAGATCTAAATTTACTTTCCATTGGTATTTTTAACTTTAAATCTAGCATCTTATGCACTTTATCAGGTACACCAGCACTTTCTCGACCAAACAATAATGTATCACTTTTTTTGAATTTAAATTCTGTATATATTTTTTTTGCCTTCGTAGTCATTAAAATTATTCTCTGATCTTTTTTTTTATCAAAAAATTCTTTTGCGCTTTTATAAAATTTAATTTTTTCCATATTTATATAATCCATCACCACCCTTTGAAATCTCCTATCTGAAAAAATAAAACCACATGGTTCTATAATTTCTAAGCTTGCTCCTAAACACGAGCAAGTTCTGATAATGGCAGCTGTATTTTGAGGTATATCTGGTTCATATAAGGCTATTTTAGGCCTATAATTCGTGTCTTTCTGTGTCATTGTTACCATGTAAAAATACTTTTTTTCTCATATATAAATATTATAACAACTTAACTAATTAATTAAATAAATGTCTGATTCAGATAAAAAAAAACCAAATAGAAGAGATTTCATCTTAACCGCTACAACTGCAGCAGGAGCGGTTGGTGTGGGAGCTGCTGTATGGCCGTTAATTGATCAAATGAACCCAGACGCATCAGTTAAGGCCCTTGCAAGCACTGAAGTTGACATAAGCTCGGTTCAACCCGGTCAGTCGATCACAGTATTATGGAGAGGTAAACCAGTTTTTATTAAACATAGAACCCAAGAAGAAATCGAGGAAGCAAGAAAAGTTAATTTAAAAGAATTAAAACATCCTGAAAAAGATGAGGATAGAGCGAAGAAACCTGAATGGTTAGTAACACTTGGTATTTGTACTCACTTAGGATGTGTGCCATTAACAAACAAAGGTGACTATGAGGGAGGATGGTTTTGTCCATGTCATGGTTCTCACTATGATACTTCAGGAAGAATAAGAAGTGGACCAGCTCCGACTAACTTAGAGATTCCTGAATATACCTTTGTAGATAGTAACACAATTAAGATTGGATAAATAAATGAGCTCACACGAATATACACCTAGTTCTAAATTTGGAAAATGGTTTAACGATAGGCTTCCACTTTTAACCTTAGCAAACCATTTAACAGATTATCCTACACCAAAAAATTTAAATTATTGGTGGACATTTGGAGGTATTTTAACCTTTTGCTTAATAACACAAATTATTACAGGCTTAGTGCTTGCTATGCATTATATTGCACATGCTGATTTAGCATTCGGAAGTGTGGAGCATATTATGAGAGATGTAAATTATGGCTGGTTAATTAGATATGTTCATGCAAACGGAGCATCGATGTTTTTCCTAGCAGTATATATTCATATTTTTAGAGCTCTTTATTATGGTTCTTATAAGTCTCCAAGAGAAATAATTTGGATAATAGGGATGTTAATTTATTTCCTTATGATGGCAACAGCCTTCTTAGGTTATGTATTGCCTTGGGGCCAGATGAGTTTTTGGGGAGCTACTGTAATAACAAACTTATTTAGCGCCATACCTTTAGTAGGTGAGAGTATCACACATTGGTTGTGGGGAGGATATTCAGTAGATAATCCAACTCTTACAAGATTTTTTAGTTTACACTATTTATTTCCGTTTTTAATTTTGGGCTTAGTGATATTACATATTTGGGCTTTACACGTTCCAGGTAATAATAATCCAATTGGTATTGATATTAAAAAACCGTCTAATGATACGGTTCCTTTTCATCCATATATAGTAATTAAAGATATTTTTGCTCTTTTGATATTTTTAATTATTTTTGCTTTTTTTGTTTTTTTCTCTCCAAATATTCTCGGTCACTCTGATAATTATATTGAGGCAAATCCATTAGTTACTCCAGCTCATATTGTGCCTGAATGGTATTTGTTACCTTTTTATGCGATATTGCGATCAATACCAGATAAGCTTTTAGGTGTTATTGCAATGTTTGCAGCAATTTTTGTTTTGGTAATATTACCTTGGCTTGATACATCTAAAGTAAGGTCGGCTTTATTCAGACCAATCTACAAACAGTTCTATTGGTTTTTGGTAGCAGATGTTTTAATATTAGGTTATATGGGCGCTATGCCAGCTGAAGGAATCTATTTGTTAATTGCTAGGGTCGCTACAGCTTACTATTTTATTCATTTCTTAATTATATTGCCTATATTAGGAAGAAAAGAGCGGACATTAAATGTGCCTCTAAGCATAACAGAACCCGTGTTAGGCGGAATGCCAAATCCATCAATGGCCAAAGCCAAAAGTGATAAAGTAAAAATAAATAGCCTGGGCTAAATGTGAAGAAATTATTGAAAATTTACCTTACAACAATATTTTTAACTTTATCTATTCAAAATATAACCTATTCAGCAGGTGAAAATTACCCTTTGTTAAAACAAGATTGGTCTTTTAAAAGCTTCTTTGGAACATTTGATAGAGCTTCTTTACAGAGGGGTTATCAAATATACACAGAAGTATGTGCATCTTGTCATTCATTAAAATATGTTTCTTATAGAAATTTAGCAGAAAAAGGTGGTCCAGAATTCTCAATTGAGCAAGCTAAAGCAATTGCATCTAACTTTGAAGTTACTGATGGTCCAAACAATGATGGTGAAATGTTTACCAGACCAGCAAAATTATCTGATAAATTTGTAATGCCTTACGCTAACGATCAAGAGGCTAAATTATCTAATGGAGGAGCTTATCCCCCAGATATGTCTGTTTTGGTTAAAGCAAGAGCGGGCGGGGCAGATTACATATATTCAGTCATATTAGGATACGAAGATCCACCAGAGGGAATGAAATTAGATGATGGTGTGTATTACAATAAGTATATGTATGGGAATAAAATTAAAATGCCACCACAACTTTATGATGATCTTGTTACTTATGCAGATGGTACTCCTGCCACTCCAGAACAGATGGCTAAAGATATTACAACTTTCTTAGCCTGGACAGCGGAGCCAAAACTAGAGGAAAGACATAAGTTTGGTTTTAGAGCAATAATATACTTAATAATACTTACAATACTAGTTTACTTTAGCATGAAAAGAATTTGGTCACGTATTGAAACGAAAGTTTAATATATCTCCATCTTTTACTATATAATCCTTACCCTCGAGTCTCATTTTTCCTTTATTTCTACACTCTTGCCATCCACTAAATTTAACAAAATCTTCAAAAGATATTGTTTCAGCTCTTATAAAGCCTTTTTTAAAGTCAGAGTGAATTACACCTGCTGCATTAGGAGCAACACAATTTTTTTGAATCGTCCACGCTCTACTTTCCTCAGGACCTGAAGTAAAAAAAGTTTCTAATTCTAATAAATTATACCCTTTTTTAATAAGACTATTTAGTCCTGTATTTTTGATTTTTAGTAGTTCCATGAAACTATTTTTCTCGTCATCTTTTAGTTTATTAATTTGATTTTCAATTTCTGCTGAGATTATAATTGTATTACTTTCGCCATATGTGCTGATGAATGATTTAGTATGTTTGTTGCCCTTACTTATATTTTCTTCCTCTACATTGCAAACATATAATTTAGGTTTTAAGCTAAGCAGTCCAGTAATTTTAATTTCTTTCTGGTCGTATTTTTTTAATATTTCTAGAAGATTTTTATTATTATTTATAACTTCAAGAGTATTTTTTAAAATTTCATTTTGTAAATCGCTATTTTTATTTTTGTTTCTTTTTTCTAGTCTTTTTTCAATAGATTCTATGTCTGCAAGTTTCATTTCAGTTTCTATAATTTCTAAGTCTCTAATAGGATCTACGTTTTTACTGACATTTTGAATATCGTCTGACTCAAAGCATCTGATCATGTGAATAATTGCATCTACCTCTCTTATATGTGACAAAAATTTGTTACCAAGGCCTTCACCTTTAGAGGCTCCTTTAACCAATCCTGCAATATCTATAAATGAAATCGATGTGTATATTTTTTTCTTTGATTTAGATATTTCGTATAATTTGTCTAGTCTATCATCCTGCACAGGAACATTTCCAACATTGGGTTCAATTGTACAAAAAGGAAAATTCTCAGCTTGAGCAATGCTTGAATTTGTTAATGCATTAAATAAAGTAGATTTACCTACATTAGGCAAGCCAACAATTCCACACTTAAAACCCATTTATTTGTTATTCACAGTACTAGAAAATAACTCTAATTTTTTATCAAGAAGTATATTTAAGGATGCTATGATATTTTCAGTAATATTTTCTAATTTCTCTTTTTCCTCGTCATTGAAATCATTTAAAACATAGTCTGATATTGAAATTTTTGATTCAGGTTTCCCTATACCTATTCTTACTCTCGAGTAATCTTTTCCAATAAACTTGTCAATTGACTCTATTCCATTATGTCCAGCACTTGAGCCGCCAAACTTAGCTTTAATTTTTCCAAAATCAATATCAAGGTCATCATGGAAAACAATTACATCTGCAGCATCCATTTTAAAATACTCAATAAGCTCTCTAATACAAATTCCAGAGTTGTTCATAAAAGTTAGTGGTTTTATTGCATAAACCTTCTTATCACCAATATTACCTGTAGTTAATAATCCCTTAAACTTTGGTTTTTGTTTTGATAACCCAAACTTTTGATTTATTGCATCAATGACTTTGAAACCAATATTGTGACGGTTGTTTTGACTGTCAGGGGTTGGGTTACCTAATCCTACAAATAATAACATGAAATTATTTAGCTTTTCAAAAATTACTTTTTATCTGCTGGAGATTTTTCCTCTTTTTTATCTCCATCTTTATTTTTGTCGCCGTCAGACGTTTCTTTAGTTTTCTCGTCTCCGCCCTCTGTTGCACCATCCGCACTTGTCTCAGCTCCTCCCTCGGTTGTATCTCCATCTGCTTCAGCAGGTTTTTCTGGTTCTTTTACTACCGTAGGGGCTGCAACAGTTGCAACAACAAAATCTCTGTCAGTGATAGTTGGAATTACATTTTTAGGTAATTTTATGTATGATATTTTTATACTTGAACCGATATCAAGATCTTCTAAATCAACTACCAATTCTTTTGGAATACTTTCTGTTGGGCAACGCAACTCTACTCTTCGTCTTACTATATTTAATACCCCACCTCTTTTTAGTCCAGGACACTTGTCATTGTTAATAAATTTAACTGGGATTTCTAAATTAATCTTAGAGCCAGAAACTATTTTCAAAAAGTCAACATGAATTGGTTCATCACTGACCGTATCAAATACTATTTCTCTTGGTAAAACATTGTATTCTTTACCATCGACTTTTAATATAATCACATCAGAAGCAAAATTTTCTTTTTCAATTAAGGATTTAATTTGTTTTTTTGTAACTGAAATTTTTTGATTTTCATCTTTCCCACCATAAACTATCGCTGGCACATTGCCGTTATTTCTTAAATTTGCCAATTGACCTTTTGTTCTAGTGTCTCTAATTGTAGCTTCTAGTGAGTTCATAAAAGATGGATTTTTAGCCCATGAATAGAAATTTTTCAAGAGTTAATTAAATAAGTCAGATACAGATGTAGAATTAGATATTCTTTTTATAGCCTCACCAACTAAATTAGATATTGTCAATATCTCTATATTTTTAGCTTTTTTGACTTTTTGCGAATTGTCTATTGTATCGGTAATTACTAAATTTTTAATTTGTGACTTCCTGATTTTTTCTACTGCGTCACCGCTTAAAACTCCATGAGAAACATATACATGAACGTCTCTTGCACCTCGTTGTTTCAATATTTTCGCAGCATTAACAATAGTTCCACCTGAATCTATTATATCATCAACAATTATACATGTTTTATCTTTTACATTTCCAATTACATTCATGACAACCGACTTACCTGGCGCAGGTCTTCTTTTATCTACTATAGCTAATCCAACATTTAACATTTTACCCAACGCTCTTGCCCTTGCTGTTCCACCTACATCAGGTGCAACACATATCATATTTTTTGTTTTAATTTTTCTTTTAATATGTCGAGCAAATATTGGTGTTGCAAATAAATTGTCTACAGGTATATCAAAAAAACCTTGAATTTGACCAGAGTGCAAATCTAATGTTACAACTCTATCAGCTCCAGAATTAGTAATCAGGTTTGAGACTAGCTTAGCGGAGATAGAGGTTCTTGGAACAACTTTTCTATCTTGCCTTGCATATCCAAAATATGGAATTACAGCTGTTATATTTTTTGCAGAGGATCTCTTCAATGCATCAATACACAACAAAAGTTCCATCAGATTGTCATTTGCAGGTGAAGAGACAGATTGAATTATAAATATACTATTTCCTCTAATATTTTCGTTTATCTCAATATATATTTCGCCGTCACTAAATTTTCTTATACTTGAGTTGACCAACTTATTTTTTAAATATTTAGATATTTTATGACTGAGGTTTTTATTACTATTCCCAGTGAGAATTTTCATATTTTTGAAGAAATTTATTTAATCATAATTAAAGATATATTTCTACCATAATCATTATAATTTTTTTTTAAAGAGTATCTTGCACTGTAAAATTTATTTTTTCTTGTAAATGTATCTTTTTTTATAATTTCTATGTTTTTAATACCATTTTCCCTAAGTTGTTTTTCAATAAATTTGCTTAAATCGAAATAAATCATACTATTTTTTTGAACAAAACACCCGTTACAATTATATTTTTTCAGAAACTTCTTCTTAAAATCTGACTTTACTTCGTAATTCTTATATCTAATACACGGACCTATGACAGCAATTACATTTATTAAATTTGAACCCCATGATTTCATATCATCCAATATCTTTTTTGAAATATTTTTAAAAGCACCTTTCCATCCAGCATGTGCAGCACCAATTATTTTTTTTTCTGGATCGTAAAAAAATATTGGAGCACAATCTGCTGTTAATATACCTAAAGCTATACCATTTTTTTTAGTTATAAAACCATCCCCATACATTTTATTATTTGTTATTTTTAATATTTTAAAAGTTTTATTACTATGAATTTGATTTAATAAAATTAAATTTTTTTGTTTACATTTAATTTTTTTTTTAACTATATTCAAATTTTTTTTAATATTAATTTTTTTATCTTTAGATCCGGGGCCACAATTTAAACCTTTGTATATTCCAGTTGATACACCACCTTGACTATTAAAAAATGCGTGCACTATAGTTTTATTATAATTACTAAATTTTTTGGATTTAAACATTAAAACCTTTTTTAAATTCGTGTTTTTTTTGGGTTGCGAAAATAACTTTAAAAAGATCTCCCATTTGTTTTATATCGATGAGTCTTTTAACTCTAAAGAAAATATCTGACTTAGCTAAAAATGATTTATTTTTTGACATAATTTCAGCTCTTTTCATTATACCCATATTCTTTAAAAAGTTCCCTTGTGTTGTAATTATTGCATTAAGTCCACAATGATGAAAATATTTTTTCAAGAAACTAAAATTTATAAGATGCGTTATATCTTGCTTCCCTTTGTTTAATAGAAAATTTCTCTTCCTATGCTTAGATACAGACTGTAAACTATCGAACATTTTTTTGTTTAAAAAACCATAGTCGATAAATAAAATTCCACCGCCTCTTTTTTTTATAAAAACTGAAATTTTTTTTAAAAAAATTATCTGATTTAAAGATATTTCTATAAATTTTTCTTGATTAAAAAAATTAAAACCAACTATTTTAGAGTATTTTTTAATATCTAC
This sequence comes from uncultured Pelagibacteraceae bacterium, assembly GCA_902524235.1. GTDB lineage: Bacteria > Pseudomonadota > Alphaproteobacteria > Pelagibacterales > Pelagibacteraceae > Pelagibacter. The sequence continues at coordinate 70,133 of CABZCF010000004.1, read as the reverse complement.
TTTGATATCTCTTAACAAGTATTTATTCTTTACTTTTTCCACATATTTTTCATACCAAATATTATCTTTTTTGATGAATTGTTTTATTGGAAATGCATCTAAAAACTCATTTCCTATAAATAAGGTTTTATTTTTTTCTAAATTTTTTAAATTACTAATCCAATTTAAACCAAATCCTTTCAACTTTTTTTTCTGTATTTCTTTTAAATAATTACTTTTTTCGAAAATATAAAAGTTTAAATTTTTAAAAAAATGTGGAAAATTTTTTGATGTTTTGATCATATTTAACATAAGTTCGCCATCTCCTGCACCCAATTCTACAATATTAAATTTTTTCGGTTTTCCTAAACTTTCCCAATATAATACTACCCAAATTGTTATCATTTCAGAAAATAAAATTGAAATACCTGGGGCTGTTATGAAATCTCCCTTTTTTCCAAAAGGAGACTTTTTCATATAGTAACCTGTACGCTTGTGGTACAGGGCTTCATCTATAAAACTATCAAGCGTTATTAATTTTTTCTGACTCATTTTTATTTTTTTGATAGAAGAGAAATACTCCAAAGGCTAAAGTAATCAGACTAATAATTTGGCCCATGCTTAGCTTGAAAATAATTAATCCTAAGTGATTGTCAGGCTCTCGAGTATATTCAATAAAAAATCGAAAAATAGAATAGATCATAAGAAATAATGATGATATCAAACCAGGATTAATCAATTTTTTTTTATAAATATTTAATATGATAAATAATATTAGTCCCTCAAAAATTGCCTCGTAAATTTGAGAAGGATGCCTACTTAAATCATCAATTTTAATAAATTTAACTGACCAGGGAAGATCTGTTTGTCTTCCATATAATTCAGAATTTATAAAATTAGACACTCTACCTAAAAAAATTCCTATTGGAGCTGAAAGTGCGACCAAGTCTAAATATCTAAATGCATTTATATCGTTTTTTTTTGAAAATATTAGAGAAGATATTATTACTCCAATTACACCACCATGAAATGACATACCACCTTCCCAAATAAAAAATATTTCTTGTGGTCGAGGTAAATAATAATTTAAATTATAAAATAATATATATCCTATCCTACCACCAATAATAATCCCTAGAATTAAATATGTAATATAATTGTCAAATTGTGATTTTGAATAATCATCTTTTAAAAAATATTTTTTAATATAAAACCAACCAAGTAAAATACCAAATATATAGGAAAGAGAGTACCACCTAATCTCTAATATGAAAAAATTAAAGGCAACAGGGTCAAAATTATTGATAAACATTAATAAAAAATATTATAAACTTAAATAACAAAAAAAAAATAATATTATGGCAAATTCAGAAGAACTGTTAAAAAAATTCGGAAAATTGATTGAGAATGGAATTAATAGCTATAAAGATTTAAATTCTGAGATAATCAATATATGTAAGTCAAAAAGAGACGAATTTTTGTTTAAAATGAAAATTGTTGGAAAAGAGGATCTAGATATACTTAGAAAAAGGATTGAGAAAATTGAGATTGAACTTGCAAAATCAAATAAAAAAAAGATTAAGAAGGCAAAGAAACGATAACTCTTAAACCACCTAATATAGATTTGCTCAACTCAATTTTTCCCCCATGTGATCTAATTATGTCAGAGGATATAGACAACCCCAATCCAACGCTACTTTTAGTGTCTTGTCTACTTTTATCTATTTTGTAAAAAGGTTTAAAAACATTTTCGTATTCAGTTTCTGGAATACCTGGACCATTATCATCAATTATAACCCTAAAATTTTTTCTCAAAATTTCAATTTTTATTGCTAATTTGTTTCCGTATTTTAAAGAGTTTTCAACTAAATTATTAAAACATCTTTTTAAAAGTTCTTTTCTTCCTTCAAACTCTAAATTTTCAGGACTCTCAAGTGTAATATCTGGATTATCATATTTGTCTAAAAGAGATGAAATTAACACTTTAAAATTAAATTTCTGTGTTTTTTCTTCTGCCCCAGTTTTAGCAAATTGAAGATATTCATTTAACATTTTTTCCATCTCATCAACATCATCAGATAATTCTGATGCTATTTTTCTGTCCTTAATTAACGCGAGCTGTAATTTAATTCTAGTTAGTGGTGTTCTCAGGTCATGACTAATCCCAGACAACATTTCAGATCTCTGTGTTAAATGTCTAATAATCCTTTTTCTCATTTTTTCAAATTCAAAACCAGCTTTTCTAATTTCTAAAGCACCAGATGGTACAAATTCCTCAATTTTTTCACCTCTTCCAAATTTCTCTGAAGCCTCTGCTAATTTTAAAATTGGTCTTGTTTGATTTTTCAAAAAGATCATTGCTATAGAAATAACAAGTAAAGCAGGTACTGTTATCCATAAGGCAAAAATTCGGGCAGATGAGCTGGTTAGTCTTTCTCTAGGAATAAAAAATTCAAAAAAACCATTTTCATATGAAATTTTAATATTAACTAATTGTTTATATGATGTTGTATCAAACCAATAATTTAAATTTCTAGATTTTAATTCACGTCTTAATGTTCTATCAATAGGACTGAACCATCTTTTGTCGTTATGTATTGGTAATTTTAAATTTTCTTTATATTTAATATTTATATCTAAATTTTCTTTGTATAAAACAATTATAAAATCTTTGTCTGTTTTTTCGTTATCATAGGCATCTATGAAAGTTTTAAGCTCAGAGGCCAGTGCTCGGGTCATACCTTTATTGGTCTTAATCCATAAACTATCAAAAAAAACAAGTGTAATTGTTACTTGTAAAATAATTATAGGTATAGCGACAATTAAAAGTCCTCGGTAAAATAATTGCTTAGGTAAAATTTTTTTTATTGATTTAATCAATCCATAAAACATAACCTTTACCTCTTATAGTTTGTAAATATTTTGGGTTTTTAGGATCATCTTCAATTTTTTTTCTTAATCTTGTAATAATGACATCGACAGACCTTTCTTTGTCTATTTTAATCAGATTACCTATCAATTCTCTAGATAATGTCTTACCTGGTGAATTTATCATTTTTTTAAGAATTATTTTTTCTGTATTGTTTATTTTATATTGTTTATTATTTTTAAATATAAAAAGCTTATTTAAATCAATTTTAATATTTTCAAACTCTGCCAAGTGTTTAGATTTTTTACTCTTTGTCCTGTTTAATATACTTTTTATTCTTAGTATCAGCTCCTTCGGTTCAAACGGTTTAGGAAGATAATCGTCTGCACCACTTTCAAATCCTCTAATTCTATCACCAGACTCTCCTCTTGCAGTCAAAAGTATAACAGGTGTATCAATATTTTTTTTATTTTCTATTAAAAACTCTAAACCACTTTTTCCAGACATCATAATGTCGAGTACAATTAGATCGAATTCAATAATCTTTATTTTGTTTTGAGCTTCCTCTGAACTTTGTGCAGTTGTTACTAAGTAATTATTTTCATTTAAAAACTGTTTGACAAGTTTTCTTATACCATCGTCGTCATCTACAACTAAAATATGAGCTAGGAAATTATTCATTAATTATTTTTTTAAGTACACTATTAAAATGCAAAACTTCATCTGATGATGAGTTTAGAAGAGCTTTGTGTATCCTTTTCTTTTGTATCGAAAAAATTTGATTAAATAAATGTTCACCTTGCTCGCTTAGGTAAATATGTTTCTTTCGTGTATCCTTAGTATCCTTTTTAAATTTAAGAGCATTAATTTTAATTAAATCATTTAACACTCTATTCAAACTTTGTTTTGTGACTTTAAGTTTACCCAATAGTTCAGAAATAGTAATACCGTGGTACTGAGATATCAAATGAAGTACTTTTTGATGAGCAATGCCTAGGTTATGTTTATCTAAAATTTTTTTAGTATCTGCGAATGTTTCACGATAACTAACAAATAATTTCTCTATAAATTCTTTTAATTGATTATCTTTGAGGTAAAGTAACTGTTTCATTTTGGTAAGTTATATTGACATATTATACATACAAAGATATTTTTTGTTAATAAAATCTAATGATACCCTACGATAAAAGAGACGGAAAAATTTGGTACAATAACGAGCTTGTTGATTGGCAAGACGTTAAACTACATGTATTAAGCCATGGTTTACACTACGCGAGTTGTGTTTTTGAGGGAGAGCGAGTGTATGACGGAGATATATTTAAATTAGATGAACATACCTCAAGATTTTTCCATTCTGCAAGAAGAATGGGTTTTGAAATTCCATATTCTGAAAAAGAAATTAATCAAGCATCAAATAAAATTGTACTAACCCAAAATGTAAAAAATGGTTATGTGAGACCTGTTGCTTGGAGAGGAAGTGAAATGATGGCAATTTCTGCCCAACAAACAAAAATACATGTTGCAATAGCAACTTGGGAATGGGGATCATACTTTGATCCAAAATTAAAATTAGAGGGTATCAAATTAAATATTTCTAATTGGAGACGTCCTGCCCCTAATACAATTCCATGGGACACTAAAGCTGCGGGTTTATATATGATTTGTACCTTATCAAAACATGAAGCTGAAAAACAAGGCTATACAGATTCATTGATGCTAGATCACGAGGGATATGTTGCAGAGGCTACTGGAGCAAACATTTTTTTTAAAGATAAAGACGGGACTTTGCATACCCCAATTCCAGATTCTTTTTTAGATGGAATTACAAGAAGAACAGTAATTGAAATTGCAAATTCGATGAATATAAAAGTTAATGAGAGAAAGATTAAACCTGAGGAACTCAAAAACTTTGTAGGATGTTTTTTAACCGGTACTGCTGCTGAAGTTACCCCCGTATCTCAGATTGATAAATTTAATTACGAAGTATGTAATACGATAATCAAATTATCTGAGAGTTATCAGCAAACTGTCAGAAAAAAGAAAGCAGCTTAATTTTTTTCATCTTCCGAGATTGCATGGTCAATCCCTTTTCTTAAATAATCATATCCAGTATAAAGCGTTAAAAACGCTGATAACCATAATATTATAATTCCAATCGTTTGTGCATTATAATCTTGAAAATTAATTATTTTATTACCCGTCTGCCCTAAGAGCAATATAGAAATAGCAAACATTTGTAGAAATGTTTTTAATTTCGCCAAACCTGAAACTGGCATATTGACCTTACCTTTTGCTAAAAATTCTCTTAATCCAGAAATTAAAATTTCTCGTGTTAAAATTATTATAGCTGCAATTACCTCAAAGTTTTTTATTGTTCCATCCATAACAAGTAAAATCAATGCTGTAGCAACAATAATTTTATCAGCAATAGGATCTAACAACTCTCCTAATTTAGACTCTTCTTTATACATTCTTGCTAAAAGCCCGTCTAAGAAATCTGTAAATGAAGCTATTACAAATAAAGAAAAAGGTATTATGTCACCATAAAAACCAGGTAAATAAAATGTTAATACAAAAATTGGTACAATAATTATTCTTCCAATTGTTAAATAATTTGGGATTTTAATTTTCATTCGTGAAAATAGTTATATATTTTTTTTGCCACTTTTTCCTCTATACCATCGACAGACTTAATTTCATCTAAACTAGCAGATTCTACTGCTCTAGCTGAACCAAAATGGTTTAATAAAGCCCTTTTTCTTGTGCCCCCGACACCCTCAATTTGATCAAGTAAAGATTTACTAATGCCTTTTTTTCTCTTCAATCTATGTGCGCTAATAGCAAATCTATGCGCCTCGTCTCTTATTCTCTGTAGAAAAAATAGGGTTGGGTCATTTTTCAAAAATTTGTAATTTTTACCATTGTAAAAAAAAGTTTCATCTCCTCTATTTCTAAATTTACCTTTAGCAATTGATATAACGGGTATCTCATTTAAACCTAGTTCATTCATTATTTCCCGAGCTGAAGAATATTGACCTTTTCCACCATCAATCAAAACTAAGTCAGGAAAAGTTAAATAGTTTCCTTTTTCTTTGATAGCCCTTGTAAACCGTCTACTTAAAACTTCTTTAATCATACCATAGTCATCTTGTTTAACTTTTTCATTTTTAATATTAAATTTTCTGTACCTTTTTTTAATGAAACCCTCTTCGCCATAAGTAATTAATGCACCTACACTATTCGTGCCTTGAATATGACTATTATCATATACTTCTATCAGGCTAATACTATTTTCAAGATTAAATTTTTTACTTATATTATCTAAAAGATCTCGATTATTTTGGCTTTCATAGAGTTTTCTATTTAAACTATTTTTAGCATTTTTTATTGCCAAACTAACAATTCTTAAACGTGATCCCTTTTTAGCAGTTGATATTTTAATATTTTTATTTTCTTTTTTAGATAAAGTATTTTCTATTAAATTTTTTTCTTTTATATCCTCACTTACTATTATCTGTCTTGGTACAGCTTTATTTTCGTAAAATTGTGAAATAAAAGAATTTAATATATCTTTTAATTTTTCATCAGGATCATGTTTAGGAAAAAAAGCTTGATTTCCCCAATTTTGTTTTGACCTATAAAAAAAAACCTGGACACATGTTTTTCCAGATTCTTTATATCCCGCTATCACATCTGCCTCGATTAAGTTAGCTTCACTTACAGTCAACGAGGATTGTATAATATTTAAAGATTTTATTTTATCCCTAATTATAGCTGCTTTCTCAAAATCCAAATCTTCACTAGCTTTTTCCATTTGTGAGGATAATGTTGTTTGAATTTTTCTTGATTTACCTTTGCTTAAAAATTCATCAGTAGCTTCAACCAACTTTGCATAGTCCTCTTTGTTAATTTTTCCCCCACACGGCCCTGAACATCTTTTTAAAAAATAATTGAAGCAAGTTTTTTCTCCAATCTCAACCTGCTTATCTGTACATGATCTTAGTAAAAAAATTTTCTGTATTGTTTTTATCGCACTATTAACTGCTAGTGAACTTGCAAAAGGGCCATAATATTTACCTGACTTATTTTTTGCGCCTCTATGTCTTTCTATTCTTGGAAATTCGTGATCTGAAATAAAAATATATGGAAAAGATTTATCATCTTTTAGTAATATATTAAATTTTGGCTTGAATTTTTTTATTAAATTTGCCTCTAATAATAAGGCCTCACTTTCATTGGCTGTTGTGGTTATTTCTAACTTTCTTGTTTGAGATAACATTCTTTCAGTTCTGATAATGTGGTTTTTTTCAGATACATAACTCTTAAGCCTATTAGGTAAATTTTTGGCTTTTCCAACATAAAGTACTTCATTATCAGAGTTTAGCATTCTATAAACTCCGGGTAATTTAGGAATTAAATTCAATTCCTTTTTTATTACGTCTTTTCCGACATCAGGACTAAGCATTGCTTCTTTTTTTCGAGATTTGAATTCCTACTGATGAGCAATCCTTAATAATTTCTAGTTTTTCAATTTTTAAGACTATTTTATCAATTCTTTTGTCTTTAAAAAGCTCATCAAAAATATCCTCTGCTAGTGTTTCTAAAAAATTATAATGTCTATTTCTGACCAGCTTTTTAATTAGTCTCACTAATTTATCATAATTTACAATAGACTTTAGATCTTTATCGTTCGTTGGGTTTTTATCCTTATAATTAGCTTCTAGACTAAATTTGACTTTTTGAGGCTTCTCTTTTTCAAAATCATAGTATCCTAATTTAATATTTAATATTAGTTCTTTAATTAATACTTTCTTTTCGTAATTGAATAGACTTTTGTTTTTATCAATTTTGACAATTTTTAAATTATTTTTTTTCATACCCCTAAAGTCTTGACGCGATGTATTCTTTTATTAGCTTGTGATAATGCATAAAACAATCGGCAAAATCTATTATATGTGCATCTTTTATTGGCTCTTCCCAACTTGAACCAGCAATTTTACATTTTTTTCCATTAATTGTTTTTTTTTCAGAGACTACTATTCTCTTAAAGTTAGGAACATCATCCATCCAATCAGATGTTAATCCTTCATACGGATCCAAGGGATGAGTAAAAATTAAAACTGGTGCATTTCCTTTTTTAATTCTATCAATCTGTTCTTGTCTCCATCCAGCCATACCAGGATATTTTTTATGAAATTTTTCCATAGCTTTTTGGTAACCAACTTTTTTTACTTTATATTTTTTTGATAAATTCCAAAAACATGCAGGCATCAACGATATACCACCACCTACTTCATTCATATGTTGTGCAGTTAACCTTAACGTTGCCCAGCCTCCGCAAGAATGACCTGACATAAAAATTTGTTTTTTTGGCACACCTAAGTTAACAAATTTCTTAATAATCTTTAAATTCCCCTCAACTCTTCTATCCATTTTTGAGGTCCCTGGATAAGGTCCTTCCCACTTTTTGGTCCACATCCCTATTCTTCCAAGTTTGGCACCTAAATCACCCTCTAGTTGACCTTGGCAGTGTATATAAACCATAATTTCTTTATCATTTATTTTATCACCAGCAAGCTGAGCCCAATTTCTAAGCTCCGATAGCCAGAAACAATGTTTTAGTTTAACATCATTTCCATCAGAACCATGATTGTATATTATGATTATTTTATCTTTGGGGTTATTTACTTCAAAATTTTCGTCAATTTTAATTTTATCTTTCCATTTATTTGTGGGTATTACAAAACCATCTGTTTTAATTCTATCATTTGAGTTTGCGTAAACATTGCTACATAATAATAAATTAATCAAAATAAGACCTAAAAATTTTTTCACTCTTTTCCTCCCATTATATCTGGCGTTTGCCAGTTTAAGCTTTGACCACTATCAATCGAAATTACCTGACCAGTTATAGAGCTGCTTTTTATAAAAAAGTCAACAGCGTTTGATATTTCATCAACATTTACTTGTTTTTTTAAAGGAGTCGCTAAATACTGTTTTTTAAAATGAATTTTAGACTGCCTTTTATTTTTGATAGTTGGCCCTGGTGCTATACCATTTACTCTTATTTTAGGTGCTAAGCTCATAGCAGATGTTTTAGTTAAAGTATAAAGACCGGTTTTGCTTAATGTGTAAGAAAAAAAGAATGGAGTAAGTTTAAATACTCTTTGATCAATGATGTTAATAACATTGTTATTTTTACCTTTGACATTTTTTGCAAATTCTCTGGTTAAAAGTGCTGGTGCTTTCAAATTGATATTTAAATGTTTATCCCAACTTTCAGAGGAGAAATTTTCTAATTTATCATTTTCAAACATCGATGCGTTATTAATAAGACATTCGAAATATTTTAAATACTTTTTGGAACTTTTAATTATTTTTCTTATGTCTTCTTCTTTGTTCAAATTTCCTTTTACCAAGTAGATTTTTGTACCATTTTTCTCTAGTTCTTTTTTTAACGCTATTGCTTTTGTACGAGACTTATTAAAATGAATTACTATCTCAACTTTATTACCAGATAGTTTTTTAGCTATTGACGCACCTATTCTAGTAGCTCCACCAGTAATTATTATCTTGCGTGCTTCCATTTTTTGTCTCTTTTTTTAGTAACTCTAGTTCCAGGCATTCCTAAAGTAGATCTTCCCTTTGGGTAAACTTTGTTTTTAACATCATATTGTCTTATTTTAGGGTTCAATGTTATTTCTAATTCTGTACTTTGAAGTTTTCTTATTTCATCTCTTATTTTTGCTGCTTCTTCAAATTCTAGGTTAGATGCAGACTCTTTCATTTTTTTGTCTAAAGCTTTCAAATGTTTCTTTAAGTTACCACCAATATTAGATCCTTCACTTATTTTTACGTAATCTTTTTCGTAAACACTTTCAAGAATGTCTCCTATTTCTTTCTTTACAGATTTTGCATCTATCTTATGTTTTTTATTATATTTTAGTTGAATTTCCCTTCTTCGATCAGTTTCTTTAATAGCTTTTTTAATACTTTTAGTTTCCTTGTCGGCATAAAGTATTACCTTGCCATCCACATTTCTTGCCGCTCTACCAATTGTTTGAATTAAGGAAGTTTCTGATCTTAAAAATCCCTCTTTGTCTGCATCTAGTATTCCAACAAGAGCACATTCTGGTATATCTAAACCTTCTCTTAACAAGTTGATACCAACTAAAACATCAAAAACTCCCATTCTAAGATCTCTCATGATTTCAATTCTCTCCAAAGTATCAATATCAGAGTGCATGTATCTAACTTTAACACCATTTTCATGCAGATATTCTGTTAAATCTTCAGCCATTTTTTTTTGTTAATGTTGTTACTAAAACTCTATAATTATTTTTTACAACTTCTTTACATTCATGCATCAAGTCATCCACTTGATTTTTTGCTGGACGAATTTCAACTAATGGATCAATTAAGCCAGTTGGTCTTATAACTTGATCAACAAATTTACCTTTAGTCTGATCTAACTCCCATGGTCCAGGTGTTGCAGATACGAAAATAGTTTGTGTTCTCATTAGATCCCATTCCTCAAATTTTAAAGGTCTATTATCCATACAAGATGGAAGTCTAAAACCATATTCTGCAAGCGTGCTCTTTCTTGACCTATCACCTTTAAACATTCCATTTAACTGCGGAACTGTAACATGAGACTCGTCAACAAATATAAGAGCATTATCAGGAAAATATTCAAATAAAGTGGGTGGGGGTTCTCCAGGTTTTCTTCCCGATAAAAATCTTGAATAGTTTTCAATGCCAGCACATGATCCGGTAGCCTCTATCATTTCCAAATCGAATTTTGTTCTTTCTTCTAACCTTTGGGCTTCTAGTAATTTATTTTCTGATCTATGTTTTTTTAGAGTTAACTCTAACTCTTTTCTAATATTTATGACTGCTTGCTCTACAGTCGGTTTAGGAGTTATATAATGACTATTTGCGTAAATCTTCACCAAGTTCAATTCTCTAACTTGATCTCCAGTTAAAGGATCAAATTCCTCTATTTTTTCTAATTTATCTCCAAACAAACTCAATCTCCACGCGCGATCCTCAAGATGTGAAGGAAAAATTTCTAAATATTCACCTCTTGCCCTAAACGTGCCACGAAAGAAGTTTTGATCATTTCTTTTGTACTGTAAAGCAACCAAAGATTTTATAATTTGTTCACGATTGTAATCATAGTTTTTTTGCAATGTTAAAGTCATTTTGCTGTATGCTTCAACAGAGCCTAATCCGTAAATACATGATACACTTGCAACAATTAAAACGTCATCTCTCTCAAGAAGAGATCTAGTTGCAGAATGCCTCATTCTATCAATTTGCTCGTTTATAGAAGCTTCTTTTTCTATATATGTATCTGACCTTGGTACGTAAGCTTCTGGTGTGTAATAATCATAATAAGAAACAAAGTATTCGACAGCGTTATCTGGAAAAAAAGCTTTCATCTCACCATACAATTGTGCTGCCAAAGTTTTATTTGGAGCAAGAACCAGTGCTGGTCTGTTGGTTGCCTCAATAATTTTAGCCATCGTAAATGTTTTTCCTGAACCAGTCACTCCAAGAAGAACTTGATTAAATTCGTTTTTTTTTGCGCCAGCTACTAACTTTTTAATTGCTTCAGGTTGATCACCTGCAGGTTTAAAATCAGACTTTATTTTAAATTGTTTACCCCCTTCGAGTTTTCCACTAATTTGAGGAGATTTACTTTGAATATCTGTAATTAAATCTTGATAAGTATTTTGCATATATTAAACAAAGTAATAAAATAAAAATATATTTCAATGAGCATAATATCTAGCAGTTTAAAGAGAATTAAACCCTCCCCAACAATCGCTGTTACTCAAAAAGCTAGAGAACTAAGAGCTGCTGGCAAAGATGTAATTGGTTTAGGTGCTGGAGAGCCTGATTTTGATACACCAGAGAACATTAAGAGAGCTGCAATTAAAGCGATAAAGTCAGGGGACACAAAATATACCGCTGTTGATGGAACGCCCGAACTTAAAAAAGCAATTATCAAAAAATTTAAAAAAGAAAATAATCTTTCCTATAATATAAATCAAATAACCGTTGGAACTGGAGGGAAGCAAGTTTTATATAATGCATTTATGGCAACTCTTAATAAGGGAGATGAAGTAATTATACCAGCTCCATACTGGGTTTCATATCCAGACATGGTTCTTCTTGCGGGCGGAAAACCCAAATTTGTAAAATGTGATGAAACAGATGGATTTAAGCTTACACCACAAAAATTAAAAAAAGCTATTTCGAAAAAGACTAAATGGCTAATTCTTAATTCACCTTCAAATCCAACTGGATCTGGGTATACCAAAAAAGAAATATTAAAATTATCAAAAATTCTTTTACGAAACAAAAAAATTTTCATTTTAAGTGATGATATATATGAGCATGTTAGATATGATAATTTTAAATTTTTTACAATTGCTCAAATTCCTAAAATTAAAAATAGAGTTTTAACAATGAATGGTGTTAGTAAATCATATGCCATGACTGGTTGGAGAATTGGATATGCAGCTGGCCCAGTAGAAATAATTAATGCTATTAGAAAAATTCAATCGCAATCAACTTCAAATCCATCCTCAATAAGTCAGGCCGCATCTGTTGAAGCATTAAATGGAACTCAAAAATTTATTAAAACTAGGGCAAAATCTTTTAAAGAGCGAAGGGATTTTGTTGTAAAATCTTTAAATTCTATAAAAGGTATAAATTGCTTAAAACCAAATGGTGCGTTTTATGTATTTCCAAATTGTAAAAAACTATTAGGAAAAAAAAATAATTTAAAAAAAGATAGTGATTTTGTTAAAAAATTATTGGAAAAAGCAAACGTTGCTGTTGTTCAAGGTTCAGCGTTTGGTTTAGACGGATATTTTAGAATTTCATATGCCACATCAATGAAAAATTTAAAAGTTGCTTTAAAAAGAATTCAAGGCTTTTGTGAAAAATTAAAATAAAAAAATGAAAACAGCTTTAGTTTTTGGGTCATCAGGACTAGTTGGTAGTCATGTATTAGACCAATTAATCAATAATAATAATTACGATAAAATAAAGATATTTGTAAGATCTCCTCCCTCAAATATAAATGCAAAAGTTGAAGTGATTGAGAATAATTTTATAAATCTAGAGCCAATTAAATCTTATATTAATGGGGATGATTGTTTTTTTTCTATAGGAACTACAAAAAAAAATACTCCTAATAAAACGGAGTACAGAAGAATTGAGTATAATATTCCAATTGAGATTGCACAAATCGCAAAAAAAAATTTGGTTAAAAACTTCTCATATGTATCATCTGGGTACGCTGACTCAAGCCATTCAAGCGCGTATCTTAAAAATAAGGGAGAAGTTGAATTATTTTTACAAAATTTAAATTTCTCAAAATTAGCAATAATGAGACCATCTTTTTTATTAGGAAATAGAAAAGAATTCAGAGTAGGGGAAACAATTGGTTCAATAGCTCTAAAAGCTTTGTCGCCTATATTATTAGGAAAAATTAAAAAAATTAGACCTATTAAAGCCGAGATAGTTGCAAAAGCAATGATTAAAGCCTTAAATTCTGATAACAATCAAAAAATTTTTGAATCTGATCAAATAGAGGAATTAGTTTTAAACTAAGCCAAGTCTAACAACTGACTTTGCAGCTTCTGACATTGCACTTTCTGCAGATTTAAATTTCATTCCTAGCAAATCCTCTGAGTAAGTAGTGTCTGTTTGCATAACTATTTGAAGATCAGGTATCATAGTTTTTGCACTTGAATCTACTAAGCTGATTAATTTAACCATAAAATTTGGCAATTCTCTTTTTGGAAGTTTTTTTGCGTAGTCTGGCAGAGCCTCTGCCATTATATTTGATAATTCAAGTAATGTTTTAACATCTCTTCCAACAATTAATCTTCGGCCTCCAACCCCTATTTTACCCATGCAGATAACATGAGATTTAGCTACGTCTTCGACATGTGAAATTAATACTCCCCATTTTGGTGCTGCAGGAAATTTACCTTTTAAAAATTGTTTGACGTATTCAATTGATGTGCACTCTTTACTATCAAGCGCATCTCCAAAAACTCCTCCAGGATTAATAACAGTTAATTTGTCTTTTAAACCTTTACTTTCCATATATTCCCAAGCTGCTTTTTCTGCAACTGTTTTTGATAAAAAATAATCACTAACACCTTTTTCCCAATTAATATCAGTCCAATCATTTTCTCCAAAAGAGTATGGACTTGTTCGATTTGGTTTTCTAAACATCGCAACTATAGATGAAGTTAAAATTATCTGATCAACCCCTGCATTAATACTTGCTTTTAAAACCCTTAAAGTCCCATCCTTAGCTGCAGGAACTAATTTTTGTCTATTATTAGAAACTTTTATTGGAAATGGAGACGCAACGTGCATTGTATATCTGCATCCTTTTGCAGCCTCATCCCAGCCTTCATCTTTTAATAAATCTAGTACAGCAAAAGATAAATTATCTAAAGGAGTGTTTTTGCTTTTTAGAGTTTCCTTTGTAGGCTCAATTAAATTTTCATTTCTAACAGTTCCAACAACATGATGACCTTCTTTAAGTAATTGTATAGCTATATGTTTGCCAATCCATCCACTAATACCCGTTAATAATACTTTACAAGACATTTATTTAAGTATGTGAGAGGTGTTTTTCTGCCTCAAGTGCTGCCATGCAGCCCATTCCGGCAGCTGTTACAGCTTGCCTAAACACTTTATCCTTTACGTCTCCAGCAGCAAAAACTCCAGGAACGTTGGTTTCAGTAGAGTCAGATTTTGTTACCAAATATCCCTCATTATCCATTTCAAGTTGTTCTTTAAATAATTGTGTTGCAGGATCGTGACCAATTGCAATAAAAACACCATCTAAGTTCATCTCAATTACTTCATTAGTTTTAACATTTTTAATTTTAATACCTTTTACATTTTTAGGATTATCCTCGCCAATTACTTCTTCAACAACACTGTCCCATATTATTTCTATTTTTTTATTTTCCATCAATTTAGTTTGTAATAATTTTTCAGCTCTTAATTTATCTCGTCTGTGTATTAATTTTACTTTAGATGCAAATTTGGTTAAAAACATTGCCTCTTCAACAGCTGCATTTCCACCCCCAACAACTGCAACTTCTTTATCTTTAAAGAAAAAACCATCACACGTTGCACATGCAGATACACCAAACCCCCTAAATTCTTGCTCTGACTTTAAGTTAAGCCATCTTGCTTGTGCACCAGTAGATATAATTATTGAGTCTGCAGTATATTTTTGACCACCATCACCTACTGCTTCAAAAGGTTTTGATTTTAGGTTTACAGATGAAATATGATCCTCAATCATTTCTGTACCAACTGCATGAGCTTGCTCTTTCATCTGCTCCATTAACCATGGACCCTGTATAGCTTTTGCAAATCCTGGATAATTTTCTACATCAGTGGTTGTTGTAAGTTGCCCACCTGGTTCAGAGCCGTAGACTAATATTGGTTTTAACATTGCTCTTGCTGCATAAACTGCAGCTGTATATCCAGCAGGACCTGATCCAATTATTAACACTTTTGTATGTTTAGTTGGTTTTTCTGACATACAAGTTTATATAGTGATAAATGAGTAAATTAAAAGGGTTATTATTAACCGAAGGATTACACGGAATGATTAGCCAAGTAGAAGGTTTGGCTAAAGCATTAAACCTAGAATATTTTCACGAGAAAATTGAATTGAATAGTTTTTGGAAATTGATTCCCCCGTCTTTAACTCCTGTTAAAAAGTATGTTTTTAAAAACAACATCGAGAATGAATTTGATATAATTATATCTTGCGGAAGAAAAAGTGTTGTTCCATCAATTTATCTAAAAAAAAATTCAAAAAAAAAAATTATAAATATACATATACAAAATCCTAAAGTTTCCTTTAACAATTTTAATTATATAATCGCACCTGAGCACGACGAAATATCGGGTAAAAATGTTATTTCTTCTAAAGGTGCACTACATTATTTGACAATTGAAGAAATAGAAAAATCTAAAGATTACTTACAAAATGAAACAAACACAAAAAAAGACATTTTAACATTAATTTTGGGCGGACCCACAAAATATTATGATTATTCAACTCAAAATATTAAATCTATATTTACTAAAATAAATAACTTAACAGAAAAAAATAATCTCCATTTAATTGTTATACCCTCGAATAGAACACCTATGGAAACAGTCTCATTGGCAAAGTCAGAGCTTACGAACGATACAACTATTATAGAAACTGTAGATAAAAAAGCCTATTTATCGGCACTATCTTTAGCTAAATATATTGTTGTTACATGTGACTCAAGTTCAATGATCTCTGAAGCTGCATTAACAGGAAAACCGGTTTATGTCGCAATTATAGAAACTAAAAGAAATGATAAAAGATTTAAAGAATTTAGAAAATTATTTGAAAATTTGAATATATTAAGAAAACTAGATGACAAATTAGAAACTTGGAGCTATGAAAAGCTAGATGAAGCAAATAGAGTATCAAAATTAATTAAATTAAAATAAATGTCTTTTTTAAATTCATTAACAAGTAATTCAAATAAATTTGATAAACCGTTTCCTCATTGGGAATTAAACAATCCATTATCAGAGGAGGCGATCAATGAGATTATAAAAGCAGATATTGCAAATCCAAATGAACACAAATTAGTATATGACGGGACAAGAGCAATTGATGGTGGAGAAGGTAAATTTAGAGAAGGAATTAGCACAGGCGGAAAAGCCTTAAAGTTTAGATGTTTTGTGACCAAAGAAAATTCTAAAGATTTTCCAGGACTTTCAAATTTTATTAATGAATTACAGCAAAAGGAAACACACTCAAAAATATCAGAACTAATTAATAAAGATTTGTCAAATTCATATGTGAGAGTTGAAGTTATCTGTGACAGGAAAGGATTTTGGCTAAAACCTCATTGTGACATTAAAGAAAAATTACTTTCATGTTTGTTATTTGTGAACAATGAAAATGAAAGCGAAACTTTAGGCACAGATTTTTATGATGATAATCTGAATAAAGTCAAAACGGTTCCTTATAAGCATAATTATGGGTATTTCTTTTCAAGTGGACCGAATACTTGGCACGGCATGGAAAAAAAAGAAATTGTCAAAGAAAGAAGATGTCTCCAAGTAAATTATGTAACCTTTCAAACAGATTGGAAGGTTTTCTAACTTTAGTTAATTATTGAAAAATAATGATAAAAACTAAAATTTAATGTTTCTGAAATTTACTAAAATACTTTTCGGCTCAATCATTATTATTATTTGTCTATTTACTCCTTTTTCTAATTCTGTTGCATCAATGGTAACTCATGTTGATGATCAAACTTTTCAAGATGGCACTAAGTCTTTTACTTTAAATGGTATAGAATTTAATTCTGATGGAACGAAAATGTTCACAGTTTATCAGGGTGACGGTGATATTGATTTTATTAACGAGTACGATCTTTCAACACCGTTTGATATTTCTACACATACTTATGCAGGTGATAGTGAGCGATGTAATTTAGCTAATGGTTGGTCAGAGGAAGCATACGAGGAAGAACCAAATCAGACAGGAGATATGGTTTTTAGTAGTAATGGACTTCATATATTTCTTATTAACAGAGGGTCAAGTAATTCAGATAATGATGCCTTGTGGAGATATGATTTAACTAAACCTTTTGATGTTTCGACTTGTACACTGGCTCAAGAAAAAGATCCGGATGCTTCAGAGGCTCTTAATGGTTGGAGATCTGGATCTATTGGAACTAATCATAAAAGACATCATGCACAAGGTGTAACCATTAACCCCGATGGAACAAAAATATTTATAAGCTTTAATGCTACTAATGTCATAGCTGGCAAAAGTAGTATCAGAGAATTTAGCCTTTCAACACCTTATGACATAAGCACTCTAACCCATGTTGATAGTGCGGGAATTCTTCTGCCAAATTCTACACCTTCCTCGAATCCTGATGCTCTTTCTTTAAGTGCAGATGGAAAAAGAATATTTATAGTTTATCACGGAACAAATTTTAGTAATTCAACAGTTGAACAATATTCGTTATCTTCACCATACAATACGGCAAATTTTAACTTAGATGGAGCGGTAAATTTAAATGATTTAGTCCCAGGTAGATCTCTCCTACAAGGAAGAGCAGTTGGATTTAGTGCTAAGGGTTTAAAAATGTTTGTATCCGATGATCAGAGCCGAGATGCAACAACAGAAACAATCTATGAGTTTGATCTTGTTTGTCCCTTCAATATTATTGAGGGAAAGTGCCCTGATATCACTATTGATAAAGATAGAACAGCTATGGCGGAGGCTAAAATTGAGCTCGCAAAAAGAACAATTGATTATTCAACTAAATCAACATTAAATAGACTTAAGTGGATCAGAAGACATAAAGACAAACAAGATTTAACAAATTTAAAAATGAATTTTCATTTTTCTGACGCTAAGTTTGGTATTCTTTCAGAAGCTTTAAAACCGAATGTTAAACGTATTAGCACGAATAATGCTAAAAAAAGCAAAAATTACAATAAAGAAATATTTTATTGGAGCGAAGGAAATATCTCTTTTGGAAGAGATGGTGAAACTAGTTTAGCTTCACATAAAGATATTAATGTAACATCAATAACTTATGGTGCAGATAAAGTTACAAAAAATAAAGGTTTAGAGGGAATAGCATTAAGATTTGGTGTAGATAATATTGATGTAGGTTCAAATGGTAACAAAATTGACTCTCACACCTACAACTTTACATATTACAGAACCTTCCAAAGGGATAATGAAACATCTTTTTTGGATACAATATTTGGTGTTGGTTTAATTGAGTCAGACATATTTTCCGTGGTAGATAATTTAGAATTTCGTAATAAAAATAGGCTAGGAAAACAAATTTATATGACAATTAAAAACTCTGATCACATTGAGAGAGATAGATATACCGTTGTGCCTGCAGCCCAATTTGATTTGGGCCATACAAAATTTGATGCTTATCAAGAAAGAAAAGTAAATGGAGATGGATCTGGTGGGATTAGATTTGAGGACCAAAATATTACTTCAGGGAATATGAGAGCATCACTTGGCTACTTCAAAGATTTAAAAGATGAAAAATATATCGTAAAAAGTAGGGCCAAAATTGAATATCAAACAGAATTTTTAATCAAACCAGATATTGAATACTCCTACATATCTGATCCGAGTAGCAAATATAGTACTGATTTATCCCCAAACAGTAGCGCTGGCCTCAATCATATTATTAATGCAGAGATTGGTTTAGATGCAAATGTTGGTCCATATGAGTTATTTGTAATGTATGAGCAAAATCGAAAACTGAATTATGGATTTACACACAATATTTATTTTACTATTGGTCACTTACCAGAAAATGGCACACTAACTTCTTATTCAATTAAGGGATCCGAAAATCTGCAGACAAATCTAAACATTAAAAAAAATATTAAAAATATTTTGTTATCCTTTTATTTAGAAAATGAATTAGAAAATCCATTTAGCTATCAACAGGCGAATATCAATTTAAAGTCTACCTTTTAATTATCTTGTAGAGAAGTCACTCTTAGCTTTTTAGTCTTAAGGGCTTCTATCCCTTTAATGCATGCGTAAGCAGTAGACATATTTGTACAATAAGGGACCTTATTTATTAATGTTGCTCTTCTTAAAGCTTTGGCGTCACTTACTCTAGTTTCACTGTTACCTCCTCCTGTATTTATTACTAACGAAATTTTATTTGAATTTAAAATATCAACTATATGTGGTTTTCCGCTACTCACTTTATTAATTGTTTTACATTTCATTCCATTTCTTTTCAAAGCTTCGGCTGTGCCTTTTGTTCCAGAAAGTGTGAAACCTATATTTTTTAATTTTTTTGCAAGGTTGATAACTTCTTGCTTATGAGAATTTTTTACCGAAAGAAATGCCATTCCCTTGGTAGGTAGCAAATTAGAAGATGCTATTTGGCTTTTTGCAAACGCCATTCCAAAATCACGATCAAAGCCCATCACTTCACCTGTAGATTTCATTTCTGGTCCAAGCAAAACATCGCTATCAGGAAACTTATTAAAAGGAAATACAGCTTCTTTGACGGCAAACACCTTATTAGTTTTATACTTAAGTTTGTATTTTGTAAGCTTTTCCCCAGCCATAACTCTAGATGCAATTTTAGCTAAAGGCTCACCATTAGCCTTGGATACGAATGGAACAGTTCTACTTGCTCTAGGATTTACCTCAATGACGTATATTTGATCATTTTTAATTGCAAATTGTATATTTAAAAATCCTATGACTTTCAAAGATAGGGCTAATTTTCTAGTTTGAATTTTTAGTTCTCTTAATAAATTTTCTTTAATAGATATTGGGGGTAAACAACAAGCAGAGTCTCCAGAGTGAATTCCTGCCTCTTCGATATGTTGCATTATACCTGCAACATAAACTTCTTTTCCATCAGAAATTGCATCAACATCTACCTCCATTGCATTATCGATAAATTTGTCTATTAAGATTGGATTCTCTTCAGAGACTTTAAAAGCTTCTTTAATGAAATTATCTAATTGTTTTTCTTCGTAAACTATTTCCATTGCTCTTCCACCTAGCACATAAGATGGTCTTACAATTAAAGGTAATCCAATTTTTTCTGCCATTTTCATAGCCTTAGTATAATTATTTGCTATACCGCTCTCTGCTTGTTTTAAATTTAATTTAATTAATAATTCTCTAAATTGATCTCTATCCTCTGCAAGATCAATTGATTTATATTGTGTTCCTAAAATTGGTAGGGAGTTATCGCTTAAAAACTTAGCAAGTTTAATAGGAGTTTGACCTCCAAATTGTGCGATTATTCCCAATAGATTACCTTTTGATCTTTCTTTTAGTATTATGTTTTCAACATATTCCTCAATTAATGGTTCAAAGTATAATCTATCACTTGTATCGTAATCAGTTGAAACTGTTTCTGGATTACAATTTATCATTATAGTTTCATAACCCGCCTCCTTAAGAGAGTAGCTAGCTTGACAACAACAATAATCAAATTCTATTCCTTGACCAATACGATTTGGACCACCTCCAATGATGATAATTTTTTTCTTATTAGATGGATTAGCCTCACATTCCGTTTTAAAAGAAAAATTTCTTTGATAAGTTGAATACATATAAGGTGTAAAAGATTTAAATTCAGCAGCACAAGTGTCAACTTTTTTAAAAACTGGAAAGACTTTTAAAGCTTTTCTTTTTGATTTAACAAAACTTTCTTTTATGCCTGTTAATTTTGATAATTTCTTATCAGAAAAACCAATTGATTTAATTCTATTAAATTCACCAAATGATTTTGGTAATCCTCTTTTTCTTAAAATGTTTTCTTCATCAACTAATTCTTTTATTTGACTTAAAAACCAAGGATCAATTTTCGAAAGTGACTGTATTTTATTAATTGAAATATTTTTTCTAAATGCCTCAGCAACTAATAGTAGTTTATTTGGTATATTTTTTTTTAACTCTCTTAAAATATCTGTTTTTTTATAATTAAATATGTCATCTAATCCAGACAATCCTATTTCTAAAGAAACCAAAGCTTTTTGAAGAGATTCTTTAAAATTTCTTCCAATGGCCATTGCTTCGCCCACAGATCTCATTGATGTGCCCAATATTGCTTTTGTTTCACTAAACTTTTCAAATGTGAACCTTGGAATTTTCGTAACTATGTAGTCTATCGTAGGCTCAAAAGAAGCTGGTGTAACTTTTGTAATTTCGTTGTTTAGTTCATCTAAAGTATAACCAACTGCCAACTTTGCAGCTATTTTTGCTATGGGAAATCCTGTGGCTTTAGAAGCCAAAGCAGAAGACCTAGAGACTCTTGGGTTCATTTCAATAATCACCATTCTTCCATTTTTTGGATTGATTGCGAATTGAACATTAGACCCGCCTGTTTCAACACCGATTTTTCTAAGGCAAGCTATCGATGCATTTCTCATTACTTGATATTCTTTATCTGTTAAGGTTAAAGCGGGAGCAATTGTTACAGAGTCTCCAGTATGTATACCCATTGGATCAACATTTTCTATTGAACAAACAATAATACAATTATCTTTTCTGTCTCTAACTACCTCCATTTCGTATTCTTTCCAACCCTCAAGACATTCCTCGACCAAAACTTGATTTTGAGGAGACTCATGCATTCCTTCTTTTACTATTTTAAAAAAATCTTTTTTATTTTTTGCTATTCCCCCTCCTAAACCTCCTAAAGTAAAAGAGGGTCTTATAATTGCAGGGAGTCCTATTTTTTTTAAGCACTTAGATGCATCAGAAAATTTGTTTATAATTTCTGATTTTGGCAGATCAATTCCAATCTCTGCCATATTCTTTCTAAATCTTTTTCTATCTTCTGCATTTGCTATTGCCTTTGACTTTGCTCCGATTAATTCAATCTTATACTTTTTAAGTAGACCTGTTTTTTCAGCTTTTATTGCTAAATTCAGAGCAGTTTGACCACCCATAGTAGGCAAAATTGCATCGGGTTTTTCTTTTTTTAATATTTCCTCAAGCACTTCAAGAGTAATTGGTTCTATATAAGTTTTGTCAGCCACCCCCGGATCTGTCATGATAGTTGCTGGATTTGAATTAATTAAAATTACTTTATAACCCTCGTCCTTTAAAGCCTTACAAGCTTGTGTACCCGAATAATCAAATTCACATGCTTGACCAATAATTATTGGACCAGCCCCAATGACCAAAATTTTTTTAATGTCTTTTCTTTTTGGCATATTTTTTAATTTCTTTTATAAAATCATTAAATAAGTATTTGCTATCTTGTGGTCCGGGATTTGCTTCAGGATGATATTGAACTGAAAAAACAGACTTGTTTACTAATCTTAACCCTTCAATAGAATTATCAAATAAAGACTTGTGGGTTATTTTTACATTTCTAGGCAAGCTACTTTCAACCACCTCAAATCCATGATTTTGACTTGTTATTTCAACTTTTCCAGTTAAATAATTTTTTACAGGATGATTGGCACCTCTATGACCTAATTTCATTTTTCTTGTTTTTGCATTTAATGCTAACCCTAGTAGCTGATGTCCTAAACAAATACCAAAGATAGGAATATTTTTTTTTATTAGTTCTCTAATAACCGGAATCGCATATTTACCAGTAGCTGCAGGGTCACCAGGTCCATTAGATAAAAAAACACCATGTGGCTTTAATTCAATTATTTTTTTTGAGGACAAATTACATGAAACTACTTTTACTTCGCAGTTATAATCCGAAAAGTATCTCAGGATATTCTTTTTAATCCCAAAGTCTATTGCGACTACTCTTAATTTATTTTTCAAAGATTTTTTAAAACCAACACCTTTTTTCCAAGTTTTTAAACCTTTCCAAGTATAATTCTTTTTAGTTGTAACTTCTTTTGCAAGGTCTAAACCATTTAACCCATGCCATTTTATTGATTTATTTATTAACTTTTTGATATTGAAAATCCCGTTTTTACTAACAGATAACGTCCCTTTAGGAGCACCCTTATCCCTTATAAAGTTTGTTAAACTCCGAGTATCAACACCTGTAAGACCTACAACTTTATTTTTTTTTAACCATAGGTCTAGATTTATTAATGATCTATAATTGGATGGATTTGTAATTTCGGAGTTAAATATTACACCTCTAGTCCAGATTTTGTCTGATTCCATGTCTTCTTTGTTGGCCCCAACATTTCCAATATGAGGAAATGTAAAGTTTATGATTTGACCAGCGTATGATGGGTCAGATATAATCTCTTGATATCCTGTTAAAGAAGTATTGAAACATACTTCTCCTGTTGTTGTACCATTATAACCAAGGCCTATTCCTTTAAAAATAGTCTTATTATCAAGAACTAAAATGCCTTTTTTAAATTGATTGTTTTTATTGAAATAATCTTTTTGTTTTTTTTTCAATTACAACTCATGAGTTAAAGGTTATTACAATAAAACCCTAATTTTCGCAAGAGATGTATAACAATTTAAAAAAAAACAATTTTTGTTTTTGAATAATTTTAACTTTCGAATAAGTTAATGAAAAAATTTATGTCACTAAGAGATAAAATCGAAAATGAATATAAAAATGCACTTAAATCAAAAAATAAGGTGAAGATATCAACTTATAGGTTAATTTTATCTGGCATTAAGGACTTAGATATTTTAAATCGATCTGGACCAAATAAAAAAGATACAGACGATTCTGATATTTCTAAATTGCTAAAAAAAATGATCAAACAAAGATCCGAATCAATTGATGTTTATAAAAAAAATAATAGAGATGATTTGCTTGAAATTGAGCAACAGGAGGTAAATATACTCTCCACATATCTTCCAAAACAATTAACTGAAGATGAGATTAAAAATATTTGTACAGAAACAATATCTAAATTAAAAGCAGAAAGCATCAAAGATATGGGAAGGGTAATGGGTGAATTAAAAAAAACAAATTCGGAAAATATTGACTTTTCAATAGCAGGAAAAATTTTAAAGGAACTATTAAATAACAAATAATAATGAAGTATCCAAAAGAGTACTTAGATGAGATAAAAGCTAGAGTAAAAGTATCTACTGTAGTTTCAAAAACAGTCAATTTAAAAAAAAGGGGCAAGGAGTTTGTAGGACTATCACCTTTTAAGAATGAAAAAACACCATCATTTACTGTTAATGATGAAAAAGAATTTTATCATTGCTTTAGCACAGGTGAACACGGAAATATTTTTGATTATTTAATGAAAACCCAAAATTTAAAGTTTGGTGAAGCAGTCAAAACATTAGCTAGTTTAGCAGGTATGCAGCCATACCTATTTTCAAAAAAGGATGAAGAACGAGAGAAAAAATTCAATGAATATGTAACAGTAATTTCTAAGTATGTAGATTTTAGTCACCAAAATTTACTTAAAAGTAATAATCAAAAGTTAAAAAACTATTTGATTAAAAGGAATTTAAACAAGCAAACAATTGAACAATTCAAATTAGGCTTTGTTGAATTCGACACAAAATTATTTGATGAATTAAAAAAAGAATTTACTGAAGATGTTTTAAAAGAAAGTGGCCTGTTCTATTTTGATGAAAATAAAAAAATATTTGTAGATAGATTTAGAAATAGATTAATTTTTCCAATAAAAAATATAGTTGGTAAATTTATAGGTTTGGGTGGAAGAATAATTGAAGATAAGGATTATTTAGCAAAATATATCAATTCTCCGGAAACTCTTTTTTTTAAAAAGGGATCAAATTTATTTAACTTAGATAATGCTCGAAAATTATCAAATAAAATAAATTCTATTTATTTAGTTGAAGGATATATGGATGTAATTGGTCTAGTTAAAAACAATGTTGAGAATGTTGTTGCTAATTTAGGAACTGCACTAACTGATAAACAAATAACTACTTTAACACAGTATTTTGATCATGTAATTATTTGTTTTGATGGTGATACAAGTGGTAAAAATGCAGCATTAAGGGCGGCAGAGAACTCGGTAAAAGAGTTACAACCAAACAAAAAAATATCTTTTTTATTTCTCCCAGAAAAGGATGATCCAGACTCATTTATAAATAAAAAAGGAAAAACAAATTTTTTGAAATTTTCTGAAGAGAATATAGTTTCTATATATGATTTTATATTTAATAGTTATAAACTAAAAGTTGATAATAATCCCACTTCTCTCGCAGTTTTTGAAAAGAACTTAAGAAATTCAGCAAATTCCATAAAAGACAGTTTTGTTAAAAAATATGTATTAGAATTTTATTTAGAAAAAATTTCTGAGCTAACACCAAATTTAAAAAAAGAAAAAAACTTCTATTTTAAAAGAAAAAAATCTTTAAATATTACTCAAAAGCATTTTGAAAAAACAAAATCTCTAACTTCTATTGAAGTAAAAGAATTTTCAATTTTGTGTCTAATACTTAAAAATCTGAAATTTTTCAATGAAAATACTGAACAATTAAAAGATTTAAAATTGTTCACTCAAGAGAACGTAATGATATTTGAAAAAATTAAAAATTCTTTGGGAAAGCAAGAAATTTTAAATTTTGAAGAGTTAAATTTAGATCCCAAGCTAATTGAAAAAATTTTCGACTCATCATCTATTAAATATATTTTAAATAAAGGCGAATTAAGCGAGTCAAACATGATTGAAATTTTTAACGAAATAAGAAGAGATATTAAAAATTTCGAACTAGAGATGAGAATCAAAGAATTAGAGTCAAAATTTTCTAATGATTTTAATGAAAATACATTTAATGAACTAAAAGAGCTAAAAAAGTTGCAAAAAATCAACTAAATAGGTCAAATTTTAAATAGATTTTTTTTTATTAGATATTATATAAGTCTTCCAAACTAAATTGTTGTGGAAAGAATAATTACAAAATCATTTGCTAGATTGATGGGTAGAGGAACCCATAGAGGTTTTATAACTCATGAGGAATTAAATAAATCTTTAGGTAAAAGAAATCTTTCTCAAGATAATTTATGTCAGGCATTTATTCACATATTAGATGAAAATATTTCGTTAGTAGAAAAAAAATCAGATTATAAAGTAATAAGAAAAAAAGACAGCACCTCTAAAGAGGAAGGTAAAACAATAGAGAAAAGTGACGATCCAATTAGAATGTATCTTAGAGAGATGGGCGGTGTGGAATTATTATCTCGAGAGGGTGAAATTGCAATTGCGAAAAGAATAGAAGCAGGAAAAGATGTTATGTTAAATGCATTATCCCAAAGTCCACTAACTGCAAACCAATTTTTTGATTGGAATGAAAAATTAAACAAAAATGAGATAATGGTTAGAGAGATAATCGATATAGATACAAACTATATGGAAGATGATGAGACTAATTCAGAAAAATCAAAAAAAAATGACGAAAAAGACACAAATAACACTAACGAGCAGGACGGTGATAACACAGAAAATGCTGATGATGAGTTTAATCCAACATTGGCTGCTATGGAAAATGAGATTAAACCAAAAGTTTTACAAACAGTTCATAATTTAACAAAAGAATATAATAAACTTATCAAGTACCAAAAAGAAAAGTTGGAATGTTTATTAAATTCTAAAACATTTTCTTCATCTAAAGATAAAAATTATAAAAATATAGTTGATAGTATTTTGCAGAATATAAAATCATTACAGCTTTCTCCATCGGTTTTAGAAGAACTCGTACAAAAGCACTATTCTGAAAATAAAAAAATATTGTCCTTGGAAGGAAATCTTTTAAGATTAGCTATTGATAATAAAATTTCAAGAGATGAATTTATTAAGTTTTATATTGGCAACGAAATAAATCCTAACTTAAAAAATTTTTTAAATACCAATGAATCATGGAAAAAATTTTTCCAAAAAAATAAAGTTGAATTTAAAAATATAAGAGAAAGATTAATAGAAATTAGTAATAAATTAGGAATTTCAGTTACTGATTTTAAAAAATTGGTAAGCAGAGTTCAAAAAGGAGAAAAAGAGTCAAGAATAGCCAAGAAAGAAATGGTGGAAGCCAACTTAAGATTGGTAATTTCTATAGCAAAAAAATATACTAATCGGGGATTGCAATTTTTGGATTTAATTCAAGAAGGTAACATAGGATTAATGAAAGCAGTTGATAAGTTTGAGTATAGAAGAGGTTATAAATTCTCCACATATGCTACATGGTGGATTAGGCAAGCTATAACAAGATCAATTGCCGACCAAGCACGAACAATAAGAATACCAGTTCATATGATTGAGACTATTAATAAAATTGTAAGAACACAAAGGTTAATTTTAAGCGAATTTGGTAGAGAAGCTACACCTGAGGAATTATCTAAAAAATTAAGAATGCCTCTGGAAAAAGTTAGAAAAGTTTTAAAAATCTCTAAAGAGCCAGTTTCATTAGAAAAACCAGTAGGAGATGAAGAGGATAGTAGCTTAGGAGATTTTATAGAAGACACCAAAGCCCTTGCCCCACTTGAACAAGCTATTAAATCAAATCTAAGTGAAGCAACAACAAAAATCTTGTCTACACTTACTCCAAGAGAGGAGAGAGTTTTAAGAATGAGGTTTGGTGTTGGCATGAATACAGATCATACTTTAGAAGAGGTTGGATTACAGTTTTCTGTAACTAGAGAAAGAATTAGACAAATAGAGGCAAAAGCCCTAAGAAAGTTGAAGCACCCTAGCAGATCAAAACAACTAAAAAGCTTTTTAGAAAGCTAATAAATAAGGTGTCTAAACTCTTATTAATTGATGATCAGGATTTATATTGCTAGATTAATATTAAATTTGTTTGACTATTTTCAGCAAAAAAAAATTTTCGTATTCTTAAAAAAAAAAATAAAAAGAAATGCTACATTATTCGATGTAGGTGCCCATCATGGTGAATCAATTAATAAATTTATAAAATATTTTGATTTTTCAAGTATCCATTCGTTTGAGGCTAGTAATAAAAATTTTAAACATTTAAAAATAAAATTTAAAAAAAACCAACAAAATAAAATTTTTTTAAATAATTTTGGTCTTTCTGATTTAAATAAAAGTCTAAAAATTAAAGAGTTTATGGAAACATCTTCCACAACGCTTAGTGGAATAAATCAAGACTCCAAATATTATAAAAGAAAAATCGAAGTATTAGGATTAAAAGAAAACAAAAAAATTTACAATAACTCTGATGTTAAGCTAAATCGACTGGATAATTATTGTGAGGAAAAAAAAATCAATAAAATTGATCTGCTTAAAATTGACACAGAAGGCCATGAATACTTTGTTATTAAAGGATCTACAAATGCACTTACAAAAATAAAATATATATACTTTGAACATCACTATGACGACATGCTAATTAAGGGTTATAAATATTCAGATATTCACGACTTTTTAAAAAAATATAATTTTATCAGAATTTATAAGTCAAAAATGTTTTTTAGAAAAACTTTTGAATATATATACGAGAATTCAAAATTAGATTGAAGAAAAATCCTTTTTGTCGTAATTTTACTCATGGGCCGTTAGCTCAATAGTAGAGTACTGCATTGACATTGCAGGGGTAGTTGGAGCGTAACCAACACGGCCCACCAAATTCAAAACACTTGATAGAGCTAAAAAAAAACAGTAAAACAATCCTCGATAAGGGCCTGTAGCTCAGTTGGTTAGAGCAGTACACTCATAATATAATTATCTCTAAAAACCGATTTTAAACTTAAGATAAATTAACATAATCAACGTTAATTCACCAAGTTTTTATTATAAAAATTTTAGAAATTTTTACCAACTATTTACCAACAAACAGAAAGTTGTTAAGTTAATGTATGGCAAAAAAAAAAATATCTAAAAATGAAAACTTTTTTGTAAGATTTTGGAAAGGAGATTTGTCTCTTCCAATGTCTTATTGGGGAGTTGGCGTTGGTTTAGCTATAATTTTTGGTTTTTTAGTTGGAGCCTTTACTATTTCTGTAGGAATGAGCGAAGATGCTATGTGGGGATTTATTATACCTTTTCAAATTTATACTGTAGTTGGAATTTGGAGATCTGCAGATAAATATAAAGGTGCTAAATTTTGGGCAATACTTGCAAAGGTTGCCATAGTATTTGGAATAGTATCAAATGTATTTTCAATGATTGCTGGTGTTTAATTAAAAACAGCAATCAATCCAGCAATTATAACAAACCAACCTATTGAATATTTAATTACTTCAGATTTTGTATAACCTCTGTTTACTAAATCATTCTCAATAAATTCAAAATATTGTTTGAATTTTTTATTTATTTTAAATGTTTTAAAATATTCAACACCATCAATTGCTTTTCCAGAATTGTTATTTGGATCTGTAGCCCATTCTATAATGTAATTACATTTTAAACAGTACAAAGGATAAATATGCAATCCATCTTTTTCTCTAACTCTTGGAATTTGACCAATTAAAATCTTGGTATTAATACTCAAATTTATATTTTCTATAGTCTCTTTATGTCTACATTTTTTACAAATTAATTTTTTCATTTTTCTCCCTTAGGAGCCCCTCATTTCTGAGGGGCTTTTTTTGCGATTACCAAATATTATATTGTCTTAAAATATCTGCTGTGCTTGGGTAGTAAGTTGACTTCCATCCTCCACCTATTTGTGGCGTATGTGACCAGTAACCTGCATTAGCACTTGATGTTAAAATTGATAAAACACCAATTATTAAAGCTAACTTTTTCATACATCCTCCTTTCTATATGGTTTAATTAAATCAAGGCCAATATCGATCTTGATTATTCTTAAATATCTTAATAAGTTTTTCATTTTTTTCCTTTCGTTATAAAAAAAAGATAATTATGATTTAAAATAAAAGTATGTGAAATTACTCGATAATTTTTGGACAAACTCAGATTTAATAAGATTTTATTTGTCCAAAATTTAGACTAGAATTTCATTTATAAATTTATGGCTAAGATAAGAGAAATATCATCAATAGAACACGGTTTAGCTGAAGCTATTAAAAATTTAAAAGGAGAATTGATTGAAAAAGTTACTGGAAAGAGTGAGTCGTTTATTAGAAAATGTAGTGATCCAGATTTAGATCAGCAATTAGATCACAAAGATGCTGTAAAAATTGATAAAGCTTGTATTGAAAATGGGCTTGCCCCTTTTCTTTTAAGAGCTCATGAATACATAATTTTAAAAGAACTTGAGAATTCAAAAGCTCAAAATCATGATATAAATGAATTATTAGTAAAGTTTTCAATTCTTTGTGGAGAATTAATGAGTGCTATTAACAAAGCAAGAAGTGAGGGAGGAGATAAAGGAAAAGACATTTCTGCTGCTGAAAAAAAAGAAATTTTTGATGCTTTTCATGCGCTTGAGAATAAAATTTTGAAAATAAAAACTACAATCGAAAAGAATTAATGTTATTACTTTTAGCAACAATTTTACCTTCAATTTTAATAATATTGTTTTTTGTATACTCAGATAAATTTAAAGAACCTCGAAGTGAAATAATTAAAGTTTTTATTTATGGAATTTTAATTACAATTCCTGCTTATTTTTTAAACACATCCATTAGTAAATTCTTTTATGCCAATACAAGAGTAAGCGAAGGTTTGATTTCTTCTTTTTTGACAGCAGCACCAGTCGAAGAGGGACTAAAACTATTCATTCTTTATTACTTCGTCTATAAAATGAAAGACTTTAATGAACCGATAGATGGAATAGTTTATGGAGTAACAGTTTCACTTGGTTTTGCTACTTTAGAAAATTTTTACTATGTTTATTTACTTGCAGATTATTTTAATACCTCAGCAATGACCCTCGCGATAGTTAGATCTTTTTCAGCTGTTCCAGCTCATGCAGTATTCGGGGTTTTCATGGGATATTTCTTTATGAAATACGTATTTGTTAAAAAAGGAGATAATTTACTTTTTGCATTTATGATACCGTTTGTATTACATGGTTGTTATAATCTATTTACCGTTTCAAACTTTTATATTTCATTAGGATTAATTTTAATCTCTTGGATTATTGCACTGAAGATGTTTACTGGGTTAAAAGAAATACAAAAATCAAAAAGAAGAGAATATGAGAAAAAGATTTAGTTTTTATCCTGTAATTCTAATTTTTTTACTCTCATTTCCTAATAATTCTCTAGCAAAACCAAGATGTGAGGTTTTATATGAGAACGTTTACAATGATGTTAAACGAGAAGATGTTAATCGATACTTTATTGAGAATAAAAAAACTATTGGTATAAGATTAAAAAAAATTCCAGATAAAAATAATAATAATTTTATTTTAGATACCAATAAAGACGGTTTCTATAAAGTAGGAAAAATTACCAAAGGTGAATTATCTAATTTAATATTTTTAGACGATATTATTTTAAGTATAAATAATAGAGACTTACGAAAATTTGACCTAGATGCAAGTAATCTTTATAACCAATATGATATTTCAGATTTTTTTGAAAAGAATGAATTAATAAGATATGAAATTTTAAGATTTAACCCAAAAACTAATAAAAATAATATAGTTATTATCGATAAAACAATTAATTCATCTGAACCAAATATTTACAATACTATTGAAAACTTTAATGAACCTTCATCAGATTTTTATGTTAAGTCAATTAAAGTAAATGAAAAAGATGGAGATTTTGATGCAACCATCCAAACTGATTATTACCAGCCATTAGATCAGAGATACTTTTTGTCTGATCAGATCAGTAAAGATCTTATCTATGATAAAAAATTTGATGATGAGAATTATCTTCAAAATTTTTGGTATGAAACTTGTACATTTAGTGATGAAAAATGGCAGAAGTTGAATTCTGTTGATCCAACTTATGGATTGGAATTTGAAAATTTAATTAGGGAAGAAAGACAATTAAGATTCTCTGAATTTTATATAACACCTAGCTGGGATTTTATAATGAAAGAAAATCCAAAAAATGATCAAGATACATATGTAATTTTTGATGGAGGAGAATTAAGTTATAAATCAAAAAGTGTCTATAAAATAAAAAACGAATTTAATTTGAGAAATTTTCCTTTTGACAAACAAATTTTAAGAATTTTTTTACGTCAAGATGAAACACCAATAGAGAGTGATAGATTTTTAGTTAGTACATATACAATGAAAAAAGCTCAAGAATTTAAAGAATTAAATGCAATACAAGGTTGGGATATTACAAATGTTGAGATGAATTATAAAATTTATGATCATCCTTTAAAAAATTCATTTTATGATGGATTTGAATTAGTTTTCGAAATTGAGCGAAAAAGTAGGTATTATGTTTTTAAGATTATCATGCCGATAATTTTAATTTTGATTGTGTGTTGGTCAGCAGTTTGGATTAAACCTAAAGATTTGGAGTCAAAATTAACAATTACAATAGTTTGTTTGTTGTCTTTAATAGCTTATAATTTTGTAATAGATGCTGATTTACCAAAATTAGAATATTTGACTGTGATGGATTATATTATTTTAATATCATATGTTTATGCGACGATACCGACCTTCTTATCAATTTTTACAAACAATTTTATAAATACCAAAAATCAAAAAATAATTAGTTTCACAGATATTACTAAGAAATTTGGATTATTGAGTTATATTATTTTAATTATTCTTATTTTAATAATTAATAGTTCTACATTACCTGAGCATACATCTTCATCTTTAAGTTGGGTATCATTAGGAGGTGATAGATGATTTTTAAAAAATTGATATTAGTGATTTTTTTAATATGTTTTTTTTCTCAATACACTTTTGGAGATAAAATAAAAAATAGAAATAATTTTATTCCAAAAGGGGATAAGATCACCACAAGAGGATCTGGAGGGAAAATTATAAAGGTTAAGATTAATCCTAGAGAAGATATAGAAATATTCAAATCAAACCTTAAAAAGAAAACAAAATTAAAAAATTATACGAAACTTTTAAGCAGCTCTTTAACTAAAGTGCCTAAAAGAATAAAAACAAGAGGTGCAGGAAATAAGATTTATAAAAAATATGCAAACTCAGTTGTTTACATAGGAAATTTTACTGGTGAAGGTGTTGGGTCTGGATTTTTAATTGATAAACCTGGGATAATTTTGACTAATTGGCATGTCGTTGATAAAGCTGACGAAGTTGCAGTATGGACTTTACCGGCAGATGATGTTCCTTCAGAAAAAAGGTTATTTGAAGAGTTGAAACCAATCTTTGGAAGTGTAATAGCTACAAATAAAAAAGAAGACCTAGCGATTATTAAAGTGGGTAATTTCCCTGATAAGATTGAACCAGTAAAGGTTGGATCGATAAAAGAAGTTCAAGTTGGAGACAAAGTTTTTGCGATAGGTCATCCTGAAGGACTACCCTGGACATTTTCAGAGGGAATTATTAATCAGATAAGAAAAAAAAAGAATTGGACCTATCCAAAAAGTGATTACAAACATTTAGCAACTGTCATTCAAACTCAAACACCTATTAATCCAGGAAATTCAGGTGGACCATTGTTCTCTGTTTCTGGAAACTTAATTGGCATAAATACATTAAAAGGCCCCGGCGAAAATATTAACTTTGCAGTCGCAGTTGAACATGCGATTAAATTTTTAAAACAAAATCCCAATATAAAAAATATTAACCCCGCAGAACTTATAATGAAAAAAGAATATCCAAAAGCAAAAACTCAAGACTTTAATAAAAATGGAATTATTGACACATGGTATGTAGATAAAAATAAAAATGGAAAGATTGATATAGCATTTGTAGATGATGATGAAGATGGTTTTATCGAGGCAACTTTATTTGATGAAAATGAAAATGGCGTATATGAAATACAAGTTTTAGATGATGACTTAGACGGGAAGGCTAATAGAGCTTTTTTAGATGAGAATGAAGATAAAAAAATTGATGCAGTAGCTTATGATGATGATCAAGATGGCAAATGGGATAGGGTTGAAGAAGTTTCTTAAATTATGTTTTTTAATAACAATTTTAGTATTTTTTCAAACAAAATGTTTATTTTCAAATGAAACTCACTCTCCATATCAATGTTTAGATGATGAGGGTAACTTTGAATTTATAATCAAAAAATATAAAGAAGATTTAACTTTATTTAAAGAAAAAAATTTAATTACAATAATTTTATCTGATCTAATGTTTATTCGATATTGTTATGAAAAAGAAGAAAAAATAGAAGAATATTTAAAAATATTTGAGGGATTAATAGAAGACAAGATTATTTCAAAAAATACTTATATTAATTTAAAATATGATGATAATTTTTTTAAAAAAGAACAATGGGAAAGTTTATTTTTAAATTATATTTTATCCAAGTCATCTTACAAGAGAAGCCTAAATAATAATAAACTCGGCACTTATTTCCCAAAAAGTGAAAAAGAATTTAATAATATTATTAAATTAATTGAAATTCTAAATATTGAAAAAGAAAAAAATTTTCAAAATATTACAAAATTAATTTATTATTCTTATTTAGAGGATGATCATCAATATAGTGATAAAGTTATAAAATTATTTGATACATATTTAAATACAGCAAAAGTGTTAAATGATTTAGAAAGTTATATTATATTCGCAGAAAAAAAATCAAGAATATTAAAAAAAATTGACGTCAACTATTGTAAGATATTTTATGATCAGGAAATAAAAAATAATTTAAAAATAAATAAAATTGAAAAACTAAGAAATTATTATACAGATTTAAAAATAATAGAGATAAATGATCAGATAGCAAAAATTTACGAAAATTTATTTTATTGTATGCCATTGTCTTTTGAATTTTCAGAAAAATATTCTGAGATATTACAGTTTCTTTTAAACAGAAAAAATTCAAAAGATTTAAATAAAGTAATTAAAGACAAACACTTACAAGTAGTTTTCTGGCAACTTGATAATTCAAAAAAAATTGGTGATTTAGATAAATTTAAATATTTTTTAAAGTTTTATGAAAATCTTCAATTAAAATATGATGTCAGCGAGAACGAGAAAATAAAATTTGAGATTTTTAAAATAAATAATACTGATGAATATTTAGATCTATTAAAAAAAGAGCAAAAAGTAACTGAATTATTAGGTTCCCTAGATAAATTAAATTATGAAAACTACATAAAGAGAAATCCATATTTAGATCAACAAACATTTAAAGCTGAAAAAATAAGGCTCAAATTAGAGATCTTTAGGATATATGCAGAAGTATTATTCAGTACTGGAAGAAAAATTCAAGCTGTGAATATTTTAAAAGAACAAATTAAATATTATGAGTCTTTTAGAGCTGAAAATGAATATTTTGCTGTAATTTCTGATGAAATGCTAACTGATTACAAAGATACAAATCAAACTTTACCTGACTTGTACCATCAAATAATAATTCTTTTTGCAGACTTAAAAGACAAGGAAAATTATAAAAAGTATTCAGACTTATCTTCCAAACTTTGTAATAAATTAGAGGCAAAACAAAATAATTTTGAATGCTATAGAGTCAATTTATCAATTCTAAGGGGTCTTAATACATTCGAAAAGGATTTATTTACCAAAAATGAGATACTTGAACTGATTAATAGAGTAGATAAATTTATTAATAATTTTTTATCAGGTGAAGAATTCAAAAAATATTCAAAGAAAAATCAAGCAAGATTTAAGAATGATTATATAAATTCTGTTCAATTTGCTTTGATTGTTCTGTCTCCTTTAAATAGTAGAGAAATTATAGATTTTAAATATAGAGAAAAAAACCATGCATATTTTTATGTATGTGAAAATGATTGGCAAACTGAGTATTTGAAAAATGCATCATTAAATAAAGATATTTATAAGAATGCGGAAATAGGTTTGTTAGCCGTTCAATCAGCTTGTTTAATGAATAAGAATGAAAAAGATTTTGAAGAAACAGCTGAAATCGAAAAAAAATATATTAATTATATTTTTGAATACCTTGATAAACATGAAAAAAATAATTTAAACACAAAATTCAAATATCTAGACACATCTGGTAAAACTGACAAATTAATTTTTCATATTTCTGGATTTTATGAATATATAAAATATTTTAAGACAATAAATCCTGATAAAAAAAATGAATTAAAAAATAGAATTTTCAAAAACTTACAGTATGAGCAATCAAAAATTTTAACAAAAACAAATAAAAATTTTTTGAACAAATATATTAGTAAAGATCTAGAAGAGAAAATTACTAAAAGAAGTAAAATTAAAATTAAATATAACAATCTAGTTTCAAAAATTTTGTTTGAAGAGAATATAAATGATTTATTAGAACTAAAAGCTAGTTATGAATTAGAGATTGATGAAATTGACAAGTATATTCTTAAAAACTATAAAAATTATTCCAATTATAACAAGGTTCAAACATATAGTCTAAATGAGGTTCAGAAGTATTTAGATAAAGATGAAGCACTAATTTATCTGATTAATGAGGAAATACAACAGGCTTTTATAATTACTAGTGATAATACACTTTTAATTTCCGATACATATCTAACAAATTATAGAACCAAAGGTGTTTTGGATTTATCAAAAAAAAATATTACATCAGAATTAAGCACTAATTTTAATGAAAACATCAATGCATTAGTTTTCAATACTTTTTTTAAAAGTATTAATGATCATTTAGTGGATATAAAAAAAATAATAATTTTAGCTGATAAATATTATAGTAGCTATCCTTTTGAGATGATGGTTATGAATAGACCCGATATAGATGTAAAAAAAATTGATCAATTAGATAATGTTAAAAAACCAAAATATTTTATAGAAGAATATGAAATAGGTTATCTTCCAAATATTGAGGCATTTATTAGTCTTAAAAATTCAAAAAAAATAAATTTAAACGAAAAATCGACTTTCTTAGGTATAGGCAATCCAAAATTTGTAAATTCTAAAGAAAACAAAAAAATAGTAAAAAAAGATATTAAATTTCTTAGAAATGGAAACGTTAACAGCACAGAGCTAATTTCTAACAAATATAATGAACTTCCTTTTACTGAAAAAGAACTAAAAGAATTTAGCAAAGTATTCGTTGAATCAAAACTTCTTATGAGAGAAGATGCTAATGAGTTAGATATTAAAAAAATGGATTTAAGCAAATTTAATATTATTTCATTTGCGACGCATGCAGAGGTTTATGGAAATTTTTCAGATTATGATGAACCTTTTATAGTTTTGTCTCCTCCGGAAAATTCAACTATTGAAAATGATGGTTTATTAACTACATCTGAAATTTCAGAACTTAACTTAGATACTGATTTAGTAATCTTATCAGCATGTAATACAAGTTCAAAAAAAGATGAATACGCCGAAGGTTATTCTGGGCTTGTTGCATCTTTTTTTTCAGCAGGTGCGCGATCGATAATAAGTACTTATTGGCCTGTTGAAGATAAAGCAGCTTACATATTGATGACTGAAACAATTAAAAAAAGTGTAAATGATCAAGTGTCAGTCTCAGAAGCATTAAAAAAAACAAAAATAGAGTTTATTGAGGGAAAATATGGTGAAGAGTATAAAAAACCATTTTACTGGGCTCCATATGTTTATCTTGGATTGTAATAATTAAGTTAGATTTCCAATTAATACGAAAGGTGCCCAAAAAAGCGGGTGTGATGTTTCAACATTATTCATCATTTCGTTTTTTGTTTTTTGAAGTGCTATTGATAAATTTTTCATATTTTTTAATTTCTCAAAAGTTTTTGTCGTTAAATAAACAGCTGAATTTGTCTCTACATCCCAATGTGTTACGAGCATACTTTTGGTCCCAGCTTGAAAAAAAGCACTTGTTAATCCCGACAGTCCATTTGCATTCGGGCTTCCGTCCTCAGAAGCAGTGTTACAAGCTGATAAAATTACTATATCTGAATTAAGGCTCAATCTTTCAATTTCCGAAACAGTTAAAATACCGTCATTATCTTTGTCGGCTTTAATTGGAGGTGTTAATATCAATCCAGGCTCTCCTATATTCTCAATTTGGTTAGCAATTACAGCATGAGTTGCAAAAGATATAAATTTATACTTACTTAAATCAATTGATTTAATTTTATCTTCAGTAAAATCATTACCCAAATATAATTTTGAGTTATTTTTGAAAATTTTTGCAATAAAATTCAATTCATCTCTCGTTTCCGGTAATTCACTCAATTTTCTTATTTCGTCAGGATTTGCTATACCTCTTAACATTACTTTATTGATATCCATCTTTTTACTTAATAAACTTTTATCTGTCTTGAATTTTGGATCACCAAGGCCAACAAACGAAAATGAGCTTTTGTTATTAGGAAGATTTTTAAGTTCGAAATATGAATAGATTGAAGGATAATAGCTTATTGCAAATTTTTTTCCAAACCAATTTAAGTTTGTATAGTCTAATTTTGCGTTATTTTTTGTACTACCTTTAAGTAAGATTTCAAAAGGTAAACTATTTAAAGATTTATGAGGTATTATGACTAATTCTGACTTATTTTGTATTTGATTTTCGATTGGTTTAACAATTAACTTGTATAATTTATTTGAACTAGAGATATCAAACTTATTTATTGTTCCTTTATCATTTATGTTCAAAGAGTCTCTTATTTTTGTAATAAGATCCTCAACTACTTTATTTTTTTTCCTTATTTTTTTTATCTCGAAATTGTTATTTGATAATAAGATTATATATAAATTCTCTGTGTCAAAAAAATATGAGATAATTACTTGATTATTTTTGATACTTTTTTGAATTTCTTTCAAATTATATCTTCTATATGTGTTGAGTTTATTATCACCAAGTTTTGATAAAATTAATTTTTTTTGTTTATCTATTTTTTCTTTAGATGTTTTTAAATTTTTAATTACTTGTTCTGTCTGTTTCTCTTCCAAAGATATCTTTGGGAGTTTTTCAAATTCAATTTGTAGCTCTTGAAGTTTTCTTCTCTCTTTTTCTATTTTAGGGTTTTGTGATCTTTCTATAATATTGGCAACTCGTTTGTTAAATTTCGAGTTTCGTATTATTTCAAATAATTCGACTATAGCTGAGTCAAAATCATTTTTGTTTATTGAATTAAAACCATTTTTCAATGTGAGATAATCTTCATCAGATAAATCTGTGACTCCATGCAATTGCGTCATTATTTTTTGTCCGTAATATTGAACGCTAGGAGCTCCTTTTTCAGAAATTAGACCTTGAGCATAGTCTGAGTAGAATGAATAATTTTTATAAAATGAACTTGTATAATTTTTTAATTCACCTGTTTTTTTATAAATTAATCCTTGTGCAGCTAAATAACCAATTTGCTGATAAGTATTTTGAGGCCTAATTTTACTCAAAATGTCCTTTGCCTCATCAAATTTCTTTAATGCTATTTTTGATGATATTAATCCTAGATTTAAATTATTATTTTCTTCTTGAGGTGACGACTTAATGCTTTCAGTGAAGTACTTTTCAGCAAGTTTAAAATTACCTAAATCTAAATATGCGCTTGCAATAGTTGCTAGAGAAATATGTCTACCCATTTTGTAGGTCTTTTTATTCTTATCCAGTATTTTAATTAATTTTTTATTATGAAAGACCAATTCTTCGAGAGAATAATAAGCAGGATTGTATAATCTTATGAACTCATCAAGAGGTTCTATTAGCAATACACTTTCAGAGCCATGTTTTTTTTCAATATTATTTATTAAATCTTTTAAACCTTTTTTAGCCTCATAAATATGTCCCATTGAAATCATTGTGGTATAAAGTCTTCTCATATTTTCGTAATACATTTCTCCAGTGCCATCTATGCCATGCGTATTAACGATAAATTGAATTGCCTCATAGATTGTTTTTTCTGCACTCTCAAAATCTTGTTGATTCATGTAATGCTGATATAGAGCTACCCGAATAGAATTTTTTGTATTAAAATCAAAATTATTTTTAGTTTCATTGCTAATAACATCATCAATAATTTTTTTTGCTTTCTTTTCATTTTCATAACCACCTAAATCCATATGGAGTACTGCATAATCTGATAAATCTAACATGCATCTCTTTTGGACCCTTATTGGTAATTCTGAAATTTTTTTAAAACAGTCCCAATTTTCTAAATTTAATTTTTGATATTTAAGAGCTTTTTTATATTCACTACTAACCCTATATATTATGACATGGTTTTTCAAAGCATTTGAGTAAAAAAGATCTTTTTTTCTTACATCTTCGAGATTTATTTTTGAAAATTTAATAGCATTTTTATAATTTTTTTTATCACCGTCGATATAAAACTGCCATGAGTACATTTCGCCAAGTATGTTGTGAATAAATTGCTTATATTCTGCTTTATCACCAGTATATAGATTATTTTTTTCAAAATAATTATTTGCTCTTTTACACTTATCAATGATTAATTTCATATCTAAATTTTTGTATATATTTTTATAACCTTGACAAATATAAACTAAAATTTCTGCTTTATATTTTTTTAAACCTTTTTTTTTAAATTTAATTTTTTCTATATCAAATTCTTTATCAATTTGAATTACCAGTTCAGAAAATTTTTTAGTATATAAGTTATTACTTTTCTCTTTGATCATATAGAATGCTTTGTTTCCCATAGAAACAAATTCTTTTTTATTAGTTGATTTAGCTAATGAAATTTCAAAGCTAAATAAAGTAAATATGATTGTAATATAAAAAAGAAAACTGGCTTTAGTTTTGTCCATTGTTAATAATAGGATTTCACATGAAAATCCTCAATAGAGTAATTAGATATATTCTGTAAGGCAAAAAGCCTTACGGAAAGGATAAAAGATGACTTTGAAGCAATACTTAATGGCTGGTGTTGTAGAACAAGCTATAGTTCTAGGAGTGATTTTACCAGCTACTGGATGGTGGTTTAGCTTTTTCGCTTTAACTGCTGTTTGGAACTTAGTTACTGGTGGATTTAATAAGTAATTATGTTCGGGTTAAAAAATTAAATCTGGGAGACATATATCTCCCAGGTTTTAAATTTCATACCAACGAATATACCAATGAATTTCAAAACATACGGCACACAGAAGCAACATTAAAAGAGCGTTTGTTCTTTTCTTCACTTGAATGAAAATAAAAAACCAAGTAAAAGCTTATTAATCTAGTAGGGCCTGTAGCTCAGTTGGTTAGAGCAGTACACTCATAATGTATTGGTCCCAGGTTCGAGTCCTGGCGGGCCCACCGAATTAACAAAATCGAATTTAAAAATTTAAATTTTTTTTTTATAAAAAGATAATATAATATTAATATGAAACTTAAGATAAAGTTTAAATATTCTTATTTAATATCTATATTAACTTCTTTCGTTGTTTTGTGTTATTTTGCTTACAAAGGTATTATTGCATATTTGATACACAAAGAATTGTACGGTGGAGGAGTAGATGTTGTTATTACTTTAAGGGGCATAATATCATTAATTATG
Organism: uncultured Pelagibacteraceae bacterium; assembly: GCA_902524235.1. Lineage (GTDB taxonomy): Bacteria > Pseudomonadota > Alphaproteobacteria > Pelagibacterales > Pelagibacteraceae > Pelagibacter. The sequence goes on along the minus strand of CABZCF010000004.1, from coordinate 28,363 downwards.
TTTTTTTTTATAGTTCTCCAAATTCAATTTTTAAAAATTAAAGATCTTAAAAGCCAAAAAAAAATTTTATCAGGTATTTTTGTTGTTTGGACATCAATTTTTTTTTCAACAATTATTGTCGCAAGAGAGGAAATTTTATTTTTAATAATTAATTTTCTCACTTCAGTTCTAATACTTTTAAGCCTATTAAGCTTAAGAGAGCAAATAAAAGAGGAAAGGAATACTTTAACAGAAAAAGAAATTTATTTGTTACAGCAATTAGCTAAAAAAAAGTAAGATTTATTTATTTATAAAATCCTCTAAAGTTTTAAATAATGCATTGATATCGTTGTTATTATTTTGGATAACCGACTTAAATTCTTCTTTTTGAGTTCTTGCTAAACTTAATCCTTCAACTATTAAATCTCTGATTAGAGGTTTATCAGGATTTTTTGTGTAAACCCTCCAATCTATTTTAACCTCGGGTCTTTTCTCGGTCGCAACTAAAACACTATTTACAATTGTGTATTTTTCATTGATTACCTTTTCTGAAATTACGTTAATTTTTGGATCTGTATAAGTTACAAGTCTACTGGAGAAGCTTTTTAAAAAATATTTTCTAAATAAATCTGCATATCTATCTTGCTCCTCTGAGCTAATATTTTTTCTAAATTTACCTAAAGTATAAAACCCAATACCTTTAATATCTACACTATTTTCAGCAATTTCATTTAGCTGAGTTATTTTTTCATCATCAGTTGCATTGCCTGAAAGAATACTTGAAGCTTTGTCAACTATTTCAACAATAAGTTCGCTTGGATTCTTTGCTTGAACAGTAGAATTAAATAATAACAAGCAAAAAAGGATTAAAATTTTAACTTTTATTTTTAACATTCAAGTATCAAAACTTAATTATCTATTTCTTCCCAATCGCTGTCATCTAATGTTTCAATGATTTCATCTGAGTTAAAAATTTTTTTCTTTCTATCTTGCAAATATAAGCTTTTTACTGATGCGTAGAAATCTAGAGAGTTAGCCTCTAAGTTGTCAAATGACTCTATATTTTTTGCTCTAAAATCTACTCCTGTTAAACCCCTTGAAGCATAATAATCAAAATCGGAAAAATAATGCGTATCTTCATCTACAGTAATGTTATACCAAGCGTTACCTCCAGAATAATTTACTAAAGAAGCAGACGCATCTCTTAAAGTTGAAGGACCTAATACAGGTAATACTATGTAACAACCTTCTCCTACACCCCACGCACCTAAAGTCTGACCCCAATCTTCTTTAACATAATCATTCAATCCAATTTTAGTTGCAGGATCAAAGAAACCTAAAATTCCAATTGTTGAGTTCAAAATAAATCTTGCACTATTTTTGCCAGCAACTTTTATATCACCTTGCAAAATATTATTAGGAATTGTTACAACTAAAGAAATATTGTTAAGCACATTACTAGTTCCATTTCTTATTGGTTTAGGAAGATATCTATAACCTTTTGCAACTGGCTCGATTATCAAAGTATCAAGCGCTTGGTTAAATGCAAATATTCCTCTATTTAAACTTTCAAAACAATCTTTTACCTCTCCGCTGCTTTTCTTTGATATCTCGTTTGTGCCGTCAGAGCTAGAGTGAGCATTAAAAGTTATTAATAAACTTAAAAATAGTAGGATTAAATATTTTTTCATTCTTAGATTGTATATGAAATCTTTTATCAATGTAAATGAGTAATTACTATGATAAAATCTAGCTAATGAGGTACAATTTTTCATTAAATTACTCACCTAATTTTTCTACTCCTAAGAGAAGTCTTAGAAAAGTAAAATTCATAATTATTCACTATACTGGAATGAAAAGCGAAAATAAGGCAATAAATCGACTAACTGATGTCAATTCAAAAGTAAGTTCTCACTTTTTTGTTAAAAAAAACGGTGAAGTTATTATGATGGTTCCACTAAAATATATAGCGTGGCATGCTGGTAAGTCAAAATGGAAAAAATTTAAGCTATTAAATAAATATTCTGTTGGCATTGAAATTCAGAACCCAGGTCATACATCTAAATATCCTGCTTTTAATAAAAAACAGATTTTAAGTTCTCTAAAATTATGTAAATTTTTAAAAAAAAAATTAAATATAAATAAAAAAAATATACTAGGCCATTCAGATGTCTCTTATGCACGAAAAAAAGATCCGGGAGAAAAATTTCCTTGGGAGCTATTTGCTAAAAAAAATTTATCTTTATGGCATAATATAAGCCAAATAAAGCTAGCTTCGTTTAGAAATAAAAAAGTTTCAAAAAATGAAAAAAATAACTTTTATTTAAATCTTAAAAAGATTGGATATTTTGTTGACTCTAATTCAAAAAATAAAAAACTTTTAACCTTAGCTTTCCAAAGAAAATATAGAACAAAGTTATTAAATGGTATAATCGACAAAGAATGTTTAATAATATCAAAAAACCTTAGTAAAATCTGAAATTTTAGTAGTTGAAAATTTGAAAATAATAAATATTTTATCTTTGTCAGGTAGATGACTTATCACTTTAAACTAATGTTTAAAGAGGAAAGTCCGGACTCTATAAAGACACGGTGCCAGTTAATGACTGGCGGGGGCGACCCTAGGGATAGTGCCACAGAAAATAAACCGCCTTATCAAGGCAAGGGTGAAAAGGTGTGGTAAGAGCACACCGGTTGAATGGTAACATTTAACGCATGGAAAACCCCACCGAGAGCAAGACTGAATAGAGACGACATTGTTTTTTAACTAAAAGCAGTCTTTAGCTAGTCGTCTGGGTTAGTTGCTTGAGCCTTAAAGTGATTTAAGGCCTAGATAAATGGTAAGTTTAAACGACAGAACCCGGCTTACAGTCTACCTGACATAATTCCAATAAATTTAATTTTACCTAAAATAATCTATCAATTCGACCTTAAATATAACTATTGACGCGTATCTATAAAACCCATAGTATCCCATATAAACCCAAATTGGGAATATATGAAATATGTTTTTATCGACTTACGAAAACAAACTAGACAAAAAAGGAAGAGTTTCTGTGCCTGCTTCTTATAGATCATATCTCTCAAACTTAGGATATAACGGGGTAATTTGTTACCCATCGTTTAATCATCAATGTTTAGAGGCCTGGCCACAAGATAGAATTGAAAAAATTACTAATGCAATTGATAATCTTAATCCTTTTGAAGAAAAAAAAGATTATTTCGCTACATCTATTTTATCAGAAAGTATTAACTTACAGTTCGATAGTGAAGGTAGAATACTGTTAACTGGTAAATTATTAAAGCATGCAAAAATAAAAACTAGCATGATATTTGTTGGCCAGGGGAAAACATTTCAAATCTGGGAACCAACTTTATTCGAGAAATTTAAGGTAACAGCAAGGAAGAAATCAAATATTAATCGTTCAAGCCTTAAATGGGAGCAAAAACTTAATAACTAGAGGGGGAAAAATGACAATTAACTTTAAAGCACCGGATATAAAAGAACTTAAACCTAGAATATTAGTAATGGGAGTTGGGGGAGCTGGAGGAAATGCAATCAATGGCATGATTGATCATGGTCTCCAAGGTGTGGAATTTATTGCAGTAAACACTGATGCACAAGATCTTAAATTAAGTAAAGCCAATGCAAAAGTTCAGATTGGTTTAAATTTAACTAAAGGTTTAGGTGCTGGAGCTAAATTAGATATCGGACAGGCAGCAGCTGACGAATCTTTAAACGAAATAGTTAATATACTGCAGGGTGCAAACATGGTTTTTATAACTGCTGGAATGGGTGGTGGAACTGGGACAGGCTCTGCCCATGTAATTGCACGAGCTGCTAAGGAGTTGAATATTTTGACTGTTGGAGTTGTTACTTTACCTTTTTTATATGAAGGTCCATCAAGAATGAGAAGGGCACAATCAGGCTTAGAGGAATTGAGAAAACATGTTGATACTATTATTGTAGTTCCTAACCAAAACTTATTTAAAATTGCCAGCGAACAAACCACATTTGAAGAGTCATTTGAACTTTCAAATGATGTTCTTTTACATGGTGTTCAAAGTATTACAGATTTAATGGTAAGACCTGGGCTTATTAATCTTGATTTTGCAGATGTTGAGACAGTAATGAGTTCAATGGGTAAAGCTATGATGGGAACTGGCGAAGCTGAAGGAGAAGGAAGAGCTACTAAAGCAGCAGAGATGGCAATAAATAATCCTTTAATAGATGACTATACATTAAAGGGTGCAAGGGGTTTACTTGTTAACATAACCGGCGGAAAAGATCTTAAACTCTTTGAAGTGGACGAGGCAGTTAATAAAGTAAGAGCAGAAGTTGATCAAGAAGCTGAGCTGATTATCGGTGCAATAACTGATCCAAGTTTAGATGGAAAAATGAGAGTATCTATTGTAGCTACGGCCTTAGACGGTCAACAACCCGAAGCAAAATCTGTAATAAATATGGTACATCGTATCCATAACAGAAATCCTGGATATTCAGATTTTTCAAACTTAAGCAATTCAAATGCGTTAAATTTTCAAGCTCAAGCATCGCAAGCAACAGATGGTGCTACGGCTTTGAAAATTGAGGAAGAGATGAAAATAGAAAGTGCAAACATTGCTAATAGCGAAGTAGAGAAAGATTATTCAGCTATTGCATCATCTGAAATAATAAATGAACAAATTTTAGATGAAAAAATTGAAGAAGATAATCATGAAGGCAATAATCCTTTAATTTTGGAAACTGAACAAAAAGACGATTCAAACGGTCTTGAAAATTTTGGAATAGATGAAATCGAAGAGAGTACACCAGATTTATTTAACTCAGATGAAAATTTAGAGGAAAAATTTACGTCTTTCGAAGATACTGAGAAAACAAAAGATGAGGAAGACGATTTAGAAATTCCAGCATTTTTGAGAAGACAAAAGAATTAATGTTCTTCAAAAAAATAAATGAATGCCACCATAAAATTGGAAAAAAAACATTTTCCAGTATTGCTTAATGAATTAGAGAGCATTATTTCCCCTCTTTATGGTGGCACCTTTATAGATTGTACATTTGGTCAAGGTGGTTATTCTAAAAAAATATTAGAAAATTCAAACAATAAAGTTATCGCATTAGATAGAGATAAGGAGGTGTTAGACAAGGCACTGTCTTTAAAAAAAAAATTTGGCTCTAAATTTAATTTTTATAATTTAAAATTTAGTGAAATAATTTCTTTATCGCCCAAAACTGAAAATTTAAAAGGTATAATTTTTGATTTAGGATATTCCTTAAACCAAATAAACGATCTCAACAGAGGAATATCATTTAAAAGCAAATCTAAATTAAACATGAAAATGGGAATTAATGATTTCTCAGCAGAAGATGTAATTAATAAGCTCAATCAAGAGAATCTCGCAAAAATTATCAGAGGTTTTGGTGAAGAACAAAAAGCAAAATTAATAGCTAAAAAAATAATACAACAAAGATCTAAGAAAAAAATATTAACACATGATCTGGTATCAATTATAGATCGTGCCAAAGGTTATAAAAAGGGTAAAATTCATAATGCAACAAAAACTTTTCAAGCTTTAAGAATTTTTGTTAATAAGGAAATAAGCGAGTTAATTTATGGTTTAATAAATAGTTTTAAATTATTACCTGTTGGAGGAATTATTGTCGTAGTCACTTTTCATTCTATTGAAGATAAAATAGTAAAATATTTTTTTAAAAATTATTCTGAGATAAAAAATAGTTCTAGATACTATCCTGAAAGTAATAATAAAATTAAATTATTATTTAAACTGGCAAACAACAAACCTATTTATCCAAATCAATCAGAAATAGAGAAGAATCCACCATCTAGAAGTGCTAAACTTAGGTACGGTATTAAAATAAGAGAATCTGGAGATTTTAATGATTTCATATCAAAATTTGAAAGTTTATTGAAAATTGAAAATTTATCTAATGAATTTTAAAAACATAACAATTTTTACTATCACTTTAATTTTAATATTTTCTACTACTCTAATTAAAAATAAGACCAAAGATTTAGAGGAAGAAATTTATTTAACCAGAGAAAGTATTAGCAAAAACAAATTAGAGCACCAAATAATGTTATTGGAATATAATTACCTTACCTCCCCTGAAAAACTAATGGAATATCATAGATTATACTTTGATGATAATTTAGTGCCTCTTAAAATTGATGACTTAAAACAAATAGAATTTAACAAAAATTCTTTTGAGATTAAAGAATTAGATAAATTTTTACAAAATGAATAGTAAGAAATTAGTTTTAGAAGAATATAATAGTAATTTTAATTATAAAATAAACCACTCAAATATCTCTATATCATTTAATAGAATTGCATTCATATTTTTTGTATCTGTTTTTATTTTTTTAACTTTTACTTTAAAAATTATCTTTCTAACTGGCAAAGATCTTCCCAAAAAAAAAATCTTTTTAAATAATTCAGATTTCAGATCATCAATTATTGATAGAAATGGTAACATAATTGCTAAAACCGTTATTACTAAAAATATTGGTATAGATCCAAAAGAAGTTATTGATGAGGATAAATTACTGATTAACCTACAGTTAATTTTTCCAAATAAGAATTTTGATGATATTAAAAAAAAATTAAAAAAAAATAAATTTTTTTATATTGAAAAGAAAATTTCTCAAAATCAATATAGACAATTATTTCTGTTAGGAGACAAGTCAATTAGAGAAGAGTCTAAAATATCAAGAGTTTATCCTCAGGGGAATTTGTTCAGTCATATATTGGGTCAAATTGATGAGGACAATAAAGGTATTTCTGGCATTGAAAAGTTTTTTGATTACGAATTAAAATCTTCAGAGGATCCAATTCAGCTAACTTTAGATACTAATATTCAATATCTTATGCGAGACGAACTTTTATTTTCAAAGAAAATTTTTAATAATGTTGGTAGTGCTGCAATATTAATGGATATAAATAATGGTGAAATACTTTCAATGTTGTCTATGCCAGATTTTGATTTAAATAAAAGAGAAAAAATTACTGACAAAATTTATATCAATAGAGCCACAAAGGCAATTTATGAGCTTGGTTCAGTATTTAAAACATTTACTTTTACCGCAGGTTTGAATGAGAATTTAATAAATGTTGATTCAGAATTTAAAAACTTAGAAAAAAGAATTAGATGTGGAAAGAATATTATTTCGGAATATGACGAAGAAATTCCAGAAAATATAACTGCGGAAGAAATATTAGTTAGATCTGGTAATATAGGATCAGTTCGTATTGCTCAAAAAGTTGGTATAGAAAAATTTAAAAGTTTTTTAGACAAACTAGGTATTACTGAAAAAATCAACTTTGATATTGAAGAGGTGGGAAGTCCATTGCCATTAACTTGGGGTAAATGCAAGCTGGCTACAAGTTCTTTTGGCCATGGTATAACTACTACAGCCTTGCAGTTAACTAAAGCTTACGCAATTATTTCTAATGGTGGATACATAGTTAAACCAACTTTAATTAAGCAGGAAAATTTTTACAAATCAAAAAATAATAAGATACTTAATGAAGGCATCTCTTCACAAGTAAATTCTACACTAAGAAAAATTGTTTCATCTAAAGAGGGCACTGCTGGTTTTGCAAATGTTCCAGGTTACGACGTTGGAGGAAAAACAGGAACAGCTCAAAAAACCTTAATGGGCAAATATTCGAAAGAAAAAGTTAATACATTTGTTGCAGTCTTTCCATCCAAAAACCCTCAATACGTTTTACTAGTTTTACTGGACGAACCGAAAGTAAATAAAGACTATGTTTATAATTATAGAGATGGATCAGGATTTAAGTATAAAGGAAACTGGCGCAATACTGCTGGATGGACTTCAGTTGAAATTGCTGGTCGTATGATCGAAAAAATTGGGCCAATTTTAGCCACAAAATACTAAGAATTTATTTTAATGCAAATAGGCAAAGTAATAAAAAATTTAAATAACAAATATAAATCTCATATTTTTTCTGACATTAAATTTAATAGTAAAAAATGTAAAAAAAACGATATTTTTGTTTCCATTCAGGGCAATAAAAAAAATGGAAATTTATATATTAATCAAGCAATCAAAAACGGGGCAAGGACAATTATTTCAAATTTAAAATTTCAGGGCATCAAAGACAAGACCTTATATGTATATAATAAGCATCCAAGAAAAATCTTAGCAGAAATATCGAATAAAATTTATTCAAAAAAACCAAATAATATCGTTGCAGTAACTGGTACAAACGGAAAATCGTCTGTAGCAAACTTTTACCAACAAATTTGCGAATTAAATAATATTAAATCAGTTTCTATTGGCACTTTAGGTGTTAAAGGAAAATCAATTAATATAAAAACAGCTAACACAACATTAGATCCAGTTAATTTGAATAAATTATTAGAAAAATTAAAAAAACGTAAAATAGATAATGTGATACTTGAGGCTTCTAGCCATGGATTACATCAACAAAGATTAAATGGAATTAGATTTGATACAGGTATATTTACAAATTTTTCTAGGGATCACTTAGATTATCATAAATCATATACAAGATACCTAGACTCAAAACTTATATTATTTAAAAAACTTTTAAAAAAAAAAGGATTAGTAGTATTTGATAATGAAATCAGTGAAGCGGTTAAATTAAAAAATATATGTAAAAACAAAAAATTAAAACAAGCTATATTAGGTGATAACGAAGGATTTAAAATTTTATCTCATACGTTTATAAAAAATAACCAAATCATAAAATTTAAATTTCATAATAAAGAATATTCTTTCGAAACCAATTTGATTGGTAATGTACAAATAAAAAACTTAATGATGGCAATAATAGCTGCGAGTAGATTAATTCCAATCAACAATATTGTCGATAAAATCAAAAAAATTAAACCCGTTAATGGAAGATTTGAGATGATTGGACAAATAAAAAATAATTCAAGAGTTATTTTAGATTATTCACATACTCCAGAGGCATTAAGGACCTGCATAAAAAATATAAAAAAACAATTTTCTTTTAGCAGAATATTTTTAGTTTTTGGCTGTGGTGGAGATAGAGATAAAATTAAGAGATCAATAATGGGAAAAATAGCAAATGAATTGTGTGATAAAATTTTTCTAACAGATGACAACCCTAGAAATGAAGATCCAAAAAAAATAAGAAATCAAATTAAAGAAAATATAAATAAAAAAAGATTAATCGAAATATCTTCAAGAGAAAATGCTATAAAAAAATCGATATTTGAACTTAAATCCGGTGACGTTCTAATAGTTGCAGGTAAGGGTCATGAGAATTATCAACAATATAAAAAAAAAATTAAATTTTCTGATAAATTATTAATTAAAAAATATATTATATTAAAAAATAATAAACTTTCTAGCGAATGGAAAACTAATATCTTAAAAGAAAATTTAAAAAATCTAAAATTAAGTAATAAATTAAATATTCAAAATGCATCAATTAATTCCAATAAAATTTCTAAAAGTTCAATTTTTTTTGGGATTAAGGGAAAAAAACATGATGGAAATAAATTTGCAAACGCAGCAATTAAAAATGGAGCAGTGCTATCTATAGTAGATAAAAATTTTTCAAAAAAAAATAATAAAAAAATTAAAGTAAAAAATAGCCTTAAAACCTTTTCAAAAGTTTCAAAAATAATAAGAGAGGTATCAAATATTCAGGCAATAGGTATCACGGGAAGTGCTGGAAAAACAAGTTTTAAAGATCTTTTAGGAAATTCACTTGCACAACTAAGGCACACAACTTATTCAAAAAAATCTTTTAACAATAAGTTCGGTGTGCCTTTATCTCTATTTCAAATAAAAAAAAAACACGAATTTGGAGTGTTTGAGATTGGTATGGATAAACATGGAGAAATAGAAAGCCTAACTAAATTAGTCAAACCAAATGTTGCTGTAATAACTAATATTTCCCATGCGCACATAAAGAACTTTAAAAATATAAATGATATTGCAAATGCAAAAAGTGAGATAATTGATCAAATGAAAGATGAGGGAACAATTATCTTAAATAAAGATGATAAGTTTTATAATTATTTCGCTAATAAGGCAAAAAAAAGAAATATAAAAATTTTAACTTACAGTAAAAAAAAAATATCAGATATTCAATTATATAAAATTAAATATAAAAAAAAATTCTCTAAAATTTACGTAATTATTAATAAGCGTATTCATTTTTTTCAAATAAAAAATAATCTTGTGCCATATGTTGAAAATATACTAGGGGTAATATCAATATTATCAATTTATTTTAATATTGAAAAAATAAACAAGAGAATATTTTATAATTTTCAAATACCCACGGGAAGAGGTAAAATTTCGAAGATAAAACTTAAAAATAAAGTAATAAACCTTATTGATGAAAGTTATAATTCCAATCCATTGTCATTAAATTTTTCAATCAAAAAATTTAACAATATAAATGTAAAAAAATCAAAAAAAATATTAATACTTGGTGATATGATGGAACTGGGCAAATTTTCAAAAAAGCTTCATGTTCAAGTTTCTGATATAATAAACAACTCAAATATAGATAAAGTTCATGTGTACGGTAAGCATATAAGGCATACATTAAACAAAATTCAAACACAAAAAAAAGGTAAAATGTTTAATAATAAAAACGAAATTTTAAATTTTATACAAAATAAGATAGATAATAATAATTATTTGATGGTAAAAGGTTCAAATTCTACGGGTTTAAATACAATTGTATCTAAACTAAAGAGTATTTAAAAATGTTATATAGTTTGCTAATAAGCTTTATTGATACATTTTCTTTTTTAAATGTATTTAAATATCTAACAGTTAGAACTGGTCTCTCTATGTTCACTGCCATGCTAGTTGTTTTTATTGTCGGAACACCATTTATTAATTATTTTTCGAGAAAACAAATACACAACCCTATAAGAGAAGATGGGCCTAAGGATCACATTATAAAAAAAATTGGCACTCCTACAATGGGAGGACTATTAATTTTGCTCGGATTGTTTTCTGGAATTTTATTATGGGGTGATTTATTAAATCCTTTTAACTGGTTTTTGATATTTATAGTATTTTCCTTTGGAGCCCTAGGGGCATTTGATGACTTGAAAAAAATTAAAAGTAAAAGTTCGCATGGCTTATCACCAAAATTAAAATTAATTTTACAAATTATTTTAGGATTGCTTGGAATAGCGATATTAACCTATCTTGCTGAACCTGCCGATCTAAAAAAATTGTATATTCCTTTCTTTAAAAATGTCATCATAAATCTTAGTTGGTTTTTTGTTCCTTTTTATTTGTTTGTAATTGTTGGCTCTTCAAATGCTGTAAATCTAACTGATGGTTTAGATGGTTTAGCTACTGTACCGGTAATATTAGTAGCTTCGTGCTTTGCATTTATTAGTTACGTAACAGGTAATATTGTATTCTCAGAGTATTTACAAATTCCTTATATTGAGGGTGTAGGTGAAGTAGCAGTTTTTTGTGGAGCAATAATTGGAGCGTGCTTAGGTTTTTTATGGTTTAACGCACCTCCAGCAAAGATCTTTATGGGTGACACGGGATCCCTTGCACTTGGTGGTTCATTAGGTGCTGTATCAATAATTACTAAGCACGAAATTGTTTTAGCTATTACTGGAGGTTTGTTTGTTTTTGAAGCTTTTTCGGTAATAGTACAAGTTATATCTTTTAAATTAACAGGTAAAAGAATTTTTAAAATGGCACCTATTCATCATCATTTTGAAAAAAAAGGATGGCATGAATCCACCGTCGTAATTCGATTCTGGATAATTTCAATTATATTAGCAATGATAGGTCTTGCTACTTTGAAATTAAGGTAATGGTAGAATTTAAAAACAAAAAAATTCTTGTTTATGGTTTCGGTAGAAGCGGCAAGTCATGTTTAAATTATTTAAAAAAAGATAACATTGTAAAAATATACGACGACAAATTAAAAAAATTACCAAAAAAATTCAAAATTTCACGTTTCAAATTAAATAAAACAAAATTTGATTTTATTGTTTTAAGTCCAGGAATTAACAAAGATGTCTGCAATTTAAAAAAATTTCTATTAATAAATAAAAGTAAGATTATCAGTGATTTAGATATTTTTTATTTTAAAAATATACAAAATTTAAAAATATGTATAACAGGAACCAATGGCAAGTCTACTACCACAAAAATAATACATAAAATTTTAAAGAATGCAGGAATCGATGCAAGACTTGTAGGAAACATAGGTCAACCAATTTTAAATGAAAAAAAAATTACAAAAAAAACAGTTTTTGTTGTTGAGATTTCATCTTACCAAATAGAATATTCAAAATATTTTAAAAGCGATATTTCAGCAATTTTAAATATATTTCCAGATCATTTAGATAGACATAAAACATTTTCAAACTACAGGAAAATAAAATTTAAACTTTTCAAAAATTTAAGTCCTGGTGGCACTGGAATTATAGAGAAAAATATTTTTTTAAATAAAGACATAAAACAAAAAAGAACTAAAACCAGGATTATTAAAATCAATAGTAGATCAAAAAATAAAATTATCGATAAAAATAAAACTATAAGCAATGATATGGTTCAAAATTTTAACTTTGCTATTTATATATCTAAATTATTAAAGATTAAAAAAAAAATCGTAAAAAAAACTATAAATAATTTTAAAGGATTACCATTTAGACAAGAAATTATATATCAAAATAAAAAAGTTATGATAATGAATGACTCAAAATCAACTAGTTTTTCATCATCTTCAAATATTTTAAAATCTTTTACGAATATTCATTGGATATTAGGTGGTCTAGCAAAAAAAAGTGATAAATTAAATTTGCCTGATAAACTTCAAAAAAATATTAAATATTATATTTATGGAAGAGACAGATCATTTTTTATTAATCAATTAAATTATAAAAATAATATTTATTATTTTAAAAATTTAAATGATGCGTTAAAAAAAATAATTATAAATTGCATGAACCAAAAAAATCGTCAAAATATTATTTTTAGCCCAGCTGCAGCCTCTTTTGATCAATTTAAAAACTTTGAAGATAGGGGAGCTTATTTTAATAAATTAGTTAAAAAATTAAACTTAATAAAAAGAATTAATGTTAAAAAATAAATTATTTGAATCTTATTATGACTGGTGGAAAAATATTGATAAAATAATATTATTATTAATTTTGAGCTTATTTCTTTTAGGACTATTTTTTTCTTTTGTATCTACATCAATAATTGCATCTGATAAATTGGGTACAAATTCATATTATTTTTTTTTAAAACATTTTGTATTTATTTGTGTTGGAATATCATTGTTTTTTTTAATTTCATTCATCGAAAGAGATAAATTAATTTACATTAGTTTAATTTTATTCCTAATTTGTACATTTTTTCTGATTTTAGTTCCTTTTTTTGGAATTGAGGTAAAAGGATCTAAAAGGTGGCTTAGTTTTGCATTCTTACCAAGGTTTCAGCCAATCGAAATTTTAAAACCTTTTATAATTATTACTATTGGATTTTTACTAACATTAAAAAATGTTAAAAATTTATATGTCAGATTTATTTTAAGTTTTACAATTATTTTACCAATAATTTTACTATTAATGCTTCAGCCAGACATAGGTCAGTCCATTCTAGTAATAATAGTTTGGTTGTCATTAATTTTTATATCAGGGGTAAATTTATTTTTATTTTTTTCGTCCTTTTTTATCTTGGGAGGTTTTGTTAGTTATTTAATAATTTACATACCAAAGTTTAGTTATATTAAACTTAGATTAATTTCATTTTTAAATCCTTCATCTGGTAATAGTTACCAATCTGATAAAGCATCAGAGGCAATTATAAATGGAGGTTTGTTTGGAAAAGGAATAGGAGAAGGCACCTTAAATACGAAAGTTCCAGAAGCACATACTGATTATATAATATCTGTAATTTCTGAGGAATTTGGTGCTATTTCTGTAATTAGTATTATGTTCATTTACCTTTTTTTATCTTTTAAGATAATGAAAATAATTGATAAAGAGGATAACAATCTTATAAAATTAATTCTGTTAGGATGTGTAGTATTAATATTAATGCAAACATTTATTCATGTAGGAGTTAATATTAGAATATTGCCTACAACTGGTATGACTTTGCCATATTTAAGCAATGGTGGATCTTCAATTATAAGTACTGCTATTATATCTGGGATTATTTTAAATTTTACTAAAAGAAAAATTAAATATTAATGAAAAAAATATTGATAACAACAGGAGGTACAGGTGGACACGTCATGCCTGCATTAAATATTTTTGATCATTTAAATAAGAAATTTGACGTAAAAATTGTAACAGATATTAGAGGGGAAAAATTTATAAATAAAAATAAATATAGTTTTGATACTATTAAAATAGATCAAATATCAAAAAATATTTTTAAATTACCCTTTTCATTAGCCTTTATGTTTATTTCAATCGTAAAAGGATATTTATATTTAAAAAAAAACAAAATAAAATTAGTTATAAGTACAGGCGGGTATATGTCTCTTCCATTTTGCTTGTCTGCAAAATTTTTAAATATTTCAATCATATTATTTGAGCCCAATATGGTTTTAGGAAGATCAAACAAGTACTTCTTAAAATTTGCTGACAAAATAATTTGTTACAATAAAAAAATTATGAATTTTCCAGATAAATATATAAATAAAATATTTTTAACAGAAACAATTTTAAAAAAAGATATATATGATTTAAATATTCAAAATAGGCATATCTCAGAAGTGCCCAAAATCCTAGTTATTGGAGGGAGCCAAGGAGCATTGTACTTTGATAAAACTATCCAAGATATATTAATTGATTTAAATAAAATTAAAAAAATAAATATATATCAGCAGATAAGTGATGAAAGTAAAATTGACGAAATAAAAAAAACTTATACGCAAAACAAAATTCCGAATTCACTATTTACATTTAAAAATAATATATATGAATATATGTCAAAATGTGATTTAGCGATATCTAGATGTGGTGCCTCAACATTAAGCGAATTGGCAAAATTATGCATCCCTTTTATAGGAATACCCTTGCCATCTGCAAAAGATAATCATCAATACTTTAACGCAAAATATTATGAGGAAAAAAACTGTTGTTGGCTTGTTAATCAAGCGAATTTAGAAAAATTAAATTTAATAGGCCTTTTAAAAAAAATAATATCTAGTGATTCAATCTATCAAGACAAATATTCGAATTTGAAAAATATTTCTTATCAAAATAAGTGGGATGATATAAATAAAAAGTTAATTAAATTAATCAATGAAAATTAAACTTGGAAATAAAGAGACTATACATTTTGTAGGAATTGGTGGCATTGGAATGAGTGGATTGGCCATAATCATGAAAGGTCTTGGTTTCAAAATTCAAGGAAGTGATTTATCGTTTAGCAAAAATGTAGAGAGGCTCAAAAATAATAAAATTAAAGTTTTTTTAGGTCATAGAGAAAAAAATATTTTTAATTCTACAATCCTAGTGATTTCTTCTGCCATCAAGAAGAATAATCCAGAACTAATTAAAGCTAAAAAAAAAAAATTACCAGTCTATAAAAGAGGAGAAATGCTTGGACATATTGTGTCATTAATGAAAAATATAGTTGTTGCTGGATCTCACGGAAAAACCACAACTACCTCTCTCATTTCATCAATTTTTTCATTTTCAAAAATCGATCCTACGGTAATTAATGGTGGTGTATTAAATTCGTATGGTAATTCAGCTAAATTGGGAAAAAGTAATTGGTGTATTTTAGAGTCTGATGAGTCTGATGGGAGTTTTTTGGATATTCCAGTAACTTATTCTATTGTAACCAACATTGATGCAGAACATTTAGATTATCATAAATCCTTGGACAAACTCAAAGGAAGTTTCATTAAATTTTTGGATAAAACGCCTTCATTTGGTAAAAGCTTCATATGTATAGATGACCCAGCAATAAAAAGTATTTCAAATAAAATTAAAAATAAAAATTTTTTGACTTATGGATTAGACAGGAGTGCTAATTTTAGAATAGAGAATGTAATTAATAATAAAGATTACTCCCAATTTAACTTATCTATAAATTTACCAGGTCAAAAAAAAGATTATATAAAAAAATTACAATTACCGATTATTGGTTTACATAACATAAGGAATGCAGCAGCTTCTGCAGCAGTGTGTTTTTTAATTGGTATTTCAAATAGAATGATTAAAAGTGGATTAAAAAATTTTCAAGGAGTGCAAAGGCGATTTAATAATTTATTTAGTTATAGAAAAATAAACTTTATAGATGATTATGCTCATCACCCTTCTGAAATTAGTTGTGTTTTGACTAGTTTACGAGAAGTGTATAATGAAAAAGAAATAGTTTGCATTTTTCAGCCTCATAGAATCTCGAGATTAAATAGTTTAAGAGATGAATTTACAAAATGTTTTAAACATTCAGATTATTTAATACTATGTCCAATATTTAAAGCTGGTGAAAATATTAAACTAAATTTTAATTATAAAAACTTTGCAAAACAAATAATAAAGAATTCTAAAGTAAATTTAGTAATTGTTAACGAAGAAAAAGATATATTAAAATACGTAAAACAAAACATTTTTGGAGATAAAATTGTTATTGGTATGGGGGCTGGATCAATATCTAATTGGATGAGGTCATTAGAACATAAACTCAAATGAAATTACAAGATTTAAAAAATTTTTCTGAAAAGAAAAAAAATACATTATATTTTGATTATAATATCAAAAATTTGAATTGGTTTAATATTGGTGGTAAATCGAAGCTCTTTTACAAACCTGACTCGCTAAAAGATTTATCCGAATTTTTCAAATTATATAAAAAAAGAGGAAAAATATTTATTTTAGGCGCAGGATCAAATACATTATTTACTGACGACGTTTATAATGGTGTTGTAGTAAAATTAGGAAATCGTTTTAAAAATATATCGAAATTAAACGATAATACAGTAATTGCAGGCAGCAATGTTCTAGATAAAAATCTATCAAATTATCTCGCCGAAAATGAAATTGGTGGTCTAGAATTTTTATCATGTATACCAGGCACCGTTGGTGGTGGAGTTAGGATGAATTCAGGATGTTATGGAAAAGAGTTTAAAGATTTCATTTTATCAATCCAGGTAATGGATTTTGAGGGAAAAGTTTATACTATCCCGTCTTCAAAAATAAATTTTTTTTACAGAGGAACTGATTTAAAAAATGATTTAATTTTTTTAAGTGCATCTTTCAAAGGAAAAAAAAAAAAGAAAGATCAAATATATGAAGAAATTGAAAGATTAAAAAATAAAAAAAAAATATCCCAACCATCAAGAGTTAAAACGGGGGGAAGTACATTTAAAAATCCAATAAACAATAGTGAATTTAAAGTATGGGAATTAATTAAAAATTCTGTCCCACCCGGGTGTGAATTTGGGGATGCAACAATTTCACATCAACACTTTAATTTTTTAGTAAACAAAAAGGATGCCAAATTCAATGATATGATAAAATTAATTAATTTCATTAAAAAAAAAGTTTTAGAAAAATACAAAATAAAATTAAATTTAGAAATTGTAATCGCAGATTAAATGAAAAAAAAAGTTTTAATACTTGCGGGAGGATATTCAAAAGAAAGAGAGATTAGTATAAAAACTGGTATTGAGGTTTATAAAAGTCTTAAAAATAAATATAATGTAAAGTTATTAGATCCATCTAATGGTCTAATAAATGAATTAAGAAAAGCAAAACCAGATATAGTTTTTAATGCATTACATGGCACATACGGAGAGGATGGATATGTGCAGACTATTCTCGAAAGTGAAAAAATTAAATATACACACTCTGGAGTATATTCATCATCATTAGCTATAGACAAAGAAGTTTCTAAAAATATTTTCAAAAAAAGTAAAATTCTAACACCACCGGGCTTCAAAGTTGCCAGTGTTCACAAACAAATACAAAAAAACATTATTAAAAAAATTAATAATTCATTTAAATTCCCTGTAGTTATTAAACCTTTAAATGAAGGTTCAAGTGTTGGAGTGCATATATGTAGTAATAAAAACTTTATAAAAAATCTTTACAAACTTAAAGACTACAATGAGATTTTGGTTGAAAAGTATATCCCAGGTAGAGAGATACAGGCAGCAGTATTAGGAAAAAAAAAGTTGGGTGCAATTGAGTTGATACCAAGTAGAAAATTTTATGATTACAAAGCCAAATATCAAAAAAATGCGAAAACCAAACATCTCATGCCAGCACCTTTGTCCCAAATAAACTATAATAAAGTAAATGATATAGCTTTGAAGGCTCATAAACTATTAAAGTGCAGAGGTGTTTCAAGATCTGACTTTAGGTTCTATAATAATAAATTTTATCTTCTAGAACTAAATACACAACCAGGAATGACCTCTCTCTCATTGGTGCCTGAAATAGCTAGATTTAAAAATATCACTTTCTTTAAACTTATTGATTTTCTCATAAAAGATGCTTCGATCAATCGATAAAAAAATAAAAATTATTTTTTATATTCTCTTAATTTTATTTCTATCTACTTTTAACAATATAAATATTCATAAATTAAAAAAAAATTTTTTTTTAATTGAGGATATAAAAATTAATGGAGTTAATGAAAAATTAACACTTGATATAAATTCCAAATTAAAAAAGTATTTAAGGAGCAACTTACTTTTATTAGATAAAAATTATATACAAAATGACATGAATCAATTTCCATTTATTGAAAGTTATACAATTTTTAAAAAATATCCTTCTCAGATAATATTAAATATTAAAGAAACAGAATTAATTGCAAAAACTTTCGATAATAATAAAATTCAATATGTAGGTTCTAATGGAAAAATAATTGGGGAAAATTATTATAAAAATACAAAAAAACTTCCAAAAGTATTTGGAAATTTTAAAACACCAGAATTGTTAAGAGTTTTCTTATCACTAGAAAATAATGATTTCATTTTAAGCGAGATAACTGACTTATATTATTTTAATAGTGGGAGATGGGATATAAAATTTAAAAATGACCTTTTGATTAAACTGCCTATATCAAAATTAGATAATTCAATTAATATCGCAAAAAAATTTATTGAAAAAGAGAAAATTACCGGAAATATTACAATTGATTTAAGGGTTGCAAATCAAGTAATCATAAGTAATGAGTGATAAGGATATCTTTTCCATAATTGATTATGGATCATCTAACTTAAGATTAGGAATTTTTGAAAATTACCCTCCTTTTAATAAATTTTTAATAAATGAAAATATTAGCCACGAGAAAATTAATTCAAATAACAAAATAACTGAAAATCAAAATATTAATAATTTAATTCTAAACGCTGAAAAAGAGACAAATAGACATTTAAAAAATATTAACGTTATGTTTGACCATTCTAAAATATTTTCATTAGATATTTGTTTAAAAAAAAAAATTGAAAAAATAAATATTCACAATGATCAAATAACTAAATTTTTAATTGAAGCAAGGACATTAATTAAAAATAATTACTCGAATTTCAAAATATTACACTTGTTATTAAATAATATTAATCTAGATGGAATAAATTATGATGAATATGTAGAAGACGATAAGATTTATAATGAAATTATATTAGATATAAAATTTATTTTAGCTCCAAAAGATACAATTTCAGATTTAAGAAATATATTTAAAAATTATCATATAATGATAAATCAGTTTCATTGTTCAAGTTATATAAAGACACATAATTACAACAAAAATATAAACAATTTTAAATTTAAAGTATTTCTAGATATTGGTGCATTTAAAACAACACTAGTTGTTTATAATGAAAATAAATTAAATTATTTAAACAATATTTCCATAGGAAGTGCACACATAACAAGTGATATTTCTAAAGTTTTAAAATATGATTTTAAAAAATCTGAAAATATCAAAAAAACTCTTAAACAGTCTAGCTCTACATTTATTAATAATGAACAAACAAAAAATGTTTTGTTAGCAATAATTCATGCTAGAGTTGAAGAAATAATTGACCTAAGTTTTAAAAACCTTAATAATTTAAATTATATAAAAAACTCTAGTTCGATATTAATTTTTACAGGCGAGGGATCAAAAATTTTAGTTAAAAATTCAATTTATCTTAAAGATGAATATAAATTTTTTAACGATATGACCTTTTTTGAAGAAAACACCGATTTAATATGTCGAGCGGGTTATTTGTTTCTTACTTCTGAAAAATCAGATGAGATTTTAATAGTACCAAAATCTTTTAAAAAACAGGGTTTTTTTGAAAAACTTTTCTATTATTTCAGTAGATAATTGTATTTTACTGTAACATTTCTTGTTTTTTTAATTTTGATTGAGATTTGTATAATCAAATATGTCTATCTTAAATCAAAAAACAATTAATTCAAAAATAAGTGTTTCAGGTATTGGTTTACACTCAGGTAAAAATGTAAATTTAAATATTTTACCTGCCAATCCAAATGAGGGAATTAGCTTTAAGAGAGTAGACATTGTAAATGATGAAAAAATAGTCTCTCCTTTATTTAATAACGTTTGTGATACAAATCTGTGCACAACTATCAATAACCATGCTGGAGTGAAAGTTTCTACTATTGAACATTTAATGGCTGCTTTATATATTTTAGGAATAGACAATGTTGTAATTGAATTAGATAGTCAGGAAGTACCAATTTTAGATGGTTCTTCTAAAGACTGGATAAATATCATTAAAAAGGCTGGTATAAAAAATTCTAACTCACCGATAAAAGTTATTAAAATTAATAAAACAGTCGAAATTAGAAATAGTGATAAGTTTATTAGGGCTGATGTATCAAATATTAATCTTGATATAGATTTTGAGATTAAATATCCAAATACAATGATAGGAAGTCAAAGAAACAAGATCAGTGTATATAACGATAATTTAGAAGATATCTATAACTCAAGAACATTTTGTAAATACGAAGATATTGATAATTTAAAAAGACTTGGTCTAGCTAAAGGTGGAAGTTTAGATAATGCGCTAGTTATAGATAAATTTAAATTATTAAATAAAGAGGGATTAAGAAATAATAAAGAATTTGTAAATCATAAAATTCTGGATTGCATAGGCGATATATATCTCTCAGGCTACAAAGTTGTAGGATCTATAACTTGCTCTCAAGGTGGTCATAGCTTAACTCATCAGCTATTGGTAAAATTATTCAGCGATAAGAAAAATTATTCGGTGTTTGAACTAAAAGGTAAAAATTTACCTCATTCATTAATTGAAAAATATCAATTAAAATCTATAGCTTAATTTAGTATTTTTAGATAAATTCCCAATTATTATATTATGAAAAAAATTTTCATTTTTTTTATCTTTTTTACATATCTAATAATCTCAGGGTGTGGACAAAAAAAAGTTGAGGTCAAGCCTTTAGAGGACACGAACATAGATAGTCAAATGATAAAAGCTTACAATGAAGGTTTAACTGCTTTAGATAATAATGATTATATGTTAGCAGTTAAAAAATTTGGTGAAGCCGAAATTTTATATCCTCAATCGATTTGGGCACCTAGATCAGCCCTGATGACAGCCTACTCATATTACGTTTATGAAAGATATTTCGATACAATATTTGAATTAGAACGATTTTTAAAAACTTATCCTGAACATAATAGACAAAATTATGCTTACTATCTTCTTGGTCTAGCATATTACGAGCAAATAGTTGATGAAAAGAAAGATCTTGAACCAATTATAAATTCAAAAAAATATTTTCAAATTATTATTAATGAATATCCGGGTAGTGAATATGCTGCTGATGCAGAGTTTAAATTAGATTTGATTAAAGAAATCTTAGCCGCTAAAGAAATGTACTTAGGGAGATATTATATAGAAAAAGAAAAATGGATACCTGCAATCAATAGGTACAAAACAATATTAGAAAATTATGATGATACCATTTATGTAGAGGAGGCTATACACAGACTTGTTGAGATACATTACAAGGTTGGATTGATAGATGAGTCGAAAAAATACGCTAATTTATTAGGTTATAATTATCAATCTGGTGAATGGTATGAAAAATCATATAAAATTTTCAACAAAAATTATGAAAAACCAAAAATTAAAACCGCTAAGAATAAAAAAACAATTATTCAAAGACTAAGATCGCTTATTAACTAAAGTATGAGTGAAAAAAAAATTAAGGGTCAATATCAAAAAAAAATTAAGTTATTGCAAAAACATAATCTTTTATATTATGATAAGAGCAATCCAAAAATTTCTGATAAAGATTATGATAATTTAAAACAAGAAATCTTAAAATTAGAGAAACAGTATGATTTTTTAAATGACAGCAAATCTCCTTCTAAAACTGTAGGTTTCAAACCATCCAGAAATTTTAAAAAATCTGCACACAGAGAAAAAATGTTATCTTTATCTAATGCATTTGATGAAAAGGATTTAATAAACTTTGAGAAAAAAATTTGTAATTATTTAAACTTAGATAAAAATAAGTCATTCGAATACAGTGTTGAGCCCAAAATAGATGGTATATCTGCATCTTTAACTTATAAAAATGGAAAGTTATTATCTGGTTTGTCTAGAGGTGATGGGGAATTAGGAGAGCTTATAACTGAAAATCTCAAAACCATCAACGACATACCTCAGAAAATAAAACATAAGGATTTTCCTGATGACATAGACATAAGGGGCGAAGTATTTATAACAAATAAAGACTTTGAAAAATTAAAAGATAAATTTGCTAATGCGAGAAATGCTGCCTCTGGATCTTTAAGACAAAAGGATCCAGGTCAAACAAAAAAAATTCCGCTTAAATTTATTGCCTATAGCTTTGGATATTTTGACAGTAATTTTTTTAGTAAACAGTCAGATTTTATTTTTGCATTATCAAAGTGGGGATTTAAAACTAGTCAATTTAATAAAGTAATTACTGGAGTCCATGAGCTTTCTAAAAATCATGAAAATTTTGAAAAAAAACGCTTTGATATAGAGTATGATACGGATGGATTAGTTTATAAAGTAAATGATCTAAAACTACAGTCTAGACTTGGAAATGTTGCTAATGCTCCAAGATGGGCTATAGCGCATAAATTTTCAGCGAAAAGTTCAACAACAACAATTGAAAAAATCGAAATTCAAGTTGGCAGAACTGGTGCACTTACACCTGTTGCAAAAGTAAAGCCTGTTAATATTGGAGGAGTGGTTGTCTCAAATGCATCTTTGCATAACGAGGATGAAATAAACAGAAAAGATATAAGGGTTGGAGACACTGTTAAAATCGAAAGAGCAGGAGATGTAATCCCACATGTGATTTCTATTGATAAAAATTTAAGACCAAAAAATTCCAAAAAATATATATTTCCAAAACAATGCCCATCTTGTGGAAGAAAAATTGTTAAAGAATTCAATACTCTGACAAAGAAGTTCGATGCAGTTAAAAGATGTCCAGCAGAAGCTTACGAATGTGATAAAATATCAGTCGAAAAAATTAAACATTTTATATCTAAGGATGCATTAAATATTGATGGTTTAGGAAAAAAAGTAGTTGAGAATTTTTGGGATTTAAAGATGATCAGAACACCTTTTGACATTTATAATCTAGACTACGACAAAATAAAAAATATGGAAGGATGGGGAGATCTTTCTGTATCCAATTTAAAATTTTCAATTGAAAAGTCTAAAAATACTACAATTGATAAATTAATTTATTCTTTAGGTATTAGACATATTGGACAAGAATCTGCAAAATTAATCTCAAATACAATTAAAAATATAGATAATTTATTAAAAATAGATCAGACATATGATTTCGATATTCTTTTAAATACAGATGGGATAGGGGATACACAGATAAAATCTTTGAGGAGTTTTTTTTCAAATAAAGTTAATTTAGAGATCATAAGTAAACTTGCAAAAGTTATGAAAATCAAAAACTTAGTAAAAAATAAAAATGGTAAACTTAAAAATAAATCATTTTTAATTACAGGAAAGTTAGAGCGTATAAGCAGAGCAGAGATTAAATCAATTATTGAGCAGAATGCAGGCAAAATTTTAAGCTCAGTAAATAGTAAATTAGATTATTTAATAACAGGAGATAATCCTACCAAAAGTAAACTTATTAAAGCAAAAGAATTAAAAATAAAAGTTTTAGATCAAAATGAGTTTAATCAGTTGTTAAAATAAATTTTTTAACCAGATTTTTTCTTCAAAATTAAGATAATTTTTTAATTTCAAATAAACTCTTGTATGATATTCGTGTAAATATCGTTTCTCTTCAATAGAGAGTAACTTAAAATCTATCAAATCTTTATCTATAGGTGCCAGTGTTAAATTTTCAAACTGTAATTTTTTTTTATTTTTCCTAACATAAATAAGATTTTCAATTCTTATTCCATATTTATTTTTTTTATAATAGCCAGGTTCATTACTTAAAATCATTCCATCTTCCAACTTTACTGTGTTAAACTTAGATATGGCTTGAGGACCCTCGTGAACATTTAAGAAGTAACCTACGCCATGACCAGTTCCATGTGAATAATCTAATTTTTTTATTTTTAACGAATATCTAGCTAATTTATCAATCGCATTTCCTTTGTTGAATTTATTCAAATTTGCTTTTGCAACAGCAATATGTCCTTTTAAAACTCTAGTAAAGTTTTCTTTTATTTTGCGACTTTGATTACTAAAACAAATTGTTCTTGTAATGTCCGTTGTGCCATACTTATATTGTCCACCTGAGTCGCATAAATATAAATCTTTGAAATTTAAAATTTTATTAGAATTTTTTGTAGCCTTATAATGTATGATTGATCCATTAGAGCCGCTTGCTGATATTGTTTCAAAGCTTGGATATAAATATTTACTACTTTTTTTTCTAAATTTCTCCAACTTTTTTTCTGCTCCTATCTCAGATATTTTTTTTTTATTTTTATATTTAATCCAATATAAAAATTTGGTAACTGCAACTCCATCATCAATATGAATATTTTTTGTATTAATTATCTCAACTGAATTTTTTATAGATTTTAGTTTGTATATAGGATCCAGTGTCTTTGTAACTTTAAAATTATTTTTAATTAAACTTTCCTCTAAAACAGAGCATGTTGATTCATCTATTTGAAATTTTTCGCCTTCTAATTTTAAAAGTAATTTGTAAAAATGTTCTTTTTTTATGAATTTTAATTTTTTATATATTTTGATTTTTTTTATTTTCTCTAACTTTTTTACATCTGCAATTAAATGAATTTTTCCTGTATTTTGCAAAATTAATTTACAGTTTGGAATTGGACTATTAGGATTATCATAACCTCTGATATTTAATAACCAAGCAACATTCTCGGGAGCGCTTATAAATAGATTATTAATTTTTCTTTTTTTTAAATACTTAATTAATCTATTAACTTTAGATTGCCATCTTTCTCCTGTTATTTTTTCGTTTAAAGCAAAAAAACTATTTTTTGATTCTCTGTTAAATTGATTAATGAATCTATTCGTAAAATTTTCTTTAATTGGAATTAAAGAACAGTATTCAGAAAAGTTTTTTCTTAAAAAATTGCTAGTAAATAAACTCGGATCAAACCCGAGTTTTAAAAATTTTGCAGAGTTTTTTAATACAAATTTTGGATTGTATTTTGGTACCTCAAATATATTAAAATTTGATCCACTTTGCCTTTGTGCTTGTATAGTATATCTACCATCTACGAATAAATAATTCTTGGTTTTTAGAATAATTGCAAGACCAGCTGATCCAGTAAAGCCTGTTACAGCTTTCAGTCTATTAGGATTAGAATACTCTGAAAAATATTCGTCATTTTTAGGAATTATATAACCATCAATATCATAAAAATTTATTAACCTTTTTACGATTTTGATGTGCATTTTATTTCAGTCTTTTTTGATATCTTAGCCATCCAGGGCTTTTTATTTCGCTTTCAAATTCAACATCTTGATTAAATTCAAAATCTGCTACTTCATTTTCGTTTTGAATGTTTTTTTCAATATTTTCCTCTGGAAGTTCTTCAACAAATCTTGATGCCATACTATCCATCCAGTCGCCCTGATAAAATCTATTCATTGAGAATGAGACGTTAACTAATTTTTTCGCCCGTGTAATCCCAACGTAAGCCAATCTTCTTTCTTCCTCCAAACCTTTATCTCCTTTTTCCTCAATTGATTTTTGATGTGGAAATAAGCCTTCCTCCCATCCTGGTAAAAACACAACATCAAATTCAAGTCCTTTCGAAGCATGCATTGTCATTAAATTAACTTTCTGCCCCTCCCAATCTTGATCAATTGATGTTGCTAAAGACACATGTTCTAAAAAACTATCAAGATTGTCAAACTCCTTCATAGCATTCATTAATTCTTTAATATTTTCGACTCTATTTTCGTTTTCTAAATCTTTTTTATTTTTTAACATTGAGCTATATCCAGATTCGTCCATAATTGTTTGCAGTAATTTCACATGGTTTGTTCCGTTTAAATGATCTCTTGACCATTTTTCTATTAATTTAATTATTGATGACAATCCAATTTTAGTTTTGGGTTTTATTTTATTTAACTCTAATAATTTTTTTGATGACTCTATAAGAGAAATTTTATTTGATTTTGCATAATTACTGATTGTATTTATAGTGGTATCACCAATTGACCTTTTTGGGACATTTACAATTCTTTCAAATGCAAGGTCATCTTTATGCTGATTTACAATTCGTAAATAGCTAATACAATCTTTTATTTCTGCTCTCTCATAAAATTTTATACCTCCAATAATTCTGTAAGGTATACCTATTTTTAGAAACCTCTCCTCAAACTCACGAGTCTGAAATATAGCTCTAACCAATATGGCCATATTATTAAATCCAAAATCATTTTTAAGTTTCTCTATTTTATCTCCAACATTTATTGCCTCATCTTTTCCACTTTTATAACAACTTAAGTTTATCAAATCACCTTTTTCTCCATCGGTATAGATCTTTTTTCCAACACGATTTTTATTATTCTCAATTAAAAAAGATGCTGTATTTAAAATATTTTGGGTTGATCTATAATTTTTTTCTAATCTAATTATTTTAGTATTTTCGTAATATTTATCGAACTCTAAAAAATTCTTAATTTCCGCACCTCTCCAACTGTAGATTGATTGATCGTCATCACCAACACAACATAAGTTTTTATGATGCGAACTTAAATAGTTTAACCATTTACTTTGAATCACATTGGTATCTTGATATTCATCAACTAAAATATATTTAAAATTGTTAGAATAAATTTTACATATATCCTCGTTATTTTCAAAAATTTTAACACAATGTAAAATTAAATCACCAAAGTCGCACGCATTTAAATCAAGTAGTTTTTGTTGATATATTTTATAAACATTTAAAAATTGTTTTTCCAAGAATTCAGATTTTTTAATCTCTACATCTAAAGGGTACCAACCTTTGTTTTTCCACTTATCAATTACTGAAATAATATAATTTGGAGAAATTTTTTTAACATCTATATTCTCGGCTTTACAAATATTTTTAATTAATCTTATTTGATCATCCGTATCTAAGATTGTAAAATTATAATTTAAGCCAACTGCTCTGGCATGTTTTCTCAAAAGCTTTGCACTTATTGAATGAAAAGTTCCAAGCCAGGACAAGCCTGAGGAATTTTTTTTTAATATTTCGGATACTCTATTTTGCATTTCTTTTGCAGCTTTATTGGTAAAGGTTACAGCTAGAATCTGATTAGGAAATGCTTTTTTTTCCTCTATTATATGTGCAATTTTAGATGTAAGAACTTTTGTCTTTCCGGATCCTGCACCGGCTACGATTAATAAAGGTCCATCTAAATATGATACAGCTTCCCTTTGCTCATCATTAAGACCATTTAGATATTCTTTATTTTTCATATTATTATATTTTTTATAGTATAAGTCTTAAAATTATATGAGAAAAATTTTCCATAAATTCAATTCGTTTCAGCTTGTTTTTATAATTTTTTTCGGTGTTTTTTTTTCATTTTTGATTGTTTTATCAATACCATCCTTATTTGATTACTCAAAATTTGTTAAAAAAATAGAAAAACAAGTCGAATCAGATTTTGGCATAAGAATTTCAAAAATCTCAAAGATAAATTATAGATTTGTTCCGTCACCTCATTTAGTCTTAGAAAGGTTTGATCTTAGTTTAGACGAAAAAAAAGACTCTCTCATTGCTTCTCCAGAAAATTCAAAAATATATGTGCCATTTTTTAATTTATACAAAAAAAATAATTTGACTGTAAACAAGATTATTTTGAAAAATGTAAATTTTAATTTTAATAAATTAACTTTCAATCTTTTTCTAAATCATTTGAT
>CABZCF010000003.1 GCA_902524235.1 uncultured Pelagibacteraceae bacterium | reverse complement strand
GTTATGTGATGTATTTAAGAATGTCAGATAGTAAACTTCAATATTGGAAGGGAATACCCGTTGGGAGTTGGGCAACAATTGCAAGTAATGAACAAAGTACCTGGAAAACTAATGGAGGGGGGAACCCAGGAACTCCCGGTTGGAATCATTGGGTAATAAGATACAACGGTTCTAATCAAATGGATTTATTTTTAGATGGGGCATTCATACAATCTACAACCTCTGAACTAAATTTGAATCGTCAAAACACAACTAGGCCTACAAGAATTGGTGCTGGTGCCACAGAAAATGATGCTGCTGAGGCTTTATTTTTTTTTAAAGGGAAAATAGATGATGTTGCTGTTTGGGATGAGGCTCTGACAGATGCAGAAATTTCAGAATTATATAATGGTGGTGAAACACTTTATGCAAAGGAAAATTATGGGGATTATTCCTCAAAAGATAATCTAGTAGCATACTACACGATGGATAGCGATAATGGAGCTGGCACAACATTAACTGATGATGAAGGAAATAATGATGGTAGTTTTGAAGGCGCTCCCTCCTGGAGTGATGATGTTCCAGGTACTCTCCCAACATTATCATCTTCTAATCCCTCAGATGGTCAAACAGATGTCCCTATCGATACAAATATAGTTTTAACATTTAGTGAAATTGTTAGAGTTGGAACTGGAAATATAGTTTTACATAAAGCCAGCGATGACTCTGTTGTTGAAACTTTTGATGTCACAAGTGATGTTAGCGGATCAGAGTCTACTGAAATAACTATTAATCCATCAGCAGATTTAGAAAAAGAAGTTGATTATTATGTAAAAATTGCTTCCACAGCAATTATTGATTTATCTAATAATTCATATGCCGGTATTAGTGATACAACCACACTTAATTTTACAACAGGATCTTTACCTACAAACCCCCTAGATGATAAAGATGTAGTTGGATTGATAGAGGTACAAACAGAGGCGCCAAAAAAAATAGTTACAGGTGTTACAACACCTATATTTAACAGACTTAATTGGATAAGAAGATATAGTTTGGGTGATGAATTATTAGCCCAAAAAATTAATTTTAATTTCAGTGATCCTAAATTAAATGATCTTTCAAAATTAATTTCGCAATCAGTTGACACCACTAAACCTGAAAAGAAAATCTCAGACAGCTGGCTCTTTTGGAGTGAGGGAAGTGTAAGTGTCGGTAAAGTCGATGCATCAAGAAAATCATCTAAAAAAGATATTGATACTAATGCTGTTACATTGGGAATGGATAAAAAAATTAATAATCAATCAGTGCACGGATATACGATTACATATATTCAAGAAGACGCTAAAGTAGGAGACAAAGGTACGTCTAGCGATATAGACTCTTATAGTTTTTCATTATACAGAGCATTTAATCGAGGTAGTAATAATTACTTTGAGGGAGTTCTAGGACTAAGTAAACTAGATATTAAAAATATAAGAAAAAGCGGAAGCAATACTTTAACTGGGTCTAGAAATGGAAAACAAATTTTTGGCTCATTACAAGCTATAAAGACTTTTAAAAACAATCAAATAGAAGTATCTCCTAATTTAAGACTAGATCTTGGTTATACAGTATTAGATGAATATAGTGAGAAAGGAACCAATCCATTAAAATACGACGAACAGACAGTAGAGACTGTTGGATTATATGGTGGGTTTAATTTAAGTAATGAAATCTATAAAGAAGATTACACTATTAGACCTTCTTTTGCTTTAGAGCTAGGATATGATTTAAGTCCTAATTCAGATGTTTCTTTAAATTATGTTTCTGATCCAAACACTAAGTATACAAAATCAATTGATCAAGAAGACGATAAAAGTATTAAAGGTAAAGTTGGATTTGATGTGGTCAATAACACTGGACCATCAATGATGTTTTTTTATGAAAGAGTTGAAACTGAAGATAGTCAAAGCGATACTTATTATTTCACAGTAGGTTATATTACACATAGAAAAGACGAAATTGCTTTAGGATTAGTCGATAAAACAGCTTCAGCAACCTACAAAAAAACAATAAATGGTTTAGATATTTCATTAAATTCTGAATATGACGTATTAGAGAAATTCCCTGATTATGAAATAAATTTAAATGTTGCTAGCAAGTTTTAGTTAGGATTTTTTATAAGATATCTGCTTATCGTCAAAATGTTTTGCAAGTTCTCCACTAGCATACATTTCTTTTATAATATCACATCCGCCAACAAATTCATTCTTGACGTACAATTGAGGTATAGTTGGCCATTCACTATATTCCTTAATACCTTGCCTTAAGTTTTGATCGGTAAGAACATTGACGCCTTTAAACTTAACTTCCATAACTTTTAAAATATTAGCGACAGCCATTGAAAAACCACATTCAGGAGCATCAGGTGTGCCTTTCATAAATAAACAAATTTCATTTTCGTTTATTTCATTTGTAATTAAATCTTTA
Source organism: uncultured Pelagibacteraceae bacterium (assembly GCA_902524235.1). Classification (GTDB taxonomy): domain Bacteria; phylum Pseudomonadota; class Alphaproteobacteria; order Pelagibacterales; family Pelagibacteraceae; genus Pelagibacter. Next base: position 90,795 of record CABZCF010000003.1, on the reverse strand, counting down.
ATTTGTTGATCCATTTTTCTCCTTCGTTTTTAAGGCTAAAGCATGCAACTCATTACCCATTTTACCTTTAAGTGAATTATATACCATTTTATGCTGTTGAATTTTAGATTTTCCTTCAAATTGGGACGAAATGACCGTAGCAGAATAATGATTTCCATCACCGGCTAAATCTTTAATATCCACTGTTGCATCAGGAAACGCCTCTTTAATTAATCTTTCTATTTCTTTTAAATCCATTGCCATATTAATTAGCCATATAATTTTCTAACCAAGATTTATACTTTTTGCTTAAATCTACAATACTTATGTTTAATTCATCTTTAAATTGTAATTTTTCTTTAGTTACAACACCAAATTCGTCAAAATGCACAGAATTTTCTTTTAATAATTTTTTAACTGGGTCTAAATTTTTCTTTTCAATTTCAACTATATATCTTCCTTGATCTTCAGCAAAAAAATAACTAAATTTATTCAGGAAGTTTATTTGTGGATTGATTTTAACGCCTTTTTTACCCTTTATACACATTTTTGAAACAGCAGTAAGAATACCGCCAACTGATACATCGTGGCATGATAGTATTAATTTATTACCTATTAGCTTTAATATTGTTTCACCATTATTTTTTTCATTAAATAAATTAACTTCTGGTGGCGGTCCTTTTTTTTCTAATAATACAGTTCTTGAGAAAATACTTTGATCTAAATAACCCTCAGTTTTTCCTATAACTAATATTATGTTATCTTCGTTTTTCAGACTCATAGTTATCATATTCTTATAGTCTTCGATCAAACCAATCCCACCTATAGAGGGAGTTGGTTTAATTCCTTTATCTTTAGTCTCATTATAAAAAGACACATTACCTGAAACTACAGGAAAATTGAGATATTTGGCAGCTTCGGAAATACCGTTCACACATTCAACAAATTCTCCCATATTTTTTTCTTTTTCTGGATTACCAAAATTTAAACAGTTAGTTATTGCAATAGGTTTAGCTCCTACTGAAATTAAATTTCTCCAACTTTCGCTTACAACCTGTTTTCCACCTGTCAATGGATGAGCAAAGCAATAAATTGCTGATGAGTCTACACATGCGGCCACCGCTTTATTTGTGCCATGGACTCTAACTACACCGGCGTCACCACCTGGTTTCTGAATTGTATCTCCCATTACAGTATGATCATATTGTTCCCAAATCCATTTCTTGTCACAAATATTAGGATTAGATAAAATTTTAATTAAGCAGTTTTCTAGTTTAAGTGATTTAAATGTTTCTTTTGGATAATCAATTTTTTGTGGAAGTTTAGACTTTTTCCACTTTCTGTCATACATCGGTGCATTTTCTGCTAAAAAATCTATTGGTATTTGAGCTACCTTTTTATTTTTAAAAATTAGCTCTAAATTTTTAGTATTTGTTGTTTTTCCAATTACTGCAAAATCTAAATTCCATTTATCAAAAATTTCTTTAGCCTTATCTTCTTTACCATTTTCCAGTATAATTAACATTCTTTCTTGGCTTTCAGATAACATGATCTCATAGGGAGTCATTTCTGTTTCTCTACAAGGAACTTTACTAAGATCTAGCTCTATACCAAGCTTACCTTTCGATGCCATCTCTACACTAGAAGAAGTTAACCCTGCAGCCCCCATATCTTGAATAGAAATTATAGAGTCCTCTTTCATTAACTCTAAACATGCTTCAAGTAATAACTTTTCTGTAAATGGATCACCTACCTGAACAGTAGGTTTCTTTTCCTCAATTTTATCATCAAATACAGCAGACGCCATACTCGCACCGTGAATTCCGTCTCTACCCGTTTTGGAACCAACATATATTACAGGTTTATTTAATCCGGCAGCTTTAGAATAAAAAATCTTATTTTTATTAACAAGACCAAGCGTCATTGCATTTACTAAAATATTACCATTATAAGACTCGTCAAAATGAGTTTGTCCTGCAATTGTTGGTACACCAATACAATTTCCATATCCACCAATTCCTTTCACAACTCCTCTTAACAAATTTTTTGTTTTTTTATTTTGAGTAGATCCGAAATGAATCGAATTTAGATTTGCTATAGGTCTTGCACCCATAGTAAATACATCTCTCATAATTCCTCCAATACCTGTAGCAGCACCTTGATATGGCTCAATAAAAGAAGGATGGTTGTGACTTTCGATTTTAAAAACTATTGCCTCATCGTCTCCAATATCAACCACACCGGCATTTTCACCTGGTCCTTGAATAACTTGGGATCCTTCTGTGTGTAAATTTTTAAGATGTTTTCTAGAAGATTTATATGAGCAATGCTCATTCCACATAGCTGAAAAGATTGATAATTCAGTAAAGTTCGGTTTTCTTTTAAGAAGATCATTTATTTTTTTAAACTCATCTTTACTTAAACCATGATCTATTGCTGTTTGTTCATTTACTTCCATTAATTATTGATTTTTAAAAGATTTTCAAAAAAGATAGATCCATCTTCTCCGGACAGATATTTATCTATCATTCTCTCAGGATGTGGCATCATACCTAATACATTCTTACTTTTATTAAATACTCCAGCTATATTTTTAATCGCTCCATTAGGATTAAATTTTTCATTGTCAGCTCCGTCAAAGCCACAATATGTTAGTGCCACTTGATTGTTTTCATTAATGGCTTTTAGCTCTTCATCTGAACAAAAATAATTTCCCTCATTATGTGCAATATGTAATTCCAGAATATCTTTTTTTATATTTTTGAAATATTTGTTATCTTTATCTTTGATTTTTACATGAACATTCCTACAAATAAAATTTAGAAACTTATTTTGTTGTAATACTCCAGGCAATAAACCTGTTTCAGTTAAAATTTGAAAACCATTACAAATTCCTAAAACTAAACCACCGGAATTTGCAAAATCGATTACAGACTTAATAATTTTTGATTTTCCAGCAATACTTCCACATCTCAGATAGTCACCGTAAGAAAAACCTCCTGGAAGAACTACTAAATCTGATTTTGGTAACTTTAAGTCATTGTGCCAGACCATATGATTTTTAAAACCATACTTTTTAAGAGCAACGTCCATATCTCTATCACAATTTGAGCCCGGAAAAATTATTACTGAAGATTTCATCAATTATAATATTTTATAATCCTCAATAACTAAGTTTGCTAAAAGCTTTTTACACATTTCATCCACTTTAGATTTGGCTTTATTTTCATCTGGTTGACCAACTTCAATAACAAAATATTTTCCTTGTCTAACTTCATTTACCTCAGAAAAACCCATTCCATTTAATGTTTGCTGTATAGCTTTACCTTGAGGATCAAGAACCCCATTTTTTAAAGTTACAATTACTTTAATCTTCATTTTCTCTTTATTTTTACTGCCTTAGGTTTTGGAAACTTAACAGTTCTTATATTTGATTCCTCATGAAGAATACCCAGTCTTCTAGCCACATCTTGATATGCCTGCATAACATTACCTAAATTTTTTCTAAATCTGTCTTTATCAAGTTTTTTTTCTGAATTTATGTCCCATAATCTGCAAGTATCTGGGCTAATTTCGTCAGCTAAAATTATCTCGCTTTTATTACCACTTTTATATCTTCCAAATTCAACTTTAAAATCAACTAGCTTTATTCCAATACCTCTAAACATCCCAATCATAAAATCATTTATTCTGTGTAAATATTTATCAATTTTTTCTATTTCTTTTCTTGTAGCCCAGTTAAAAGCAAAAATATGCTCTTTTGAAATTAAAGGATCTCCTAGTTCATCATTTTTATAGCAATACTCTATTAAAGGGCTTTCTAAAACTGTTCCATCTTCAATTCCCAATCTACTTGTTAAAGATCCGGTAGCAATGTTCCTTACTATAAATTCTATAGGCACAATTTCTACAGATTTTATTAATTGCTCCCTCATATTTAATCTTTTCACCAAATGATTTTTAATTCCAACTTGACCAAGATTTTTAAGAATATGTTCGGATATTCTGTTGTTTAAAATGCCTTTTCCATTAATCTTTGCTCTCTTTTTATTATTAAAGGCTGTAGCATCATCTTTAAATTGCTGAATTACTAAATTTTTCTCACTTGTGGCGTATATAATTTTAGCTTTACCTTCATATAACTTTTTTCCTTTTTTCATTTTTTAAAAACCCTATTAAATATATAATTAACATTCTTAAAATGTTTTTTATAAGTAAAAATTTTATTAATCTTATTCTCTGAAATTCTGTTTGTAACATTTTTATCTTTTTTTAATAAATCTATTAAATTTATATGATTAGATATGCTTTTCTTCGCGTATCCTTGAACTAATCTATAAGATTTTTCTCTAGACATACCAGTTTTAGTCAATTCAAGCATTACCTCTTGCGAAAAAACCAAACCTCTAGTTATATTTAAATTTTCTAACATTTTTTTTGGATACACAACCATTTTGTCAAGGAGGTTACCCAATCTTACCAAAGCAAAATCTAAAGTAATGTTTGCATCAGGACCAATACTTCTCTCGACACTTGAATGAGATATATCTCTTTCGTGCCACAATGAAATATTTTCTAACGCAGGTGTTACGTGGCTTCTTACAATTCTTGCAAGTCCAGTTAAGTTTTCTGAGAGAATAGGATTTTTTTTATGAGGCATTGCAGAGGAACCTTTTTGATCTTTAGAAAAGTATTCCTGTAATTCGTAAACTTCAGATCTTTGTAAATGCCTTATTTCTGTTGCAACTCTCTCTATAGATCCAGAAATAATTCCTAATGTAGTAAAATAATGAGCATGCCTGTCTCTAGGGATAATTTGCGTTGATATTGGTTCCGGTCTTAGTTTTAATTTTTTTGCTACATAAACTTCAATTTTAGGATTGATATTTGCAAATGTACCAACCGCTCCAGAAATTGCACAAGTAGATATATTTTCTATAGCATCTTTAAGTCTTTTTTTATTCCTTTTAAATTCCTCATAAAATGATGCTAATTTTAAACCAAAAGTTATTGGTTCCGCATGAATTCCATGACTTCTTCCAATACAAGGTGTCATTTTATATTTTTTAGCTTGTCTCTTTAAAACAATTAAAATTTTGTCTAAATCTTTTAATATAATTTTACCTGATTGCATGAGCTGAATATTAAAACTTGTATCCAATACATCAGATGACGTCATGCCCTGATGAAGATACCTAGCTTTGATACCTGCCTGTTCAGTAATTGAAGTTAAAAATGCAATTACATCATGTTTAACCCTTGCTTCTATATCGTGGATTCTCTTGACCTTAATTTTACCCTTTTTTTTAACAATTGAAGAAACACCTTTTGGTATTATTTTGAATTTTTCCATTGCCTCAGCTGCAGCAATCTCCACTGCTAGCCATATTTTGTATTTATTCTCTTCGGACCAAATATCTTTGAGTTCTTTTCTAGAATAACGTTCTATCATTAATTATAAGGGGGCTTCACATAACCATTAACAGATTCTGTGAATATTTCATATCCATTATCTTTTATACCAATAGTATGTTCAAATTGTGCAGATAACGATTTATCTTTAGAGACTGCTGTCCATCCATCATCTAAAATTTTAACTTCATATTTACCTGAATTTATCATTGGTTCTATTGTAAAAGTCATTCCCGGTTTTAATTCAGCACCAGTATTTTTTTTTCCGTAATGAAGAATATTAGGCGGTTGATGAAAATTGTCTCCAATACCATGACCACAAAAATCTCTTACAACTGAAAAGCCTCTAGCTTCAACATAGGTTTGAATTTCATGACCAATATCTCCAAGTTTTAATCCAGGTTTAAGAATCTTAATTGATCTCATCAAAGATTCATAGGTTGCATCAATTAAATTTTGTGCTTTGACTGAAATTTTTCCAATAGAATACATCCTGCTTGTGTCTCCATAATAACCATCTACAATCGCAGTCACATCAACGTTCAAAATATCTCCCTCATCTAATATTCTTTCACTAGGTATTCCATGACAGATAACATGATTTAATGATGTGCATAAAGATTTTGTAAAACCTCTATAAAATAGTGGTGCAGAGTATCCGCCATTATCTCTTATATATTGATAACCTAATTTATCTATTTTGTTGGTTGAAACCCCAGCCTTTATTTCATCAGTTAACATATCCAATGTTTTTGACGCAAGGTTACCTGCAATTTTCATTTTTTCAAATTTTTCTTTATAATCAATCATCTAATATTTTAATTTTTTTATCTATTTTAATTTCTTTTGGTCCTACTTTACAGTTATAAGCAATAAATTTTACACCAGACTTTTTAGCTAATTTATAATTCTCATAGTATTCATTATCTATATCATTAGCTATTTTAAAATACTTACAATTTTCAATTTGTACCAAAAATAAAACATAACATTCATAACCTTTTTTTTGAGCATCCATTAAAGTTTTAATATGTTTACTACCTCTGGTGGTTATGGCATCAGGAAATTCTGAGGTTTTGCCATCTCGAATTAGAGTCACATTTTTGACTTCAATAAAAATTTTTTTTTTATTTTTTTCAACAAGAAAATCAAAACGTGTCTCTTTATTATAAAATATTTCTGTATCAATTTTGTCTATTTTTTTAAATTCCAATAAAGTATTATTTTGCAGTCCTTCCTGAACTAATTTGTTTGCAAGATGAGTATTTACACCCACTATATTTTTTGTCGTTTTTAATATCTGCAAAGTATATTTTAATTTACGCTTTGGATCTTCATTTTTTAAAACCCAAGCATCATTATTTTCATTTAACAAACCCATCATTGATCCAGTATTAGGACAATGGGCTGTAATTATCTCTTTATTTACTTTAATATCTGCAAAAAACCTTTTATATCTTTTCAAGAATTTGCCTTTAATTAAAGCTTTGGTAAATTTCATAAAGAAAAAAAATATATATAAAATGAGCGAAAATTCAAAATTTAATGCTGCTATATTGATTATTGGTAACGAGATACTCTCAGGAAGAACCCAGGATACAAATACAAGCACTCTTGCTACTTGGTTAAACTCGTTAGGAGTGAAAGTATTAGAAGTAAGAGTTATTCCAGATGTTGAGGAAACAATTATGAGCTCTGTGAATTTGTTAAGAAAAAAATATACATATGTCTTTACATCTGGTGGAATTGGTCCAACTCATGACGATATTACGTCTGAGTCTGTTTCTAAAGCATTTGAACTTCCATATGAAAGACACGAAGAAGGTTATAAGATTCTTGAAGCATATTATAAACCAGGAGAATTCAATGATGGTAGGCAAAAAATGATATGGATGCCAAAGGGCGCAAAACTAATATTAAATCCTACAAGCGGTGCTCCTGGATTTTATGTTGAAAACGTTTTTGTTTTACCTGGCGTACCCTCAATATTAAAATCAATGTTAGGAGGAATTAAAGATAAAATAGTTGGTGGTAATCCTATAATTAGTCAAACTATAAGTTTAAGAACTTTTGAAAGCCATATTGCAGATTCTTTAACTGCGGTACAAAATAAATACAAAAATGTGGAGATAGGAAGCTACCCATTTTTTCAAGCTGGAAAGCTTGGTGTGTCAATCGTTATGAGATCAGAAAACTTAGATCTAATTAACAAATGTAGCTCTGATGTAATGAGATTTGTAAAAGAAAAAAAAATTGAAATAGTAAATCGTTAAAGTTTGGTGTGATAAAAAAAAAATATATCGATAGTTACAATAGATTTGGATTTACCAATTTAGTAAATAAGTTTTTTTCAAAGCTAGGAATAAAGTTTAAATTAAGAGATGATATATTTAAAAAAAGAGTTTATCTCTCAAAAAAAATAAATGAGATTTGTGATGGAAAAGTAATTGACGGAGTTTATAAAGGTACAAAGCTAGTTTATTCATCAGATTATTTTACCACAAAGCCTGCATATTTGCTTGGCTGTTATGAAAAAGAGGTTCAGGAAGAAATATTTAAAATATCAAATGAGAGGAAACTAAAAAATTTTATCAATGTCGGTGCAGGCGAGGGCTATCATTCTGTCGGCACTATAAAATCAAATTTATTTAGCACATCAATTTCATTTGAATTAGATGAAAAAAATAGAGAAATAATAAAACAAAATTTCAATTTAAATGGTATTTCTAGTAGTTTCAAAATTTATGAAAAAGCAGATCTTAATTTTTTAAATTTATTAAATGAAATTGACCTGTCAAAATCTTTATTTTTATTTGATATCGAGGGAGACGAGTTTAATATTTTGAATGAAAAAAACTTAAATTTGTTAAAAAAATCATATTTGATAATTGAAATTCACCATTTTTATTCTAAACCAAATATTGTTGAGACCTTTGAAAAAAATTTAACAAAATTTTACTCAATTAATAAAATAACCACACAAAATAGAAATTTTACTAATTTTAAATTTTTAAATAAATTCAACGATGACGAAAAATGGCTAATGATGTCTGAAAGTCGTTCATCGACTATGAAATGGTTAGTTTGTAAACCTTTATTATAAAAAAATGTTTTAAGGTAATGGAGAGTAATTAAATGTTATATTTTGCATATGGTAGTAATCTTAACCACTTTCAAATGAAAAAAAGGTGTAAAGATAGTAAATTTCTAAAAGTAATTGATTTAAATAATTTTAGATTAACTTTTAGAAGTAAATATCGGGCTGCTGACATAGAAGTTAAAAAAAATTCAAAAGTCCCTGGAGCATTGTATGAGATATCTAAAAGTGATGAAACAAAATTAGATTTATATGAAGACTTTCCAATTTTATATAAAAAACATTACTTTATTCATAAAGATAAAAAAGTTATGACTTATGAAATGGTTAAAAAAACTCCATTTACATTTCCTAGGGAAAAATATTTAAATACAATTGTTCAAGGTTACAAAGATTGCAAATTAGATATCAAATTTCTCAAAAATGCTCTTAAAAGATGAAAATAAATAAATGTAGGATCTGTAAATCAACTAAGCTAACAAAAATATTTAATATAGGAAATTTAGTTTATACAGGAATATTTCCTGAATATAAAACTTCTAAAGTACCCTCAGGCAACTTGTCATTAATACATTGTAGAAAATGTAAATTATTACAGTTAGAAGATAATTTTAATTCGCAAGTCATGTATGGCTCTAATTATGGCTATATGTCTTCTCTGAATAGTTCAATGGAAAAACATCTGAAAGTAAAATCTCAGAAATTAATTAGAAAATATAAATTATATAAAAATAAAAATATATTAGACATAGGAAGTAATGACGGCACTTTCTTAAAATATTTTTCTAATAAGAATAATTTATTTGCGTGCGATCCAACAATCTTTAAATTTAAAAAGCATTACAAAAAAAATATTAAATTAATTTCAAAATTTTTTTCATCAAAACATTTTAAATCAAAAAAGTTTAACTTGATTTCATCTATTGCAATGTTCTATGATTTACAGAGTCCAGTTAAATTTGCGAGAGATGTAAAGTCTATTTTAGATGATAATGGCATATGGCATATAGAACTAAGTTATATGCCGCTGATGCTGAACATGAATTCATATGACACTATTTGTCATGAGCATTTAGAATATTACTCTTTGAATTCATTGAAATATTTAATGGACATGGTTGGTCTTAAAATAATTAAAATTTCCTTTAATGATATTAATGGGGGAAGTATTGCAATAGATATAGCAAAAAAAGATTCTATTTATAAAGAGATATCAAAAAAAATTAAATCAATATTAAAAAATGAAAAAAGAAAAAAATACAACGAGATAAGTACTCAAAAAAAATTTTTTTTAAATTGTAAAAAAAATAAAATTTTACTGGTTAACTTGTTAAAAAAACTTAAAAAAAAAAATAAAATTGTTTATGGTTATGGAGCTTCAACTAAAGGAAATGTTATACTTCAATTTTGTAAAATAAAAAATAATTTGGTTAATAAGATAGTTGAGATTAACAAATATAAATTTAACAAGTTTACACCAGGTACAAAAATTAAAATAATATCTGAGAGAGATAGCAAACTAATCAAACCTGATTATTATTTGGTATTACCTTGGCATTTTAAAAGAAACATTATCAAAAGAGAGAAAAATTATTTAAAAAAAGGTGGAAAGTTGATATTTCCATTACCCAGAATTCATATAGTTTAGATATAGTTCCAATTAAATATTTAAAAAAAATTAGTTATGTTAATTAATAATAAAAATAAAGAATTTATTTATATTTCAATTATTTGCTACTCATCTCTAATATTAGGTTTTATTTTAAATGAAGATTCAGCAGGTGGCGCGTTATATGATTATAATTTTCATTTAGGTGTAAGAGATTTTTTCTTGAAAGATACATTTGATGCAGTTAAAAATTTTTCAGATATCAAATCATATCATTCACCAATATTTTATATATTTTTAAAATATTTACTTTTTACAGGCGAAACTTATGGAAGATTAATATTTCTACATATATCAATTTTTGTACCTATAATTTTTTATTTTACACTTAAGAAAAAAATTTCAAATAACAATTTACTCGTCTTTTATTTAAGCTGTTTTTTTTTCTTATCACCATACTTTAGATCTATTGCTATATGGCCTGGTGACGAAAATTTAGCTTTGTTATTTTTTATAATTTCAATTTATTTCTATTTCTCATTTTTAGAGACCAAACAAGAAAAAAAAAGATTAATATTTATTATATTAAATATTTTTTTCTTAGCTATAGCTGCATATTTTAGACCAAATTATTGTTTCTTCTCTTTGTTTTTTTTTTATGAATTTATTTTAAAAAAATTTAACTTAAAATACCTAATTATTTATTTTTTTGTAAGTTTCATATTAGCTGCACCAGCATTCTATTATATTTTTTTAATGAATGCATACTTTCTTGAAGGGACTTTTAATAAATTTAATTTTGTAAATTCTTTTACTTTAACCTACACAGTTATTTTTTTCTTCTTAATTCCATTTTTGCTTTTAGATAAAAATAATATTTTGAAATATCTCACACTTAATTATTTAAATTTATTTGTTTGTTTGATCTTGTCTATTTTAGTTTATTTTATTTTTAATTATGATCTCGAGTATGGCGGGGGCATTTTTTATATTTTACAAAGAAAATTTTTTGATGGAAATTTTTTTATATCTATAATTTTTTTTGTATCCTTTTATATATCAAATTTCTTTTTAAAAATTAACAATGTAAAAAATTTAATTTTAATAATTACATTGTTACTTTTTGAAATAGATTCCCTATTTTTTATGGAGACTTTTGATCCACTTTTTTTAATGTGTTTATTTTTACTTTTTGATACTAAATATTTAAGTGATTTTTTTAATAAACTATCTTTTAAAAAAATTAATTTTATTTTTGGTTATTTATTAGCATTTTATGTTGCCAAAGTAATCAATATATATATTTTTTTAAATAAAATATAAAATGGAAACTTCTATAATACTACCCACTTATAACGAGAGAGATAATATAGTCAAACTTGTTGAAACTATAAAAAAACTTAATTTAGAACAATCTTTTGAAATTTTAATAGTAGATGATAACAGTCCTGACGAGACATATCAGGTTTGTGTTGATAAATTTAAAAATGAAAAAAATATAATAGTTATTTTAAGATCTAAAAAAAGAGGTCTTGCATTTTCAATTAGAGAAGGAATAGAGACATCCTCAGGAAATTATGTAGTTGTTATGGATACTGACTTTACACATGATCCTATATTAATAAAAAAGATGATTTCTCTCAAATCACAATACGAAATTATCACTGGTTCAAGATATATAAAAGGAGGCTCAATGGAAAATCAATTGCACGGTAAACTTAGTTACTATTATAACATTATGCTTAAATTAATTCTTAAAACCGATATAAATGATAATCTTGGTGGATATTTTTTAATTAAAAGAGAATTGTTAAATAAATTAAGTTTTGACAAAATCTTTTATGGGTATGGAGAATATTTTTTTAGATTGTTATTTTTTTCAATAGAAAAAAAGGCACGTATACTAGAAATACCAGCAATATATAAACAAAGAATTTATGGAAAATCAAAATCAAATTTTGTTGTAATGTTATTTAAATATTTCTTTGCAGCTGTGAAATTGAGATTTATTAAAAACTAATATATTAAACTTTTTACATGAAAAAATTTATACCGTGGTCCCAGGCTCATTTTATAAGTAATGAAAAATTTCATTTAAATAAAGCTTTCGACTCAACTTGGATATCAGGTGGAGAATATGTGCAAAAATTTGAGAGGGAATTTTGTAAATACATTAAATCAGATTTTGCATTATCTGTTAATAATGGAACATCAGCAATTCACTTAGCTTATTTAGCACTAAAATTAAAAGAGGGAGATGAAATTATCATTCCAAGTTTTGGGTATTTGGCTGCGGCTAATTTAGCCTTATTGATGAATTTAAAACCTGTTTTTGCTGATGTAGATTTAGAAACTTTCTGTGTCGATTTGAATTCAATCAAAAAAAAAATTACAAAAAAAACAAAATTAATAGTGGTTATAAACACCTATGGGAACGTATGTGATCTAAAACCTATTCTAAAGTTAGCAAAATTAAAAAAAATTAATGTATTAGAGGATTCAGCGGAGTCTCTTGGATCGAAATACTATAATAAAAATTCAGGTACTTTGGCTGACATAGGTACTTTTAGTTTTCAGGCAACCAAAACAATTACTACCGGAGAGGGTGGTATGGTTATCACAAAAAAGAATAAAAAATTCAAATATCTACTAAAACTTTTTAGAAATCATGGAATTAAAAAAACAAGATATATGCATATAGTTCCTGGTCACAATTTTCGTTTGACAAATTTGCAGGCATCAATGGGATATACACAAATCAAGAACTTTAATAAAATTATCAAAGATAGAAGAAATAGTTATGATTTATATAAAAAACTACTTAAAGATGAAAAAGGATTTAAATTACAAAAATTTGATAGAAATGTTAAACCTATTGTTTGGACAATGGCCATTGTTTTGGATCCTAAGTTTTATGGCAAAAGAGACATAATAATAAAAAAATTACTTAAAAAGGGTATTGAAACACGTAATGGTTTTTTTTCGACTAACAGGTTAAAAATTTTTAAACAATTTCACTCTAAAGATTTAAAAAATTCAGATCATCTATCAAAAAATTTAATTTGTCTTCCTTTATTCAATGGGATTAAGAATAGCGAAATTAAATATATTGTAAAATCTTTTTTAAGTTTAAGAAAATAAATATTATAATTGTTAATGAAGATAAAAAAGTTTGAAGATAAGCATCTAAATGCTGTTTCTAATTTATGGTTAAATTCTTTTAGTGAAAATTTTTTATCAATTCTAGGTAGAAAAATAATAACATCATATTTAAGTGAGTTTTTAAAAATAAAACATAATAAAGGATTTGTATTAAAAAAAAATAATCAAATTGTTGCATTCGTTTTGTATGGAAATGAGTCCAAAGTTATAAATAAGATTCTTTTTAAAAATTTTATTTTTATTATTCTATCGTTATTAAAGTTTATCATATCAATCGATATTAAAAATGTATTATTATTTATAAACATTGCTTTTTTTAACTTGATCCTAAAATTAAATCCTCCCTCATTTGATATACTTAAGGAACTATTAATTGTGGTTGTAGATAAAAAATATCATGGAAAAGGTTATGGCAAAAAATTGATAAAAAACTCTATAAAAGATAAATATTTTGATAAAAACACCTTTATATTTGTAAAAACTTTGAGTGACAAAAATCAAAATATAAAATTTTATAAAAAGATTAATTTTAAATATATCGCAAAAATTTTTAATAGAGTGTTTTTAAAATTAAAAATAGAATATTAATGGAAATAATTCATGCTCTTGCAGTAAAATTGGCATACAACTTGCAGTAAATTTGTATACAAAAAGGACTTAAAATCTGTTGATATAGTTTAATAATAAAGACTAGCAGCTTTGAATTGACACAAAATTTAAGTTTTGATATACAAAAAATTATGTCTATAAAAAAATTAATTATTTTATCATTTATATTCCTATCTATGCAGGTCAAAGTTTATTCAGCAGAAGGTTATATGTATGGTGGAATTAAAGTGTTTAATTATGGAATTGAAACAAGCGATCTTCAAGAAATTAATACTTCATTAGTTGCGCTAGGTTTTTCTTCATCTACGAGTTCAACTGACAATACAGGCGTCGGATTTGATGTTGGTTTTGGTGCAGAAATTTCTCCAAATTTTGCTATTGAAGGTGGTTATGTAAATTATGGAACTTTAACGATAAATACTAAATTAACAGGTCCAACTGAAAGCTTAACAACCGACATTACAGGTGATGGTGTAACTGGTGCTCTAAAATTTAGTCAAGATGGTTATTATGTTAAAGCCGGGATGCACAGCTGGGATTTTTCAGCAACAGCTAAATCAAGCTTAGGTAGTTCTAGTGATGCGCTAGGGTCAGGTACAGATCCATTTTTTGGAATTGGCTTTGGATCCGAGCAGTTGGAACTTGGTTATGAATATTATTCGATAGAGGACGGTGATATCTCAGCACTTACTTTAAGATACGCTCATCAGTTTTAAATAGTTTTTTACTAGATTAATAATCCTATAAATTAACTCATGCCCTCGTGGTGAATTGGTAGACACAAAGGACTTAAAAATAGAGGTATATAAGTTCAAATAAGTCCACAATAATCCAGGTTAGTCTAAACATCCCATAAATTTTATAATTGTAAATTAGATTTCAATTTAGACCAGAAAATATGGGTTAATAAATTTGTAAAAAACACCACAAAACCAGCAGATAGAGATTTAAAAAAATTGGACATTTCATTGTTCAGGTCTTAGAGTTATGTTTAGACTTTAGATATTATAATATGAAAAAAGTTACCTTTTATTTAATATTTTTTTTAATTTTCCCTATTAAAATAATTGCAAGTGAAAAAAAAGTTTTTTACGCAGGCTTCTCTTTTTCAGGCAATTATATTGATAAGACATCCGGCATAAAGTATACCGATCCACTCACTAATATAAAAAATGAAAATGGTATTGATATAATTTCCTCAAGTTTGCTTAAATCAGTTAAAAAAGCAAATCCTAGCAGTTTCAAAATTGATTATAATTTTGCTGACATTGAAAAAGGTCTTGAAGAATCTGTTGTAATGGCTGTTGTGTTAGACCATGAGGATTTTTTCACTGAATATGAGTCAATTACTAAAACTTATTTGAATAATATTCAAATGTTTTTTCAAATAATATTTTATGATTTCAAATCTAGAAAATTAATAGCATCTATACCGTACGATGTTTCAATGCCATTCTTTACAAAAAAAGAATTAAACGAAAGTGAGATTAGAGAATACATAAAAACTTTTTATACAACTGGATTAAAATCATTAGATAATGATAAAACTTTGAATGCATTTTCTATAGTAGAAGAGATACTTAATAATTTTGTTCTAAAAGAAAAATATAAATTTAGAGCAGGTGTAACAAAAGTAAACTTCGAAGAAAAGTCAATACAATTTATCCCTGAAAAATTTAAAAAAAATCAAAATTATTTAAAAAATGTATTTGCTCAACTTTTTTCTTCTAGATTATCACTTCATAATGACATTGCATTAGTCCCTTATACAGAGGGCATGGCCATAGGAGCTAAAATGAAACAACAATTTGTAAATAGTGATATAATTTATGATATAGAATTGCCAAAGCCTGATTTTAATATTGAGATTAGTGTACGAGGTTTCAAAAAAGTTTTAGCAAAAAAATCTGATGTGAATAATATTTTCTTCTGGGCCTCATTTATAAATTTAAATATATTTCAACCTGATCTTGATAAAACTTTCATGAACGATAATTTAAAAAATGTAATAAAAAAATCTATACCCGCACAAATTGAAAATATTAATGATTGGTATAAATTTTATATTGCAACATATGAGCTGTTTGATGGATACTCTTTAAATATAAATAATCCAAATAAAGAGTGGATAAACAAAACTAACGACTCTGATATTTTTGCAAAAAATATTCAAAATGTTAAGAAATTGATGGAAAAATTAAAGTAAATTTAATAAGGTTTTTCATGAGCAAAATTTTTAAGTTCTCATCTATTTTAATATCCTTAATTTTTTTTAATTTTCACGTCCTTGCATTTGAGGAGAATGGAAAAGGTACTGTCGATTTAGCAAACTATACATCCTTTGAAGAGAATAAAAATGAGATTATTAAAGATGCCAAAGTTTTAGCCTGCAAAAATGCTTTACAAAAATATGTATCAACTTTTTCAATTGATAAAAAAAAGAATTTCGAAAAAATTAAATCAAAAGTAAATGATAATTACAATCAATACATGGTTTGCGATAGTGTGATTGATGAAAATTTAGATGTAGGTGAAAACAAATTTACAATCTTAATGAAAGCGAACATCGATGAAAATAAAATTGATCAAGCCTTAGTAGAGGTATCTGCAATTGCAAATGCTGGTGCAGATGAAGTTTCAGATATAGTCATTCTTATGTTTTCTGCAAAGACAAAAAGCATAAAGCAAAAAGATGATAAAGTAACAAAAGTTGACCAAACAACAAAAAGTGTTGATGTGGAACAAACCGAAGCTTCAAAAGAGGGTGAAACACAAATATCGAGTGAAACAACCGAAACAAACGTAACAACCACAGGAGGAAACACAGTTTCAAGTTCTGAAGTAATTACTTATGAGGTGACGGATATTTATAATGAGTCAATTGAAGCTGGCATGGTTGAAATTTTAAATACTGCTGGATTTGAATTAATTGATGGCGGTGACCTTGATCTTGAAGAACAAATCGAAACAATGAAAGTAGATTATGGTGAACAAGGCAAGTTATCAAAAGCAGTTCAAAAAAGTATAAAGAAAAATATAGCTTCAGAAGAAATTTCTTTTTATGTGCAAGGGATTTTTAAAATAGGAAGTCAAGAGGTGGATTCAGCAACTGGTATGAAGATGGTAAATGTCTCAGTAGTAAGTGCAAAAATGATGCATAAAAGAGAGGGAAAAAAATTTTGGAAAACTGTGGCAACAGTGGCTGGAAATCAAAGAAAAGGAAAGGGAACCACTTATGATGAAGCCATCAATAACGCCGTAAGGTTGTGTTCACAATCTGTTGCAAAACAAATGGTCCAAAAACTTAACGCGAAAGGAATAAAATAATAATAAAATGAAAAAAATTAATTATCTATCATATATACT
The DNA here is from genome assembly GCA_902524235.1 of uncultured Pelagibacteraceae bacterium. Taxonomy (GTDB): domain Bacteria; phylum Pseudomonadota; class Alphaproteobacteria; order Pelagibacterales; family Pelagibacteraceae; genus Pelagibacter. The sequence continues at coordinate 73,561 of CABZCF010000003.1, read as the reverse complement.
TACAGTTTTAATTTTAACTGTTTCTTCTATTAACCCATCTTACTCTATATCATTATCTAGCCCTACTGATCTTTTAAAAAAAAAACCAAAAGAAGGAGGTGATGGGGCAAAATTCGATTTCAAAAATGCTAACACAGGTCTTGTTAAAACTTTTTTTGAATCATCAAACAACTACCTTCAAGCACAAGAATATTTATTAATTGCTTACGGAAAAAACACCCAAGCAGCTCAAGTTAAGGAGGCTATTGCTTATGCTAAAGATGCAGGAGTAGATGATGCAAAAAAAATGAAAAATTCTATTAAAGTTTCTTCTGATGCAAGTAAAGAAATTGAAAATTCAATGAACGATGAAAGTTTTAAATTAACGGCTGAAGGCAAAGCTAGTTATGCTCAATCTTTACCTTTTCTTTTAAATGGAGTTAAAGGGACAGTAGAATTGCAACCTCAATCTCAAGCAATGGTAGCAAATATACAAGCAAATCCAATGGTTGCACTTAAAGAATTAGGTGGACTTTCAAAAGTACTTCCGAACGTTCCAAAATATATATCAACACTCACCAATACTGCAAAGCTTGTAATATCAGGTGCTAAAGCTAAAAAAATTGAAGGATCCGATAGTTTAGATACAGCTATGAATGATCTGACTTTATAAAAAGCTTAGTTATTTATGAAAAAAAAATATAATAAAATCTTATTATTAATATTTTTCAGTCTATTAATAAATTCAAAATTATTTGCAGAAATTAAATTTAAAGAAGTTGTTGTAACTGGTATTGGACAATCGTTAGAAGAGGCAACCAATAATGCTTTTGCTGAGGCAATTTCGATGGTTAATGGAAAAAATGTTCAAACCAAAACAATTATAAAAGTTCTAAGTGGTGAACCTCTTCCTAAAAAGTCAGAGACACAAGGTGAAAATGCCAATTTTTTTGCTAAAATTTTGGTTCAATTAACTGATAATTCTAAGGAAAAAGAGGAAAAACCAGAAAAAAAAGAGGATAAAAAACCTGAATATAGTCAATCTTATATTAAAGAATTAATTGATGAAACAAAAGGAGGAATAAAATCATATGAAATTTTAAAAAAAACAAAAGATAAAAAAGGTTGGCATCAAGTGGAAGTAAAAGCGGAAGTTGCTTTTTTTGAACTACCCAAAGAAGCGATGAGGACACGTATCGCAGTTTTTCCATTTAGACTTTATGAAATTCAGTCAGATAAAGAGAGATTTCAAAGACTTTTAGATCAAAATATCAATGACTATCTTGTACAAACAAAAAAATTTACCATGTTAGATAGAACATTTATCGAGGAAGTAGCAAAAGAGCAAAAAACTATACTAGATGGAAAGACACCTGCGATTGAAATGGCAAAAATCGGCAATGAAATCTCTGCAGATTTTATTTTAGTAGGCTCAGTAGAGGATTTTAGTATTGAAGAAAAAGTTACAAAAATATTATCATCAGATCAAGAAATTAAAAGGAATGTAGCTAGTATTTATTTATCATATAGGCTTTTAGATGTTGCAACAAAACAGATTAATAATTCAAATACTCTAGAACTTCAAATTCCAATAAAAGAGTCAGCAAAAAAAGCTGATATGAAAGCAATCTCTGAAGTATCAACAATTTTAGGAGAAGAGATTTTATTTAGCGTGTATCCAGTTCTAATTGAAAAAATTTCTAGTGGAGAAATTTATCTAGGCCAAGGTGGAAAACAATTTAAAAAAGGACAACAATATGAAGTTTTTGAAAAAGGAGATAAAATAATTGATAGTTATACCAATGAAGTAATTGGAAATATTGAAACATCTCTTGGTATTATTGAAATCTCTTCAGTTTCAAGTGGTTATAGTAAAGCAAAATATTTAGGCGAAGAAAATAATTTACCTGAACCAGTTCAACAAGGAAAATATATTGTAAGACCAATTCAAAAAGCAAGCTTAGATACTGAGGCAAATTTTCAAGAAAACAAAGAGAAAATAGAAAAGAAAAGAAAAGATAAGAAAAAAAAATTAGAAGAGGAATTTTAATTTTAAATCTATTAAATGAAAAATATTATCTTATTAGTTTCGATATTATTTTTATATAATTGTGCAGCAAAGCCATTACAAACCTCATGTAATATAAAAGTAAATAAGTCATTTTCTAAAAATGATCCTTCTTGGTTCAAAAAAAAAGAAAATGAGGAATATAATTATATTGTAAAAAATAAAGAGTCATCAGGTAATAGAGATTTAGCACAAACTAAAAATTTATTAGTTTCAGAAATAATACTTGCAAATAAAACTGCTTCGGATTTTATGAGCTGTGAAAACCAAAATAAAGCTTTGTATACAATTAGAAATTCTGATTTAGATGGTATTAATCAAATCCAAAATGGAAAAATAATTAAAAACTTAATAAAGGGATATAGTATTTCTAATAATGAAACTATTGAAGATGACGGTAAATTTACAAATTATTTAAGAATTATTAGACTAAGAAAGTGAAACAGGTATTAATATAATGTCTCTTTTAGCTAATATTATTTGGATTTTAACGTCTTGGTATGTTCCTTTATTATATTTAATAGGTGGAATTATTTTTTTCCCTCTTTTGCCTTTTTTGTGGCCGATGATTAAATATAGTCTTTTACCTTTTGGAAGAGAGATAGTCACAACTAAATATTTAAAGTCATTTAAAGAAAAAAGTGAAAATCATGATTTTGAATTAGCATCACCCTTAGTCAAAACTTTGGGTAATGTTGCGTGGATTATCACATTTGGTTGGATTTTGGCATTAGCACATATTATTGCAGGGTTACTTAATTTTTTGCTAATTTGGATGATTTTACCTATCCCAAATATTATGGCCCATTTTAAGTTGGTACCAGTTGCATTTGTTCCTTTTGGAAGAAAAATTATATCAAAAGAACTATCAAAGAAGCTAAAAGATGATCAAGCTGAAAAAGAGTACGAAAGTTTAAAACATTAAATTTTATAAAAAAAACACAAGACCAACACATACGGAGATAAAATAAAAAAAATTTACATATTCATCTTGTTCAATTATAAATATTGGCATAAACACTCATGAAAATAACTCATGCCCTCGTGGTGAAATTGTTAGACACAAAGGACTTAAAATAGTTTGAGTTGAGTATTTCATTAGTATCTAATAGTCCCTAATAGTCTTAATCTCTTATAATCCCATAACTTTTAAAATTGTTGGATTATTTTTATTGGAAAATATGAATAATAAATTTTGTTAAACTAGTATCAAACTAGTAGCGAGAGAGATAAATTAAATAGCCATTTTAAAGCAAATAGACACATGGTTTAGGATTTGTTAGTTTTGGATTATGAAAAAACTTTTATTGATCGTAGTTCTGGGTTTGTTGATGAGTGGAAATAGTTTTGCAAATGATAATCGAAAATGTATAAATGAGACCGGATTTGTTGACGATAAATTCAATTTTAGCAAAACTATAAAATTTGAAGATCCAGAAAACACTTTAATTTTCATGTATCATCATGGCGGAGCTGCTGACGAGGCACGTACTTCAGATTGTGTTTTTAGTGAAGAATATTTAAAAAATGCAATTAAACTGACAAAAGAAGATTTTGGAACAAAATACAGTTTTCTTTATGTCGTAAATACAAAACCTTTTTATGGTGATGCTTATAAAGATAGAAAAAATAAAACTAAATGGAAAGCATTTCCGGTAGGTGAATATCCTGGAAAAACAAAAATAGAAAAAAAAATTGATTTAATTAATGAAATTAACGAAAATTTTTATTCACAAGGTATAAAACCTAAAAATATAATCACGACAGGACATTCTAATGGAGGTTATGCATCCCTTTTGTATACAGCAAGACATCCTGATAAAGTTAGAGGTGCTATCGCTTATCATCCAGCCTGTTGTGGCAAGTTAACAAAGTTTGATATCGCAACAGAGAAAGGAAGAAAAAAATGGCTTAAAGCTGAAAATTGGAAATGCCCTATTAAAGAAAAAGGTAAGTACCCTTGTGCTGAAGCATTCTGGACATTTAGATCAAAAATCATTGATGAAATTAAAAGTAATAAAAATCTTAAAGCTGTCGTGATACATAACAATGATGATCCTTATGATGGAGATTATAGTGAATGGTTAAAAGACATAAAAACCGTCAAATTTATTGAAACAACAGGAAAAAAGGACAAGTGGAAAATAAATGGAAAATCTTGTAAAAGTTGGAAGCCTTTTGGACACAATGTACATACAAGTCCATGTATGAGTGAATATTTTCCGGAAATTATAGCATATTTCAAATGAGCAAATAATGAAAAAACTTTTAGAGATCGTGGTGAAATTGGTAGACTCGAGAAATTTTTAATGTCGATAAATATAGAAAAGATTCTAGCTAACTTTAATTATTCTGTAAAAAATTTTAACAAAAACGACAAAAGCATAATTTGGGACCAGATACATTCAAATTATTTCATGAATATAAACATTGAAAAACTTGAGAATTTTAGAAATAATGGTTTATCAAGAGGAACCGATAATAATTTTTTAAACAAAAATTTACCCCTTAGATCAGAAACTCTTGAGGAAAGATTAAATTTTTACAAAATTTCTTTTGAAGAAATTAAAAAATTTCTTTTAAAAGAAAATATTGGTAATTCGAAAAATTTACTTAAAATCAAAGATTATTATATCTCAGATTCAGATTTAAAAAATTACGAAAGATTAATTGACATTCGAAAATGTTTTCAAAAAAAAAAAATTAATTTGATTTGTGAAATTGGAGGGGGATTTGGTGAATTAGGAAGCATGATAATAACCGATCAACCTCATACTAAATATTTTTTTATTGATTTACCTGAAACTAATTTATTATGTCATTATTTTATATCTAAAGTCTTTCCAAATAAAAAAGTTTTTTTAAATATTGATTGTAAAAATAATTCAATTTCAAAAACTGATATAGAAAATAATGATGTTTTTATCCTTAACCCATGGATTGATTATCAAAATATAAAATTTGATTTATTCATAAATGCACAATCTATGATGGAGATGAAACCTGAGATAATCAAAAAGTATTTTAATTTTATTCAATCAAATATTAATAAAGACGGTTTTTTTTACTTAATAAATAGATATTATCATGATGGCACTGGATTTAAAAACATATTGAGCAAATATCCTTATGACGCTTTTTGGAATGTAATAATAAGCAAAGGTTCCAAATCCTCAAAAAGATCTCGTGTAATTTTACTTCAAAGGACAGATTCAACTAGAACAAACTTTATATCTGAAATGGAAAAAATTAAGAAAATAGAAAAAAATTTTGATACTTTAAATCTCCCACTTTTTATTATTAATCTTTACCGTAAAATTAAAAAATTTTTTATAAAATAGCACTTTATTAATATAAAAATTGCTCCTAGACAGATAGACAAGAAAAAAAATTTACTTATTCATCTTGTTCAATTATAAATATTAGCATAAATACTCATGAAAATAACTCATGCCCTCGTGGTGAAATTGGTAGACACAAAGGACTTAAAATCCTTGCCCTTTTGGGAGTGCCAGTTCGAGTCTGGCCGAGGGCACCACTCTCTAGATGAAAATTTTTGATTGTATCACATATTACAATGAGCCTATGCTATTTGATCTCAGGCTCAATGTCTTAAATCAATACGTGGATAAGTTTATAGTTATAGAGGCAAGACATTCCCATAGTGGTAAAAAAAAAAATTTAAATTTTGATATTGAAAATTATAAAAAATTTAAAGATAAAATTATTTATAAGGTAATTGATAATGAACCTGATGGAATAATCAAAATTAATGAGTCAGATTCGTTGCAAAAACAAAGTAACCAAAAAAGATTAAATAGTTTAAAAAGAATAGAGCAATCTTACGATGCAGCAATTGAATGTTTAAAAAATGCTAATTCAGAAGATATATTTACTCTTAATGATAGCGATGAAATACCCAAGTATGAAAATTTTAATTTTAAAAATATCAAAAATTATATTTTGATTGCTAAACTTAAATTATGTTATTTTAAGTTTAATCTATATTATGATCTACACCCGTGGTACGGCACAAGAGCTTGCAAAATTAAAAACTTACTCAGCCCAACTTGGCTTAAATATATAAAGCCCAAAAAATATCCATTATGGCGATTGGATACTTTTTTTTCTAAAACCAAATATATGAACATAAAAATCATTGAAGATGGAGGTTGGCATTTTTCAAATTTAAAATCTCCTGAGGAAATAGAGGATAAAATGCTTAACTTTGGACACCATAATGAAGTAGAGGATAGCGGATTAGGTTTGAAAGATATAAAGTCAATGATTAATGAAAAAAAAGTTATTTTTGCACATAATAGAAAACCAGATGATCCAAGTATAGGTCTTTCAAGTTTAAATAAAGATCAATTGCCAAAATATGTCTCTGATAACTTAGACAAATATGATGATTGGTTAGATTAATAATTCTATGAAAATAAGTAAAATGAAATATCAAACAATGTTAAGTGATTATTTAAAATATTTAAAAAGTAAAAAAATTTTTTATAAAAAAAATCAAATTCTATACGAGAACACAATAGAAAAATTATATAATTGGAAGAATTCAGATTTTAACAAAATTCTTAATTGGTATCAAGATGTAAGAAAAACAGATAAAAGTGTCGTTAAAAATATTCATTTAGAAAAGCTCAACAAATGGAATTACAATAAAAAAAAAGGTATCATAACACATCAAAGTAAAAAATTTTTTGTTGTTGAGGGAAAGAGAGTAAGTAAGTCAAATAGAGAAATTTCGAGTTGGGATCAGCCTTTTTTAACACAAGTCGGTTATAAAGGTGGAATAATTGGATTAGTAAGATGTAAAATAAACTACATTCCACACTATCTAATAGATGCCAAATACGAACCAGGTAACTATAACGAAATACAATTAAGCCCTTCATTGCAAGGAACATATTCAAATCTTGATAGAGTACACCATGGAGAGAGAAATAAAGTTTTAAATAAATTTTTTAAAAAAAATTTTAAAACAATAAAAAAATTGTGGGTGACTGAGGATGGTGGAAGATTGTTTAAAAAAAGAAATTTACATTGGATTATTGAATATAATGGAAAACCAGAGCTACCAAGCAAAAGATATAAATGGTTAACTCTTTGGGAAATAGATAAGTTAATTAAACATGGACCAATAGTAGGCCCACACTTAAGAGCGATATTAAGCTTGTTATAAACATGAATAAAAAAAAAATAGGAATTATCGGGCCCGGATATCATTTTGAAAAAAATATAATTTCTGTATTAGCAAAAAATAGTTATTTAAAAATTAGTGGTATTTTAAGAAATAAAAAAAAAAAATATAAAAATTTTAAAACTCTCAGTGAAGATAAATTTTTTAAAGAAAATTTCGATTTTGTTTATATAAGTTGTCCAAATAAATTACACGAAAGGTATATTATTAAGTCATTAAAATCTGGTTTTCATGTAATTTGTGAAAAACCATTTCTTACTGATAGTAATAAACTAAAAGAAATATTATTTTTATCAAAAAAGAAAAATAAACTAATTATTGAAACTTTTATGCATTTATATCATCCTATTTTTCATAAATTAAAGAAATTAATAAATGAAAAAAAAAGAGGGAAACTAAGATATATTGTATCTAACTTTAGATTTCCGTCACTTAATAAAGATAATCACAGATATAAAAAAAAATTGGGTGGTGGTTTTTTTTACGACGCTGCTGTTTATCAGCTATCAGTTGAAAATTATTTATTTAATAACGTTTCAATTAATAAAAAGAAAATAGAACAAATAAAGATTAGAAGAGAGGTAGATTTAAAAGGATACTTTGGAATTAAAAATAAAAACTTTCATAGATTTTATTTTTGGGGAGAGGGACAAAATTATACAAACAATATTGAATTTTTTTTTAATAATTCATGTATTTATGTAGACAGGTTTTTTAGCAAATTAAAAAATAGACCTACGTATATTAAAATATTTGAAAATAATAAAATTAAGGTAATAAAATTTAATAAAAATGTAGACCATTTCAAGAATATGTTTTACGAAATCCTTAAAAATTATAACAAATTATCATTTCAAAATTACCATAGACAAAGAATATCTAACCAAATTAAATTGATAAATACAATAAGTAGTATTAAATAATTATCCATGAAAACCAATTTATTTAGTAATAATAAAATTCAAATAATTTCAGATAACAACAAGAAATCCATTAAAATTAAAAATATTATATCTAAGAAAATACTTAAACACTCGAAATATAAATTTAATATTATAATAGTAATAGGTGGTGATGGCTTTATGTTACAGACTTTAAAAAAGAATATTAGTAAAAAAAAATATTTTTATGGAATTAATTCTGGTAATTATGGGTTCCTTATGAATAAGTTTTCTACAAAGAATTTATTGAGTAAATTAAATAGTTCAAAGCTAATTACTATATCTCCATTAGAAATGAATGTTAAAAATAAAAACAATAAAGTTAAAAAACATCTTGCAATAAACGAGGTTTCTATTTTAAGGCAAAGTAGACAGGCAGCATCAATTTCAATTTATAACGGCTCGAAACCAATAATAAAAGAATTAATGTCCGATGGTGTTTTAGTTTCAACTCCTGCAGGTAGTACAGCTTATAATTTATCAGTCCATGGACCTATTTTAAGTTTAAATTCAAAAAAATTATCTATTTCTCCGATTAGTGCGTTTAGACCTAGAAGATGGAAGGGTAAAATTATTAGTGATAAATCAAAGATATTGATTAAAAATTTGAATTTTAAAAAAAGACCATTAAGTGCTGTAGCCGATAACGTGGAAGTGAGAAATGCAAAGACAATTTCTGTAAAAACTAATAAAAAAATAAAGTTTAACTTATTATATGACAAAAATCGAAGCTTACAAAAGAAAATTAAAATAGAACAAATTCGTCGCGACATAAAATAGTTATTTTAAAATTTTTGTTAATGTATGGTTATAATTAAAAATTTATGAATATAAAAAATGCTAAGCTTTTAAGTTTAATTATCTTTTTATTATTAATTTTTAATTCAAAAGCGATATCTTCAATTATTACATACAAAGAAATATTAGATAATCCTACAGATTTAGAATTAAATTTAAATTACGCAAAGCAACAAGAAAAATCTGGTAATGTTAAATCAACAATAGCAACTTTGGAAAGACTAAGCATTCTTTATCCAAAAAATGCAGATATCAAACTATACCTTTTATCTATTCTATTAAAAATGGACTCAAAAGTAAAAGTTGATTTGATGGTTAGCACTATGCTTAACGATCCTAATACTTCTGATGAGACTAAAAAATTAATTGCTGAGTTGTTGACTGATGAAAAATTTGAGAAAGAAGAGCCAAAAAAATGGTTTGCATACATGGATTTTACTTATTCAGGCACTGAGGAAGATAATATCAGCGGAAGAACTAAATCTGGAAAAACTTTAGCTGTTGATAATGATGATAATGAAATCTTATTGCCCTTTGTTAAAAATGATAGTGGACACCACAAAAGCACTATGGAATACGATAAAACTTACACAAGGGGAACCTCACTTACTATAGGAAGAATTTTAGATCAAACTTCTTCTTTGTATTTAAATCTTGGATCTAATTTTAATACTAACAACAAAAAACACAAAGGTGAGAGTGATATATATTCAAGCTCAATAAGTTATTTTAAAGCTTATAAAAATCATTATTTTTCACCATATGTTTATTTCAATAATCCAAATTATAGAATGCAAGAGGACTATCAAGTAAAAGGGGTAGGAATTAATAATACATATATTTTTAATGATAAATTTAATTTAAATTATGCTTTGAGTTATTCAGACTCAAGATATCATTCAAGACCAAATCCTGTTGTTGGTGGTATTCAATTGTTTAAAGAGGCAGGTGATAATAACAATAACGAAGCTTATTCTGCATCAATCAGACTAAATCATAACATATCTAATAGAACACAAATAAGTACAAAATTAATATATGGCAAAACAGATCATGCAAAAGAATTTCATAGTTACGAGTCTAATGGTGTAAATTTTCGAGCCTCTAGAATTTTTTCTTTTGGAACTTTGTCAGCGTCAGCTACTTATTTATATAATGCTTATCAAGCCAAAAATAATGCTATATCAATGTTGCGTTATAGAAATGACAGAAGTTTAGTAACAAATATTTCTTTGAGAGGTGATATCAATCAAATATTACCTTTTTTAAGAAAAATAAATAAGGATAATACAACCTTTTATACTTTAAGTTTTAGAGAATCTAATGTAAATTCTAGCTTACCCAACTACGAAATTAAAAGAGCATTTAAAACAATTGGGATAACAAAAAGACTAAATTTTAATGACTAAAAAATTTTTATTAACAATTTTTATTTTTTTAAGCTTTATAACTAAATCTATTAGTAGTGAATTCATAGGAGTGATAGGGGTTGCTGTCGGAGATATAAATAATCAAAAAAATGAAAAATTAATAAACGGTTCTAAAGTATTTTTTGGTGATACAATATTTGTAAGCTCAAAATCTAATGCTCAAATATTATTTTTAGATGAAACAGTAATGACTGTCGGAGAAAATACTGAATTAACAATAGATGATTTTGTTTATGACCCAAAAACTGATGATGGAAATTTTGTTACAAATATAAAGTCAGGAACAGTAAAGTTTATTACTGGTAAAATCAGCAAGAAAAATCCAGATAACTTAGAAGTTAAAATGCCTGCTGGAACATTAGGTGCAAGAGGGACAGAATTTCTTGTATCTTCAAATTCAGATAAGGAAAGTACAGTATTATTATTAGGCCCTGGTCCAAATAACACACTAGGAATGATCCCAGGCAATATTCAACTTACAGACGGAATAAATATGACTGATATAACCAAACCTGGTTTTCAAGCAATGATAAAAAATTAAATGAAAAATTTTAAAATTATATTTAAATCTATTTTATTTATTGCTACCTATTTTAGCTATTCTTATGCAGTGGTATCGACACCAACTCCCGCCACAACAAACATAGTAAATCAAATGTCCAGTTCAATGAGTCATTCCGTAGTTAATTCAAGCAATGTTATAAACAACTCTCAAAATGTTACATCTAATTTAATAAATTCAACAAATTTAAAACAAGATATAAAAGAAAATGCTGAAAAATTAGATTTAAAAGTCGACGAGGGTGCTTTATCAGCTTTGTCTAATGTGTCATCAGACTCTAAAGAAATTGCTAAAGAAATGGAAAAGATGAAAGATAACATCGAAGAAAAAGATCAAGACTATGTAATGACATTAGACCAAGATGTAGTTGTTTATGACTCAGGTTGGTTTACACTAGAAAGAGTTGAGACTGGGTCTAATGGATTAACTTATAATAAACCATCTACTTCAGATGTATTTGCAGATGCAGTTCAAGAGGGAAGAGGAAAAGTTTATGTTAACTTTAACAAAAAAGAAATGAGTGCCGATATGTATACAAGAATAACTTTAAAAGGTGCATCACAAGTTCAACATGAATGGAACACAGGCTCAGCAGGTATAACCTCTCTACCAGTTGTAGCATCTACGGTTAGAGGGTTAAAGTCAGATGGAAACACCGACTTCGACGAATTTGTAGATGTAAATTCATCAATGCAAATTTCACCAACTGAACTTGCAGCTAACTACACTTGCGATACTGGTTGTAAAAGTAAACAAGAGTTAATGGACTGGTATAACCATGACACAAATAACACTGATGCAGATAAAAGATTATTTTTCTACGGGAAATTTACAACTGTTGATGCTTCTGGATCAACAGGAAATGGACAGATCATTATTGAGGGTGCACATGACCTTGAAGCCGGTACAGGCACACTGGCACCACTTGGTGGTAAAAGTCAAACACAGGTTTATATTGAGTCTATCGAGAGATTAGAAGGTTCTGCAACAATTGTTGGAAAAGCTTTAGAATAATTTTTTAGTGGTGCCCCCGCACGGACTCGAACCGCGGACCTATTGATTACAAATCAATTGCTCTACCAACTGAGCTACAAGGGCATATTTACTTATTAATATGAAAATAAATATTATCAAGTTATTTTTGATATCTGTTTATGTGATGAAATACTATCGCAGCACTATTTGAAATATTTAAACTCTCTATTTTTTCATTCATATCAATTTTTACTAAAAAATCTGCATACTTTTCAGTATGTTTCTTAATTCCTTCTCCTTCAGATCCAAATAATAATATATTATTGCCTTTCCATTCTACATCAATAAAATTTTTTTTACTTTTTGAGTCAAAACCATAAACCCAAAAGTTTTTTTCTTTAAGAAATTTCATTGTTGTCTTTATATTAGGTACCTGAAATATATTAATGTATTCCATGCAACCACTTGCCGATTTAAACATAAGCTTACTTTCTTTAGGAAAGTTTCTTTCTTTTACTATCAATCCATCTATTCTAAAAGATACTGCACTTCTTATTATCGAACCTATATTTCTTGGATCGCTAACTCCATCAAGACATACAAAATTTATATTCTTTTTGTTTTTAATAAATTCTTTTAAGTTTATATTTTCAATATGCTCAATTTCAGCAACAAAGCCTTGGTGAAGTAGATCTTCTTTTGAACAATACTTATCTAGCTCTTTCTTAGTTTTAAAATGGACTTTATTATTAGATAAAAGATTTTTATTAGGGCTACTTCTATGTATTATTTTCTTACTCTCCTCTGTTAAAAAAACTCTTAGTATTTTTCTATTAGGGTTTTTTAAAGCCTCTATAACAGCGTGTTTTCCAACTATAAAAAAAAGATGACTTATTACTCATTAATTTACTATTTTTCTTTAATTTGCATCATTTTTTACCTCTATTTCACGTATTGCAATTATACAATAAAAATATATAAAACCCATGTTGTTTAATGTATTGAACATGGGGGCGCTTCCCCTACTATATGGAGGGGTACCAAAGCGGTCAAATGGGGCGGGCTGTAAACCCGTTGACTTCGGTCTTCGAAGGTTCGAATCCTTCCCCCTCCACCATTCAAAATGTTTACAACGGAGTGTTAAACTTGGGTGACGCGGGTGTAGTTCAATGGTAGAACGCTAGCCTTCCAAGCTGGATGTAAGGGTTCGATTCCCTTTACCCGCTCCAATTTAAACAAAACTAATAAGTGAGGTATATAAAGTAATGTCGAAGGAAAAATTTAATAGAAGTAAACCACATTGTAATATTGGTACAATTGGACATGTGGATCATGGTAAAACAACTCTAACAGCAGCAATAACAAAAGTTTTAGCTGAAGCTGGAGGAGCACAATTTGTAGCTTATGATCAAATTGACAAAGCACCGGAAGAAAAAGAGAGAGGAATTACAATTTCAACAGCTCATGTTGAATATGAAACTGAAAAAAGACATTACGCTCACGTAGATTGCCCGGGTCATGCTGATTATGTAAAAAATATGATAACTGGCGCTGCTCAAATGGATGGAGCAATATTAGTTGTTAATGCTGCAGATGGTCCTATGCCTCAAACAAGAGAACATATTCTTCTTGCAAGACAGGTTGGAGTTCCAGCAATTGTAGTTTTTTTAAATAAAGTTGATCAAGTGGATGATAAAGAGATGATTGAATTAGTTGAAGAAGAAATTAGAGATTTATTAAATTCATATAAATTTCCGGGTGACAAAACTCCAATAATCAAAGGCTCAGCCTTAGCAGCCGTTGAAGGGAAAGATGAAGCAGTTGGAAAAAATGCAATAATGGAACTAATGAAAGCTGTTGATGAACATATTCCTCAACCAGATAGACCAAAAGATAAACCTTTCCTTATGCCAGTTGAGGATGTTTTTTCTATCTCTGGAAGAGGTACTGTTGTTACAGGTAGAGTAGAGCAAGGTGTTGTGAAGACAGGAGAAGAGATTGAGATAGTTGGTATAAGAGATACTAAAAAGTCCGTTTGTACAGGTGTAGAAATGTTTAGAAAAATTCTTGATACAGGTGAAGCGGGAGATAATATTGGTGCACTATTAAGAGGTATTGAAAGAACAGACGTTGAGAGAGGACAAGTTCTTGCAAAACCAGGTTCTGTTACACCTCATACTAAATTTGAGGCGCAAGCATATGTTCTCAAAAAAGAAGAAGGTGGCAGACATACGCCTTTCTTTACCAAATATAGACCACAATTTTATTTTAGAACAACTGATGTAACAGGTGAAGTAGAATTGCCATCAGGAACTGAAATGGTAATGCCAGGTGATGACGCTAAATTTACCGTGAAACTAATTACACCAATAGCTATGAGTGAAAAGTTAAATTTTGCAATTAGAGAGGGTGGAAGAACAGTAGGAGCTGGAGTAGTAACAAAGATTATAGAGTAAGCTCCACTATAAAAGGAGTGTAGCTCAATTGGTAGAGCGCCGGTCTCCAAAACCGGAGGTTGGGGGTTCGATTCCCTCCGCTCCTGCCAATAATTAATGTGCATATGATATGAAAAACCCGTTAAAATTTATTCAAGAAGTTAAACAAGAAGCATTTAAAATTACTTGGCCTACAAAAAAAGAGACCTTGCAAGGCACACTTATGGTTGCAGCAATGGCTATAATTGCGTCTTTATTTTTTTTACTAGTTGATCAAATTTTTAAGTTTTTTTTAGACATTATATTAAAGGTAAATTTTTGATGAAAAATTGGTATATAGTTCAGTCTTATTCGAGTTTTGAGAATAAGGTTGCACAAAACATAAAAGAAGAGGCAGAAAAAGCAAAAATTTCAGAGAAAATTGAGGAAATAATTGTTCCTACTCATGACATAACAGAGGTAAAAAGAGGCAAAAGAGTACAAAGAAAAAGAAAATATTTTCCTGGCTATGTATTGATCAAGAGTGAAATGGACAATAACATTTATCACATGATTAAAAATATAAAAAAAGTTAGCGGTTTTTTAGGATCAAAGGGAACACCTGTGCCAGTTTCAGATAAAGAGATTGAAAAAATATTAGGACAAATTAAAGATGGAGTTGCACAGCCTAAATCAAGCATAGAATATAACGTTGGAGAAAAGGTACAAGTGATAGACGGACCATTTGCGTCATTTAGTGGGTTGGTTGAGGATATAGATGAGGAAAAATTAAGATTAAAAGTATCAGTTTCAATATTTGGTAGGCCCACACCTGTTGATCTTGAATATAACCAAGTAGAGAAGGTAAGTTAATGGCAAAAAAAGAGATAGCAGGATATGTAAAATTACAAATAAACGGTGGTCAAGCCAATCCAGCACCACCTGTTGGACCAGCACTTGGTCAAAGGGGTATTAATATTATGGAATTTTGTAAAGCTTTTAACGAAAAAACAAAAGCATTCATGGGAAAACCAGTTCCAGTTATCATAACGGTATATAAAGATAAAAAATTTGATTTTATTATTAAATCACCTCCAGCAAGTCACTTTATAAAAGAGGCTGTAAAATTAAAAAGTGGATCAAGTGAGCCAGGTAGAAATATAGTTGCATCAATAACCATGAAACAAATAGAAGAAATAGCAAAAAAGAAAATGAATGATCTCAATGCAAATGATATAACAGAAGCATCAAAAATAATTGCAGGATCTGCTAGATCTATGGGTATAGAGGTAAAAGATTAATGAGTTCAAAAAGATACAAAAAACTTACCGAAGATATAAACGTAAAAGGTGATATATTTTCAAAATTGATATCTGAAATTAAAAACAATTGCACAGTTAAATTTGACGAATCAATTGATTTGAGTTTGCAAATTCATAATAAGCAAAAAAAAAGTGAGATTAATATAAGAACTTCTGTAAATTTACCGAGTGGAACTGGAAAGTCTATTAAGATAGGCGTCGTTTGCGAAGGCACAAAACAACAAAATGCAAAAGATGCAGGTGCTGAGATCGTAGGTGGAGATGAATTGATTGAAAAAATTAAATCTGGTGACCTAAACTTTGATAAGTTAATTTGCACTTCTATGATGATGCCTAAATTAGCTAAATTGGGAAAAGTATTAGGCCCAAAAGGTTTAATGCCAAATCCTAAACTAGGAACAGTTAGTGATGATATTTCAATGGCTGTAAAAAATGCTAAGTCTGGTCAAGTAGAAATTAGAAATGACAAAGATGGCAATATAGGAGTAAGTATTGGAAGAAAATCGTTCAGTGATGAAAATCTAACAAAAAATTTAAATGCTATTTTGGATGCTTTAGATAAAGAAAAATCAAATAATAATGTTAAAGGAAATTTGATAAAAAACAGTTTTATAACCTCAACTATGGGAAGATCATTTAAACTTAAATTAGAGAAGAGTATTTAATTATGATGAGTAAAGCAAAAAAACAGACTTATATTCAAGAAATGAAAACAAACTTTGATAAGTCTGAAGCTGTCATTGTGGCTCACTACCAAGGTTTAACCGTATCACAGTTAGACGAACTTAGATCTAAGATGCGTGAACATGGTATTCAATTCAAAATCACTAAAAATAGAATTACAAAACTCGCTATAGAAAATACAAGATGCAAAGATCTTTCAGATTTGTTTAAAGGGCCTACAGCGGTAGCATTGTCAGATGACGCAATAACGTCAGCTAAGATTTTAACAAAATTTTCTAAGGAAAATGAAAAACTAAAAATTTTAGGGGGAATCATGGGCAATGATATTTTGGACTTAGTTGGTGTTCAAAATGTTGCTACATTGCCAACTTTAGATGAAGCAAGGGCAAAAATAGTGGGAATTTTGAGATCTCCGGCACAAAAATTAGCAAGTATTTTACTTGCACCTGCCTCAAAAATCGCTATTTTAGCGCTCGAAAAATCAAAAAAATAACCAGGACAAAATTATATGGCGGACTTAAACAAAATTATAGATGAATTATCAAGTTTAACTGTTGTAGAAGCAGCTGAACTTTCAAAACAACTTGAAGAAAAGTGGGGAGTTACAGCAGCGGCTGCTGTAGCAGCAGCACCAGCAGCAGGTGGAGCAGCAGCACCAGCTGAAGAAAAAGATGAATTTACAATTGTTCTTGCAGCAGCAGGAGAAAAGAAAATTAATGTTATTAAAGAAGTTAGAGCCGTAACGTCTTTAGGTTTAAAAGAAGCTAAAGATTTAGTTGAGGGAGCACCAAAAGAAGTTAAATCAGGTGTTAAAAAACAAGAAGCTGAAGAGATAAAGAAGAAACTTGAAGCAGCAGGCGCAAAAGTAGAACTTAAGTAAATTAAATAAAGAATTAGAACTGGTTTATAAAAAAAATAAATCAGGATTGTTGATGGAATTATCTTTTACAGAGAAAAAAAATATAAGAAAAAACTTTGGTAAATTAAAAGAAAGTTTATCAATCCCAAATCTTATAGAAGTTCAAAAAAATTCATATAAAGAATTAACAGAAAACAAAAAAGATGTAGAAGCTTATTTGGTCAAAGGTTTTGATAGAGTTTTTAAAAGTATTTTCCCAATAGATGATTTAAACGATAAAGCATCATTAGAATATGTATCTTATAGACTTGAAAAACCAAAGTTTGATGTTGATGAGTGTATAGCAAGAGGGTTAACATATTCGGCAGCCTTAAAATGTACTCTTCGACTAGTAGTATTCGACATTAATCAAGAAGATAACACTAAAGATATTTTATCAGCGAAGGAGCAGGAGGTTTATATGGGAGAAGTTCCCATGATGACTAATAGTGGTACATTTATAACAAACGGTGTTCAAAGGGTTGTTGTTAATCAAATGCATAGAAGTCCAGGAGTATTTTTCGACCACGATAATGGAAAATCTCATGCCAGTGGAAAACTTTTATTTAATTGTAGAGTAATTCCAAACAGAGGGTCATGGTTAGATTTCGAATTTGATGTCAAGGATTTATTATATTTTAGAATAGATAGAAAAAAAAAATTATTAGTGACTACGCTACTTCAAGCACTTGGGTATTCAAAAGAAGACATAGTAAGTGAATTCTACGAAAAAGAAATATTAAGCTACGATAAAGATAAAAAAAAGTGGAAAACAAAGTTTGATCCAGAAAATTATAAATCGAAAAACTTTTCTGAGGAGGTAATTGATGCAAAGTCTAACAAAGTAATTATTAAATCTGGGCAAAAAACTAATTTCCTCCAAGCTAGAAAGTTACATAGCGAGGGGTTAAAAGAAATACTTGTATCAAGCGAATATTTGAGAGGTAAATTTTTACATAAGAAACTAAACATATTAGAGGATGAGTTCAAAATTGGCACAGAACTTAACGAAACTATAATTGAAAAAATTACAGAAAATGATGTAAATACTATAATAATTTCAAAAACAAATTCAATAAACAAAGGTCCTTATATTCTATCGTCTTTACTTAACGACAAAAATGATAATAAAAACGACTCAATAACTGAAATTTATAAAGTTTTAAGACCTGGCGAACCCCCAACAATAGAAATTGCATCGCAAATATTTAATAATTTATTTTTTAGTTCCGAAAGGTATGATTTGTCTGATGTAGGTCGGGTAAAGATGAATTCAAGGTTAGACTTAACCTGTTCGGATAAAATAACTATCTTAAGAAATGACGACATAATTTCTATAGTTAAAAAAATGCTAGATCTAAGAGATGGTAAAGATGATGTTGACGACATAGATCATCTAGGCAATAGACGAGTGAGATCTGTAGGAGAACTGGTTGAAAATCAGGCAAGAATTGGTGTTTATAGGATGGAAAGAGCTATAAAAGAAAAAATGACCACGCTAGATGTTGAGTCTGCAATGCCACAAGATTTGATAAATGCAAAACCATTAACTATTTCATTGAAAGATTTTTTTGCTACGTCTCAATTATCTCAGTTTATGGATCAAACTAATCCTTTATCTGAGATAACACACAAAAGAAGGGTATCAGCATTAGGTCCTGGTGGTCTAACTAGAGAAAGAGCTGGCTTTGAAGTTAGAGATGTTCATCCAACCCATTATGGGAGAATTTGCCCTATAGAAACCCCAGAAGGTCCAAACATCGGTTTAATTAACAGTCTATCAACTTATTCAAAAATTAATAAATATGGTTTTATTGAAAGTCCTTATAAAAAAGTCACCAACGGTGTTGTCCAGGATGAAATCCAATACTTATCGGCAATGGAGGAATCAAAGTATACAATTGCTCAGGCAAATTCTGTGATTGATAAAAATGGAAAATTTAAAGAAGAATTGGTTTCTTGTCGACAGAACCTAGATTTTATATTATCTAAACCGGATAACATAGATTATATTGATGTTTCTCCAAAACAACTTGTTTCAGTTGCCGCATCACTAATTCCTTTCTTAGAAAATGACGATGCTAATAGAGCATTGATGGGTTCAAATATGATGAGACAAGCAGTGCCTTTATTAAAACCTGAAGCACCTTTAGTTGGAACAGGTATAGAGAGTGATGTAGCATTAGACT
Organism: uncultured Pelagibacteraceae bacterium; assembly: GCA_902524235.1. Taxonomy (GTDB): domain Bacteria; phylum Pseudomonadota; class Alphaproteobacteria; order Pelagibacterales; family Pelagibacteraceae; genus Pelagibacter. The sequence continues at coordinate 54,089 of CABZCF010000003.1, read as the reverse complement.
CTGGAGTAACAATAGTAGCAAAAAGAGATGGAATAGTTGACAAAATAGATGGAAAAAGAATAGTTATTAAAGCAAAAGATGACAAAGATTATTCTAAATCTGGTGTTGATATCTATAATTTACAGAAATTTAAAAGATCTAATCAAAATACTTGTATTAATCAAAAACCATTAGTAAGGGTTGGAGATCGAGTTAAATCTGGAGATATAATTGCAGATGGCCCATCTACAAAAATTGGAGAGTTAGCATTAGGCAAAAATGTTACTGTAGCATTTATGCCATGGCAAGGTTATAATTTTGAGGACTCGATTCTTATTTCAGAGAGATGTGTTACTGATGATGTATTCACCTCAATTCATATAGAGGAATATGAAGTTATGGCGAGGGATACAAAATTAGGTGAGGAAGATATTACTAGAGATATTCCAAATGTGAATGAAGAGGCATTAAAAAATCTTGATGAGTCAGGTATAGTTTATATTGGCGCTGAAGTTAAACCAGGAGACATTTTAGTTGGAAAAGTTACCCCAAAAGGTGATTCCGCATCAGGTGCTGAAGAGAAATTATTAAGATCAATATTTGGTGAAAAAGCTATAGATGTAACTGATACTTCTTTAAAGATGCCAAGTGGAAGTGGTGGAATTGTGGTAGATGTAAGAGTTTTTAATAGACATGGAATTGAGAAAGATGAGAGATCTATAACTATTGAAAGATCTGAAATAGAGAGTGTTCAGCAAGATAAAAATGTTGAGGAAGAAATTTTAGAAAGAAGTATTAAACAAAGAGCATCTCAAATTCTTGATGGATTGTCAGTATTAAAAAAAGTTAAGGAAATAAATGAAGGAGAGAATTTAACAACAGAAAAAATATTTAAACTAACTATAAATGAAATATTTAAACTATCAGTACAAGATCAAAATAAAAGTGATGCACTTAATAAATTAAAAGAACAATACGATTTAGCAAAAGGAGATATTTTAGAGAGATTTGAGGATAAAGTATTAAAAATTAAACAAGGTGACGATTTATTGCCAAGTGTTATGAAAATGGTAAAAGTATTTGTTGCTATTAAAAGAAGATTAAGGCCTGGAGATAAAATGTCTGGCAGACATGGAAATAAAGGAGTTGTAAGTAAAATAGTACCTGTTGAGGATATGCCATATCAAGAAAATGGCAAACCTGTAGATATTGTTTTAAATCCTTTGGGTGTACCAAGTAGAATGAATGTTGGTCAAATATTAGAAACTCATCTAGGATGGTCGTGCACAGAATTAGGTGAAAAAATTAAAAAATTAATAAATGAAAATAATAAACTAATTGAAAAAAATGAAAAAATTTTAAATATATTAAAAACGGTATACGGAAAAGATGTATACGAAGAAAAAATTTCAAAATTAAGTGATAATGAATTTAAAGATCTTTGTAGTAATATTCAAAACGGAATACCTATCGCTACACCAGTTTTTGATGGAGCTAAAGAGGATGATGTAACTAAAATGTTAGAAATCTCTGACTTACCTAAGTCAGGTCAAACATTTTTATGGGACGGAAGAACTGGAGAAAAATTTGATAGACCTGTAACAGTGGGTACTATTTACATGCTCAAATTACACCATTTAGTCGAGGATAAAATACATGCAAGATCCACAGGCCCTTACAGCCTAGTTACTCAGCAACCTTTAGGTGGTAAAGCACAATTAGGAGGACAGAGGTTTGGGGAAATGGAAGTTTGGGCCTTAGAAGCGTATGGAGCATCTTACACATTGCAAGAAATTCTTACAGTTAAATCAGATGATGTTGCTGGTAGAGTAAAAGTATACGAGACAATTGTTAAGGGAGAAGAAAATTTTGAATCGGGTATCCCAGAGTCCTTCAATGTGCTAGTTAAAGAAATAAAATCATTAGCTTTAAATGTGGAGTTAAATTAAAATGAGCAAAGAAATATCAGATCTATTTAAAAGTACAGAGATAAGCGATGCTCAGAATTTTAATAGCATTAAAATTACATTAGCCAGCCCGGAAAAAATTAAATCCTGGACTTATGGTGAGATTAAAAAGCCTGAGACTATAAATTATAGAACTTTCAGACCTGAAAAAGACGGTCTATTTTGTGCAAGAATATTTGGTCCAATTAAAGATTATGAGTGTCTTTGTGGAAAATACAAAAGAATGAAATTTAGGGGAATAATATGTGAAAAATGTGGTGTAGAGGTTACAAAATCAAACGTCAGAAGAGAGAGAATGGGACATATAAATTTAGCTACACCAGTTGCCCACATTTGGTTCCTCAAGTCTTTACCGAGTAGAATATCATTAGTAATTGATATGAAATTAAAAGAAGTTGAAAGAGTGTTATATTTTGAAAACTTTATTGTTATCGAGCCAGGACTAACAGGTTTAAAAAAAAATCAATTACTTGGAGAAGAAGAACTTATTAAATATCAGGATCAATATGGCGAGGAGTCTTTCACTGCTGGAATAGGCGCTGAAGCAATACTTGAAATTTTAAAATCTATAAACTTAGAAGAGGAAAGGACAAAATTAGTTAATGCAATAAAAGAGACTAAATCAAAGGTAGCAGAGGAAAGATCAATAAAAAGATTAAAGTTAATTGAATCATTCATAGAGACTGGAAACAAACCTGAGTGGATGATTCTAACAACGGTTCCAGTAATACCACCAGAATTAAGACCATTGGTTCCACTAGATGGTGGCAGGTTTGCAACTTCAGATCTTAACGATCTTTACAGAAGAGTTATAAATAGAAATAACAGATTAAAAAGATTAATGGACCTTAAAGCTCCAGATATAATTGTAAGAAACGAAAAGAGAATGCTACAAGAGTCTGTAGACGCTTTGTTTGACAACGGAAGAAGAGGAAGAGTAATTACGGGAACTGGTAAAAGACCATTAAAATCTTTAGCAGAAATGCTTAAAGGTAAGCAAGGAAGATTTAGACAAAATCTTTTAGGCAAAAGGGTTGATTACTCAGGTAGGTCAGTAATAGTTGTTGGACCAGATTTAAAATTACACGAATGTGGTCTACCAAAAAAAATGGCTTTAGAATTATTTAAACCTTTTTTATACGCAAGATTGAATAAACTGGGTCTAGCATCAACTATTAAACAAGCAAAAAAATTTGTTGAGAAAGAAAGGCCTGAAGTTTGGGATTCATTAGAACTAATAGTTAGAGAACATCCTATTTTACTAAATCGAGCTCCAACTTTACATAGGTTAGGAGTTCAGGCATTTGAACCAAAACTAATTGAAGGAGACGCTATAGAATTACACCCACTAACATGTGCAGCGTTTAATGCTGACTTTGACGGTGACCAAATGGCTGTTCATATTCCTTTAAGTTTAGAAGCTCAGTTGGAAGCAAGAGTTTTAATGATGTCAACTAACAATATTTTAAGCCCATCAAATGGAAAACCTATAATTGTACCAAGCCAGGATATGATACTAGGAATTTATTACTTGTCACAACCACCCTACCAATCAGAGAAAGTTGAAGGGTATTTTGTAAATACATCTGAAATTGAACACGCTCTTGAAATTGGTAAAATTAAGGTTCATTCAAGAATAGTTTCTAGATTTGCAACTATAGACGAGAATGGAAAAGAGAAATTTGAAAAACATATTAGTACCGCAGGTCGATTTTTACTTGCAAATTTATTACCAAAGAATCACAATAATAAATTTTCATTAATAGATAGATTATTACCAAAAAAAGTTGTCTCAGAAATAATTGACCATGTTTTCAGGTTTTCCGGACAAAAAAATACTGTTATTTTCTGCGATAAGTTAAAGGACCTTGGATTTAAACATGCATTTAAAGCAGGAATTTCTTTCGGAAAAGATGACTTAATTATTCCTGAAAATAAAGAACAATTAATCGAGGAGACAAAAAAATTAATCGCAGACTATGAAAATCAATACTCAGAGGGCCTTATTACGAGAGGTGAAAGATATAATAAGGTTGTTGATGCATGGTCAAAATGTACAGATAAAGTAGCCTCTGAAATGATGAAAAGGATCTCAGCAACAGAAGTGACTAAAGAAGGTCTAAAAATAAATTCAGTATTTATGATGGCAGATAGTGGCGCAAGAGGTTCTGCAGCACAAATGAAGCAACTTGCAGGAATGAGAGGTTTAATCGCTAAACCATCTGGAGAAATAATAGAGTCACCGATTACCTCAAATTTCAAAGAAGGTTTAACTGCTTTGGAATATTTTAACTCAACTCATGGTGCTAGAAAAGGATTAGCTGATACTGCATTAAAAACTGCTAATTCAGGCTATCTAACGAGAAGATTATGTGACGTTGCACAAGATCTAACAATTACAAAAAACGAATGTGAAAAACCAGGATTTATAAGATTATCAGAAATAATAGAGGGTGGAAATGTCATAGTAAGTTTATCTGAAAGATCTTTAGGAAGGGTCGTTGCCTCTGACGTTAAAAATCCAATTAATGGTGAAGTAATAATTAAAAAAAATGAAATGATAGATGAGGCGGCATGCGAAAAAATAGATGCTGCTGGAGTAAAAATTATAAATGTCTATTCAGTTATTACATGTAGCTCTAAAGAAGGTGTTTGTGCAAAATGTTATGGCAGAGACTTATCTAGAGGTCAAATGGTTCATGTTGGAGAAGCTATAGGCATGATCTCAGCACAATCAATTGGAGAGCCTGGTACCCAATTAACAATGAGAACGTTCCATGTCGGTGGTACAGCATCCATTAAACAAGACTCTCAAATTGTCTCTAAAACCGATGGAATATTAAAGATAATTAATACAAATTTAATAGAGGATTCTAAAAAAAATCTTGTTGTTATGGGGAGAAATACTCAGCTTTCTATAGAGGATGAAAACGGATTACAAAAAGCGGTCTATAAAGTTCCTTATGGTTCAAAATTATTTTTCCAAAACGACAATAAAATTAAAAAAAATACTAAGATATGCGAATGGGACCCATATACAACTCCAGTAATAGCAGAAACTAGCGGTATAGTAAATTTTGTTGACTTAACAGATGGTATATCATTGGCCGAGACTGTTGACGATGCTACGGGTATTTCTACTAAAACGGTAATTGATTGGAAAACACAATCTAAAAATACTGATTTAAAACCAAGGATTACTTTAAGAGATGAAAAGGGTAATGTAATAAAAAAAGCAGACGATAATGAGGCTAGATATTATTTAGTACCAGATTCTATTTTGTCTGTGAAAGATGGACAAAAAATATTTGCTGGCGATGTTATAGCTAGGTTACCTAAAGAAACTTCCAAAACCAAGGATATAACAGGGGGACTACCAAGAGTTGCTGAACTATTTGAGGCTAGGAAAGCTAAAGATAGTGCAATAATTGCAGAAAATGATGGAAAAGTTCTTTTTGGAAAAGAGGTTAGAGGAAAACAAAGAGTAACTATTGAGTCTGAAAATGGCGAAACTTCGTCTTATTTAATTCCTAAAGGCAAACATATTAACTTTAATCAAGGTGAAAAGATTAAAAAAGGAGAATACTTGCTTGATGGCCAACCTTTACCTCACGATATATTGCGTATATTAGGTATTGAGGAGTTAACTGAATATTTTGTAAATCAAGTACAAGAAGTTTATAGGCTACAGGGTGTAATAATAAATGATAAACATATTGAAGTAATACTTAGACAAATGCTTAAAAAAGTTGAGATTAAAGATACAGGTGACTCTAATTTACTTCCTGGTGAAATTGTAGATAGAATTAGATTTTTAAACATGAATGAAGATTTGGTAAAAGATGGAAAAAAAGAAGCTAAAGGCGAGAGAGTTTTGATGGGTATAACAAAAGCATCATTACAAACAGAGTCGTTTATCTCAGCTGCTTCTTTCCAAGAAACTACCAGGGTCCTTACTGATGCAGCAATTAAAGGGAAAGTAGATAAATTGTCTGGACTTAAGGAGAATGTTATTGTTGGAAGACTTGTGCCTGCAGGAACTGGCTCAATTAAAAATTTATGGAATAAAATGGCTCATAAAGATGATGAAAATTTTTTATCACAACAAGAAAAACTTGAGACCTCAAAAGATCAAGTAAATCAATAATAATTTCACTTTTGTTCTCATATATTAATTTGACAAATTTAAATTAATGAGTATTTTGTCGATATTTTGGTTGGAAAGTAGCACTAAGTGCTAGACGCTGCCATTAACCCTGACAGTTATTTTCACTCAAAAAATATATTATTATGCCTACAATAAACCAGTTATTAAGAAAAAAAAGATACAAGCCTTTGTCTAGGAATAAAGTTCCTGCGCTTGAAAAACAACCTTTAAAAAGAGGTGTTTGTGTAAAAGTTTATACAACAACTCCAAAAAAACCTAATTCTGCACTTAGAAAAGTTGCAAGAGTAAGATTGTCAAATGGTTTTGAAGTCACTGCCTATATACCAGGTGAAGGACATAATCTTCAAGAACACTCTGTTGTTTTAATCAGAGGTGGACGAGTAAAAGATTTACCAGGAGTAAGATATCATATCTTAAGAGGAAATCTTGATACACAAGGTGTAGCAAATAGAAAACAAAGAAGATCTTTATACGGTACAAAAAAAGGTAAATAAGAGATGTCAAGAAAAAGAAAATTACCAAAAAAAATTCCTATAGTTGATCCTAAGTATAAATCAGTTGTTATACCTAAACTTATAAATTCGATAATGTATGATGGTAAGAAAACTATTGCTGAAAAAATAGTTTATGATGCAATTGATAAAATAAAATCAAAATCAAAGGAAGAACCAATCATTGTTTTCAACGAAGCAATTAACAATATCAAACCAACTGTAGAAGTTCGATCTAGACGTGTTGGTGGTGCAACTTACCAAGTGCCAGTAGAAGTAAAGTCAAAGAGATCACAAGCATTAGCATTAAGGTGGTTGATTGATGCTTCAAGAAAAAGAAAAGATAAAAAAATGTCAGATAAAATTTTTAATGAAATATTTGATGCTTATCAAAACCGTGGATCTGCAATTAAGAAAAAAGAGGACACTCATAAAATGGCAGAGTCCAATAAAGCATTCGCGCATTTTAGGTGGTAAAATAATATGTCTAGATCTCACACATTAGAAAAATATAGAAATATTGGTATCATGGCACACATCGATGCTGGAAAAACAACCACAACAGAAAGAATTTTGTACTACACAGGAAAAAGTCATAAAATAGGTGAGGTGCATGACGGTGCTGCAACAATGGATTGGATGGAGCAAGAACAGGAAAGAGGTATAACAATTACCTCTGCAGCTACAACTTGTTTTTGGAATGATCATAGAATAAATATCATCGATACTCCTGGTCATGTTGATTTTACTATTGAGGTTGAAAGATCATTGAAAGTATTAGATGGAGCTGTTGCTGTTTTTGATGGAGTTGCTGGTGTAGAGCCTCAATCAGAAACTGTTTGGAGACAAGCTGACAAGTATAAAGTCCCAAGAATTTGTTTTGTAAACAAACTTGACCGAACAGGTGCAGATTTTTTTAGATGTGTCGATATGATAAAAGAAAGATTAGGCGCAAAGCCGCTTGTCATGCAAATTCCAATAGGTATAGAGGCATCCCTTAAAGGAGTTGTTGATTTAATTAAAATGAAGGCAGTAGAGTGGAAAAACGAGGATTTAGGTGCAGATTGGGAAGAAAAAGAAATACCAGATGATTTAAAAGAAATTTCAAATAAATATCGTCAAGAACTTGTAGAAACTGCTGTAGAACAAGACGAAAAACTTATGGAAGCATATTTAAACGGTGAAGAAATTAAAAATGAAGATCTTGTTTCGTGTGTAAGAAAAGGATGTTTAAATTTCAGCTTTGTACCGGTTTTAACTGGATCAGCTTTTAAAAATAAAGGTGTGCAACCTTTATTAGATGCAGTTGTAAATTATCTACCTAGTCCTAAAGATATTGGATTAATTAAGGGTACAAAACCTGGTTCTGATGAGGAAATCATCATGAAATTTGAGGATAGTGCACCATTTTCTGCATTAGCATTTAAAGTTGCAAATGATCCTTTTGTTGGTTCTTTAACTTTTATAAGAATATATTCAGGTACACTTAAATCTGGAACAGGAATTTATAATACCTCAAAAGAAAAGGAAGAAAGAGTTGGTAGAATGCTGTTAATGCATGCTAATTCAAGAGAAGATATTAAGGAAGCAAATTCTGGAGATATAGTAGCTTTAGCAGGATTAAAGCACACCATTACAGGACACACGCTCTCAGATGAAGACACTCCTGTTTTGTTAGAACCGATGGAGTTCCCAGATCCGGTCATAGAGATTGCTGTTGAGCCAAAAACAAAGGGTGACCAAGAAAAAATGGGAGAGGCCTTAGGTAGATTGGCTAAAGAGGATCCCTCCTTTAGAGTTTCTTCAGACGAAGAATCTGGACAAACTATTATTAAAGGAATGGGTGAACTTCATTTAGATATAATTGTAGATAGAATGAAAAGAGAATTTAAAGTAGAAGCCAATGTTGGTGCACCGCAAGTCGCTTACAGAGAAACGATCTTAAATCCAGCAGAATTTGATTACACACACAAAAAACAAAGTGGTGGTGCGGGACAATTTGCTAGAGTTAAATTGTCAATCGAACCATTAGAACCTGGAAAAGGAAGAGAAATTGAAAGTAAGATTAAGGGAGGTGCTATACCAAAAGAGTTTATACCCGGTGTAGAAAAAGGGGTAGAGACAATAGCAGACTCAGGAATATTAGCAGGCTTCCCAATAATTGATTATAAAGTTACTATTTTAGACGGACTACATCATGATGTTGACTCTAGTGTATTGGCGTTTGAATTAGCTTCAAGACAATGTTTTAAAGAAGTTTGTGCAAAAGGTAATTTAAAACTTTTAGAACCTATAATGAGAGTTGAGGTGGTAACACCAGAAGATTATATGGGTGACGTAATTGGAGATTTAAATAGTAGAAGAGGACAGATTAATACACAAGAACAAAGGGGAAATGCTACAGTTATAACGGCTATGGTGCCACTAGCAAATATGTTTGGTTATATAAATAGCTTAAGATCAATGTCACAAGGTAGAGCACAATATTCAATGTTTTTCGATCATTACGATAAAGTTCCACAAAATGTTCAAGATGAAGTAATAAAAAAGACAGGGTAAAATGGATAAACAAAATATTAGAATTAAATTAAAAGCTTATGATAATAAAGTTTTGGATCAATCTACTGAAGAGATTGTTAACACCGTTAAAAGAACTGGTGCAAATATTAAAGGACCAATACCTTTGCCAACAAAAATTGAAAGATATACGGTCTTAAGATCTCCTCATATTGATAAAAAAAGTCGTGAACAATTTGAGACAAGAACACACAAAAGATTAATTGATATAATTGAACCAACCCCTCAAACAGTTGAAGCTTTAATGAAACTAGACTTAGCTTCAGGTGTTGATGTTGAAATAAAAATTTAAATATGAATGAGATAGCTTTAATAGGAAAAAAAATTGGAATGACTAGAGAATTTCTTAAATCAGGTCAATCTGTCCCCGTTACAGTAGTAAAAATGGAAAAAGGTAGAGTTATTCAAATAATTAATATTGATAAAAGAGGATATAAAGCAATACAGATTGGTTTTGGCAATATCAAAGCATCAAAACTTTCAAAGTCCAAAAAAGGATATTTTGCAAAAAAAAATACTGAGCCAAAAAAAGTTTTAAAGGAATTTAAGGTTAAAGATATTTCAAATTATAAAGAAGGAAACGAACTTGGTTTGGAAATATTTAATGAAACAAAATTTGTTGACGTGAAATCAAAAACAATAGGTAAAGGCTTCGCCGGAGCAATGAAAAGACATAATTTTAGAGGTTTAAGAGCAACACATGGTGTTTCTATATCGCATAGATCACATGGATCAACTGGTCAAAGACAGGATCCTGGAAAGGTTTTTAAAAATAAAAAAATGGCTGGACAGATGGGTGATAAAATTAGAACGATGCAAAATATTGAGATTATTAAGTCAGATATAGATAACAATTTATTATATCTTAAAGGCTCAATACCTGGCTCAAAGAATACTCAAGTAATTGTTAAAGAAGCAGTGAAAAACATTTCGAAGCTAACTTTAGCGGAGAAAATAGATAAGCAAGAAAAAATGAGAAAAATACCTGATAAGAAAAAAAAATAAATGAAAATAGATAAAATAGACATTAAAGGAAATAAACAATCTATTGAAGTTGCAGATAAAGTCTTTGGATGCAAGATTAATAAAGATCTGATTAGTCAAGTTCTTTATAAATCAAATGCAAATTTTAAGGGTCGAAAAGCTAAGACCAAACAAAAGAACGAAATTGTTGGATCGACCTCTAAAATTTACGCACAAAAAGGTACAGGTAATGCTAGACACGCAAGCAGAAAAGCTCCAATATTTGTAGGTGGTGGAGTTGCACACGGACCTAAAGGAGAAAGTAATTATAAATTTAGAAAACTCAATAAAAGTGAGAAGAAATTAAGCGTTACATCATTAATAACAGAAAAAAATAAAGATAATAATTTAATCGTAATAGACGATTTTGAAAAAGAGATAAAAAAAACAAAAGAGATATATAGTATTTTAAATAGTTTGAATGCTAGCAATTCTCTTTTATTATTGGATAAATCCTCAAAAAAAAATATATTTAGATCTTCAAGGAATATACCAAATATTAAAGTGACTGATATTAATCACTTCAGCTCATATGACATTACTAAATATAAAAAACTACTTTTAACACTAAGCTCGATAAAAGAATTGGAAAAAAAATATTCATGAAAAATAAATTTAACATCTACGATAAAATATTGTCTCCAGTAGTAACTGAGAAATCTACAAATATGTCTGAATTTAATAAAGTTACTTTTAAAGTGCCTTTAAGCTCAAACAAAAAAAGTCTTAAAAAAAGTATTGAAAAATTATTTAAAGTAAATGTTACAAAAGTAAACATCGTAAACAAGAAAGCTAGAATTAAAGTCTCTAGAGGAAAAAAAATAAAAAAAAAAAGTTACAAGAAAGCAATAGTTACACTTAAGAAGGGCCAAAGTATTGATTTAAGCACAGGATTATAAAAAAATGACGCTAAAAACTTTTAAACCATATACAAAATCTACAAGAGGCACTGTTTTAATTAATAAATCGGGTCTGTGGAAAGGAAAGCCTTATAAGCCTCTTACATCAATTAATAGATCTTCAAAAGGTAGAAATAACCTTGGTCGAATTACCTCTAGAAACCACGGTGGTGGTCACAAACACAAGTATAGAATTATTGACTTTTATAGAGGTAAAATTGGTATTAAAGGTTTGGTTGAAAGGATTGAATATGATCCTAATAGATCTTGTTACATAATGTTAATTAAATTTGAAGATAATGAAATGAAATATTATTTGGCGCCTCAAAATGTAAAAGTTGGCGATACTATTGAGAATGGTTCTAACGCAGAGATAAAACCTGGAAACTCTTTGGCGCTTAAAGACATACCAACAGGAATGGATATTCACAATGTAGAGATTCAACCAGGTTCTGGCGGAAAAATTGCAAGAGCAGCAGGTTCTTCAGTAACAATTTCTGGAATTGATGGCAATTACTCTATTATTAAGATGGTTTCAGGTGAAATAAGAAAAATAGACTCTAGGTCTATGGCCACTATTGGAGTTTTATCAAATCCTGATAAAAAAAATATAAAAATCGGAAAAGCAGGTAGATCGAGGTGGTTGGGAATTAGACCTCATACAAGAGGCGTTGTTAAAAATCCAGTTGATCATCCTCATGGAGGCGGTGAAGGAAAATCTGCAGGTGGCAGACATCCCGTATCCCCAACTGGGCAATCTGCAAAAGGATTAAAAACCAGAGATAATAAAAGAACAGACAAATTTATTATTAGAAGACGAAAGAAAAGGGGAAAATAGGAAATGGCTAGATCAGTTTGGAAAGGTCCATTTGTTGAAGAAAGTTTAATCAAAAAAGTAGATAAATCAAAAAACGATCCAAATAGAAAACCAATTAAAACATGGTCTAGAAAATCTACAATAATACCTGATTTCGTGGGATTTAGTTTTTTAATATATAACGGAAAAAAATTTATACCATTAACAGTATCTGAAGATATGGTAGGTCACAAGTTTGGAGAATTTGCACCTACAAGACAATTTTTTGGACATACTCCAGCAGATAAAAAAGCAAAAGCAGAAGATAGTAAGGCTGGGGATAAAAAATAATTATGAAAAATAAATTAAAAAAAATGGACAATAACCTTAAAGAAGTGAGATCAATAAATAAAAATATTAGATCAAGTGTGAGAAAATTAAATCCTATATTGAAATCTTTAGTTGGTAAAAAAGTTGAAATAGCTATAAGAAATTTGTCCTTCTCAGAAAAAAGGATAACAAAAGATATAAAAAAAACTATTTCATCAGCTGTTGCAAACGCTGAAAATAATTTTCAATATGATATTGATAAACTATTTATAAAAGAGGCCTATTGTGGAAAACAAGTTATTATGAAAAGATTTAGAGCTAGAGCTAAAGGAAGAGCAGCCCCTATACTTAAACCATATTCGAATTTAACAATTATATTATCTGAAAAGCAAAATAAAGAGGTTAAACATGGGCCAAAAAGTTAATCCAGTTGGACTAAGACTCGGTATTAATAGAGGCTGGGACTCAGTTTGGTATGCAAAAAAAAAAGATTTTGGTAATTATTTAATTGAAGACTATAAAATAAGAGACTTCATCAAAAAAAATGTAGTAAATTCTGGTGTTTCAAAAGTAATGATAGAAAGAACATCTAAAAAGTGTTTTGTAACAATTTATACTTCAAGACCTGGATTCGTGATTGGGAAAAAGGGAAGCGACATTGAGAAAATAAAAGGCAAAATATCAAAAATTACGTCAAATGAAGTTGTTTTAAATATCAAAGAGATAAAGAAACCAGAAACTAACAGTTATCTAGTAGCAGAAAATATAGCACAACAACTTGTTAAAAGAGTTTCCTATAGAAGAGCAATGAAACGTGCAATGCAATCAGCTTTAAGACTTGGTGCTAGAGGAATTAAAGTTTCGATAAGTGGTAGACTTGGTGGAAATGAAATTGCAAGAACTGAATGGTTAAGAGAAGGAAGTATTCCATCTCATACTTTAAGAGCAGATATAGACTATGCTGAAGCTGAAGCATTAACTACTTATGGAATATTGGGCATTAAAGTATGGATTTATAAAGGAGAAATTTTTACTAAAGAATTTAGTCAGGAGACAAATAAAAAATAAATTATGCTACAACCAACTAGAACAAAATTTAGAAAAGCACACAAAGGCAGGATACATGGAAACGCCTCAAGGTGTAATATAATGAATTATGGCTCTTTTGGGCTAAAAGCTTTACAGCCCGAAAGAGTAATTTCACGGCAGATTGAGGCAGCAAGAGTAGCTTTAACAAGACACATGAAGCGACAGGGGAGGGTTTGGACAAGAATTTTTCCAAATATACCAATTTCTAAAAAACCTACAGAGGTTAGAATGGGTAAAGGAAAAGGTTCTCCTGAATATTGGGCATGTAGAGTAAAGCCTGGCAGAATATTGTTTGAGGTTGATGGTGTTTCAGAGCAAATTGCTAAAGAGGCATTATACAAAGCGTCTGCTAAATTACCAATAAAATGTAAGTTTATTAAAAGAATATAAAATGAAAAAAAAAATAAAACAATTTACAAAAGATCAAGCAATTAAAGAAATAGATAAGTTAAAAAAAGATTTATTTAACTTCAGATTTCAAAAAATTAATGGTCAGTTAAAAAATTATGCTAAAGTTTCTGAAACAAAAAGATCTATAGCAAAATTAAAAACTTTTTTGGAGAAAAATAGTGCCTAAAAAAATATTATCAGGTGTCGTAATAAGTGATAAACCAAATAAATCTATAACAGTTTTGGTTGAAAGAAAATATCAACATCCCCTTCTTAAAAAGGTTATAAAATCAAAAAAAAAATATAACGTCCATGATGAGCAGAATAAATTTAAAAATGGAGATAAGGTTAAAATAATAGAGTGCAAACCTTACTCTAAAACCAAAAAATTTGAGGTAATGGGAGATAATAAATGATACAAGTTCAGACAGAATTAATGGTTGCAGATAATACAGGGGCAAAAAGAATTGAGTGTATTAAAGTTTTAGGTGGATCAAAAAGGAGATACGCAAGTATAGGTGATACAATAGTAGTTGCAATTAAAGAAGCAATTCCAAAGGGAAAAGTTAAAAAAGGATCTGTGCATAAAGCCGTTGTTGTAAGAGTTAAAAAGGGGATTCATAGAAATGATGGATCTAAAGTTAAGTTTGATAATAATGCAGCTGTTTTGACTGACGATAAAGGCGAACCTATCGGCACAAGAATATTCGGTCCTGTAACTAGAGAATTAAGAAACAAAGGTCAAATGAAAATAATATCTTTGGCACCGGAGGTTCTTTAAATGATAAAAAAAGGTATGAAAGTTAAAGTGTTGGTAGGGAAAGATAAAAATAAAGAAGGAGACGTTATTGAACTCGATAGAAGTAATTTTAGAGCTAAAGTTAAAGGATTAAACATAATAAAAAAACATGTAAAAACCACGAAAGAGAATAAAGGTGGCATTTTTGATAAAGAAAACTTTATTCATTTTTCAAATCTTAAAATTACTGATGATAATAAACAAAAAAAAATTGAGAATAAAAAATGATACCACGTTTAAAAGAAATATTTAAAAAATATATACAGCAAGAGTTAAAAAATAATCTAGGATATAAAAATATTTATATGGTTCCTGAAATAAAAAAAGTTGTTATAAATATGGGGCTTGGATTAGATGGAAATGATAACAAAATTTTAAAAAGCTGTGAAGATGATATGTCAAAAATTACAGGTCAAAAACCAGTAGTTACAAAATTTAAAAAGTCAATTTCAAATTTTAAAACAAGAAAAAATACCAATGCGGGTATTAAAACAACTTTAAGAAAAAATAAAATGTATGAATTTATTGATAGATTAGTAAATATTGCACTTCCAAGAATTAAAGATTTCAGAGGATTAAAATTAAATGGATTTGACAAGTTTGGAAATTATACTTTTGGAGTTAAGGAACATATTATATTTCCAGAGGTAAATTTTGAAAAGGTTGATAAAATCAGAGGACTAGATATTACCATTGTTATAAAAAGCAGAAGTGTTAACGATAGCCTTGAATTATTAAAAAAATTTAATTTTCCATTTTTAGAAAGCAAAGGTAATTAATATGGCAAAACTAAGCTCAGTTAATAAAAATAATAGGAGAATAAAACTTTCAGATAAATACTATAAAAAAAGGAAAAATCTAAAAAAAATTATTATGAATAAAAAACTTGGTTTAGAGGAAAGATTTAAGGCACAACAAAAACTGTCTAAACTCCCAAGAAATTCATCAAAAACAAGAGTCATGAATAGATGTCAAATTACAGGAAGACCTCATGGTGTTTACAGAAAATTAAAGATATCAAGGATAGCTCTTAGAAAATTAGGCTTAGAGGGTAAAATCCCTGGAATGGTAAAATCAAGTTGGTAGAAAGGATATAATATGAGCTTAAGTGACCCAATTGGAGATATGTTAGCAAGGATTAAAAACGCTCAAATGAGATCTCACAAGATAGTAAAAATGCCATCATCTAAATTTAAAGTAAAAATAGCTGAGGTTTTAAAAAATGAAGGATTTATAAAGGATCATAAAATCATTGATGAGAATAATAAATCAGAAATTAACATCTATTTAAAATATAGCTCTGGAAGCCCTGTTATTAATACTATTGAAAGAGTATCAAGACCTGGAAGAAGAATTTTCTCAAGTGCCGAAAGTTTGCCAAAAATTAACAACGGATTAGGAATAGCTATAATTTCTACTCCAAAAGGCGTTATGAGTGATGTTAATGCAAGAAAGCAAAAAATCGGTGGTGAAATAATTTGTAAGGTGTTTTGATGTCTAAAATAGGTAAATTAAGTATATCAATTCCAGAAAAAGTAAAAGTTGCTTTAAATGGCAATCTTTTAAATATTGAGGGCCCATTAGGAAAAAAAGTATTAAACTTAGATCTCAAAATATTTGATTTAAATATTTTGGAAGGCAAGGAGGTATCGATTAAACCAAAAATTATCGACGAAAATACAAAAAAACTTTGGGGAATGAACCGAAGTTTACTTAATAACGCAATCATAGGTGCTAGTACTGGATATGAAAAAATTTTAGAGCTCTCTGGTGTAGGATATAGAGCTGCTATTAAAGGAAAAATTTTAAATTTACAACTTGGTTTCAGTCACGATATTAATTTTGATATACCAGATGAGTTAAAAATTACAGTTGAAAAACAAACAATAATTAAAATAACTGGTAGTGACAAACAGTTAGTTGGAATGACAGCATCAAAAATTAAATCTATTAGACCGCCTGAGCCTTATAAAGGCAAGGGAATTAAAGAAAAAGGACAATATATACTTAGAAAAGAAGGCAAAAAAAAATAATGAAGTTATCAACATCACAAAGAAAGAAATTTAGAGTTAGAAATAAACTTAAAAAGCACTCATCAGTCAATAGGTATAGATTAACTGTATCTAGATCTTCCAAGAATATTAGTGCACAAATTATTGATGATTTAAAAAAAATAACTTTGTTATCGGCTACGTCAAATCAAAAATCTTTAAAAAATATTAAAAAAACCAAAAGTGAAGTCTCAACTATTGTAGCCGAAAACCTTGCAAAAAAAGCAAAAGAATTAAAAATTAATAAAATTTATTTCGACAGAGGTATTTATAAATATCACGGAAGAGTTAAAATATTTGCAGATACGCTTAGAAAAAATGGTATGGAGTTTTAATTAATGGAAAAAAATAACGAATTTTTAGAAAAACTAGTACACATAAACAGAATTACAAAAGTTGTAAAAGGTGGTAGAAGATTTGGATTTTCAGCATTGGTCGTAGTTGGCAATCAAAATGGAAAAATTGGTATAGCTCACGCCAAAGCAAAACAAGTTCCTGATGCCATCAAAAAGGCAAATGATTTAGCTAAAAGAAATCTTATACAAATTCCATTGCGAGAAGGTAGAACTATACATCATGATATTTACGGAAAAGATGGTGCAGGTAAAATTAAGCTAAGATCAGCTCCAAAGGGAACAGGTATTATTGCTGGAGGTCCTGTTAGAGCAGTATGTGAGGTTCTGGGAATAAAAGATATAGTCGCTAAATCAATAGGAACATCTAATCCTCACAATGTTATACGCGCATGCATGAAAGCGCTTTCAAAACAAAATTCACCAAAGAATATATCAAATTTAAGAAACAAGAAAGTTTCAGAAATTGTGGAGAAAAGAGGATAGTGACATCATTGAACTCAACATTGAAGGTTAAACAAAAGAAAATAAGAGTTGGTAGAGGCATAGGTTCTGGAAAAGGCAAAACATCTGGTAGAGGAGTAAAAGGCCAAAAATCAAGGTCAGGAGTTGCCATAAAAAGCTTTGAAGGTGGTCAAATGCCTTTATTTAGAAGATTACCTAAAAGAGGATTTAATTCTATCTCAAATACTAAAATTGCAACTTTTAATTTAGATAAGTTACAAAATTTGATTGAGAAAAACAAAATTAAAATAGATGATACTATTAATCTTGATTATTTAATTAAAAATAAATTAATTAAAAAAACTTTTAACAGGTTAAAAATCCTTGGAAGTGGTGATTTAAAAACAAAATTAAATATTGAGGCAAATTTTGTTTCAAAAAGTGCAAAAATTAAATTGGATAAACTTGGTTGTTCTGTATCAATCAAAACAATTAGTTAATGAGTACCTCATCAAATAATGATTTAAGAAACAGAGTTCTTTTTACAATTTTAGTTTTATCAATATATAGATTAGGTACATTTATACCACTTCCAGGAATTGATCCAGAACAATTAAAAATTTTAATGGAGGGTAATCAAAAAGGATTACTCGGCATGTTTAATGTGTTTGCAGGCGGTGCAGTAAGCAGGATGGCTATTTTTGCACTCGGCATTATGCCATATATTTCTTCATCAATTATCGTACAGCTGCTAACAGGTGTATCAGATTATTTTAAAAACCTTAAAGCACAGGGTGAAACAGGTAGACAGAAAATAACTCAAATTACTAGATACGGAACAGTTCTTTTAGCTACAATACAAGGATTTGGTTTAGCTGTTGGATTAGAGTCTTCTGCAAATTTAGTTATAAATCCTGGATTATTTTTTAAAATTTCAACAGTTACTACTATAGTTGCTGGTACAATTTTTTTGATGTGGTTGGGTGAACAGATAACACAAAGAGGAATAGGTAATGGAATATCATTAATTATATTTTCAGGTATCGTTGCTGAAATTCCTAGAGCATTAGTTACGACATTTGAATTAGGTAGAACAGGAGCAATATCAACTACTATGATTATAGGTATTTTTATTTTATTAGTGGCAACGATTATGTTTATTGTTTTTATGGAAAGAGCTTTAAGAAAAATTTTAATAAATTATCCTAAAAGACAAATGGGTAATAAGATGTTTGGAGGTGAGTCTTCCCATTTACCTTTAAAAATTAATTCAGCTGGAGTAATACCAGCGATTTTTGCATCTGCTCTTTTATTATTACCTGTTACATTTTCAAATTTTAATGTTTCAGAAAGCGAAACTTTCTTGAATATAAGTTCTTTTTTTTCTCAAGGACAGCCCTTGTATATGCTCTTATATGCTTCAGGTATAATTTTTTTTACATTTTTTTATACATCAATAACATTTAATCCCAATGAGACAGCAGAAAATTTACGAAAGTATGGTGGTTTTATACCTGGTATAAGACCAGGAGAAAGTACAGCGCTTTATATTGACAATATTTTAACAAAACTAACTACAATTGGTGCATTATATCTAACTTTAGTTTGTTTAATGCCAGAGTTTTTAATTGCAAATTATCCAATCCCTTTTTATTTAGGGGGAACATCAATTTTGATTGTTGTTGTGGTAGCTATAGATACAGTGACACAGATACAAACCAGATTAATGAGTTCACAATACGAGCAATTAATAAAAAAAACTAAGTTTGGAAGATAGTGAATATAATAATTTTTGGACCACCGGGTGCTGGCAAAGGCACGCAAGCAAAAAAACTTGTTAAAAAATTAAATAGTTTTCAAATATCAACTGGAGAAATTTTGAGAGAGGAAATTAAAAAAGACACAGATATTGGAAAAAAAATTGTCAACAATATGAATAATGGTAAATTTGTAGACGATGATATTGTTAATAAACTTCTTGAAAAAATAGTATTTGATGACACTAAAAAAAATAGACTAATATTTGATGGTTATCCAAGAACTATTAATCAAGCAAAAAATCTTGAGAAACTATTAAATAGCTCAGATCAAAAAGTAGATTTTGTTTTTTTTTTAAATGTTAAAAAAGATGCAATTATAAAAAGAATTGAAAAAAGAAAAATTTTAGAAAAACGTTCCGATGATGACTTAAAAACTATTTTAAAAAGATACGATACATATATGGAAGTGACAAATCCAGTCTTAAAATATTATTCAAAAAATAATAATTTTCATGAATTAGATGGATCGATGGAAATAATCAATATATCTCAAAAAATTGAGGAAATACTTAATGTTTAACACATTGACATTAAAACATCTTCTTATATAAAAGGCTAAATTTATCACAAGTATATGGCTCGTATCGCAGGTGTAAACATTCCTCAGAATAAACTCGTAAAAATCGGATTAACTTATATTTATGGCATTGGAGATAAATTTTCAAATGATATATGTAAGTCACTTTCAATACCAAGTTCAAAAAGAGTTAATGAATTAACTGACGAGGAAATATTAAAAATCAGGGAATACATAGATAAAAACTTCACTGTAGAAGGTGATTTAAGAAGAGATAAATCTTTTAGTATTAAAAGATTAATTGATCTTGCCTCATATAGAGGATTAAGACATAAAAAAAAACTTCCAGTAAGAGGTCAAAGAACTAGATGTAATGCTAGAACTCGAAAAGGAAAAGCTATAGCTATAGCTGGGAAAAAACTAACCCCATTAAAGAAATAAAATGCCAAAAGAAAAAAAAGTTGACGAAAAAAAAGATTTAGAAAATAAAAGTAAGATTGCTAAAAAAAGTTCTTATTCAAAAAAAAAAAAGATTAAGAAAGTAATAACAAATGGAATTGCATATGTGCAATCTACATTTAATAATACTATAGTATCAATAGCAGATACTAACGGCAATGTTATATCTTGGGCTTCTTCAGGACAAAAGGGATTTAAAGGCTCTAGAAAATCAACACCTTATGCTGCCCAAGTTGCAGCTGACTCAGCAGCAGCTAAAGCTCTCGAGTATGGAATGAAAGTATTGACGGTTGAAATTAAAGGTCCTGGTTCTGGTCGTGAAACTGCTCTTAGAGCACTTCAGTCTAGGGGTTTTAAAATTTTATCTATAAAAGATACAACACCATTACCACATAATGGAACAAGACCACCAAAAAAAAGGAGAGTATAAATGGAAAATGCTAACGTAAATATAAAAAATTGGAAATCATTAATTAAACCTTCAAAATTAGATGTGAAACTTAGTGATGATAAATCATATGCAAAAATTATTGCCGAACCTTTAGAGAAAGGTTATGGACTTACTTTAGGGAATTCATTAAGAAGAATATTGCTTTCATCTATTAGAGGAACGGCAGTTACTGCAATTCAAATTGACGGTGTATTACATGAATTTACATCAATAAAAGGTGTAAGGGAAGATGTAACAGATATAGTTTTAAATGTTAAATCATTAGCACTTAAGTGTAGCACTGATACTTCAAAAAAATTAATTTTAGATGCAAAGGGACCTGGTGAAATTAAAGCATCAGATATAACTCCCGCAACAGATATTGAAATATTAAATCCTGATTTAGTAATATGTAATTTGGATGAAAACACTAATTTCCACATGGAAATGGTTATTGGATCTGGTAAAGGTTACATTTCAGCTGATTTAAATAAGCCTGAAGAACCTCCATTAGGTTTAATACCTATAGATTCACTTTTTAGTCCAGTTAAAAAAGTATCATACTCAGTTAGTACTGCTAGAGAAGGAAAAGCATTAGATTATGATAAATTAACGATGGAAGTAGAGACCAATGGCTCAATATCCGCGGAGGATGCAGTTGCTTATTCAGCAAGAATTTTCCAAGATCAACTTGGAATGTTTGTAAATTTTGATGAGCCACAGGAGGTAATTGTAAGAGATAAACCAACTGAGCCTGAATTTAATAAAAATTTACTTAGAAAAGTTGATGAGCTTGAGTTATCTGTCAGATCAATGAATTGTCTCAAAAATGATAATATAATTTATATAGGTGATTTGGTCCAAAAATCTGAGGGTGAAATGTTAAGAACTCCTAACTTTGGAAGGAAATCATTAAACGAGATTAAAGAGGTTTTAACTGGAATGTCGTTATATTTAGGCATGGAAATACCTAATTGGCCCCCTGATAATATTGCCGAATTATCAAAAAAACTTGAAGAAAGCATCTAGTAATGCGTCATAAAATTGGTTATAAAAAATTAAATAGAACCTCTGAGCATAGAAAAGCTTTAATTAAGAACATGTTAGGTTCTCTAATTAAATACGAGCAAATTAAAACTACATTACCAAAGGCAAAAGTTTTAAGACCTGTTGCAGAAAAAATAATCACTTTAGGCAAAAAAGATACATTACATAATACAAAAACTATAATATCCAAACTTCAAAATAAAGAATTAGCAAAAAAAGTTAGAAATACACTATCTAAAAGATATAAAGATAGAAAGGGTGGCTATACCAGGATAATAAAAGCTGGATACAGATTTGGTGATAATGCTCCTATAGCAATTATAGAATTTGTAGACAGAGATTTAAACGCAAAAAAAATTGATAAGAAAGAAAAGAGTTTACCTAAAGATAAAGATCTAAAAGACAAAAAAGAAGATAATAAAGAAAAATCATAACGTATTTCACTACATGATAAGGATTTTTAAAGTCAAACCTGATCATGATAATATTCGAGTAGATCGTTGGTTTAAAATAAATATTTCAAAAACACCACAAAGTCTAATTCAGAAATTTTTACGTTTAGGCAAAATCAAGGTTAATAAAAAAAAGGTTAAAAATAACTATAGATTATATAAAAATGATAAAGTTTATATATATGACATCAATATAAAAAACGATTTAAAAAAAAATTTATTTCTACCATCTAAAGAATTGGTCAAATCAAAAGAAAATGAAATTATTTTCAATAATAATGATTATATAGTTATAAATAAAAGCCCAGGAGTTGCTGTACAGGGTGGCACAAAATCATTTAAAAATTTAATAGATATTTATTCTAAAAGCAAATTTTTTGAAAATTCGAGGCCATATACAGTACATAGACTAGACAAAGAAACATCTGGAGTGATGATAATTGCCAAAAATAGAAAATATGCTCAGCTATTTACTTCTTTATTTAGAATTAGAAAAATTCACAAAACCTATTTGGCTATATGCATCGGTGAAATTAAAAATATAAAGGGCATCTTAGTTGATAATTTAGAAAAAAAAGAAAATAATAAAAAAATCTACGAAAAGGCTATTACTAACTACAAGGTTCTTAATAAAAACTCTCAATTTAGTTTAGTTGAATTAAAACCTTTAACAGGTAGAAAACACCAATTAAGAAAACAAACATCATTAATTGGACATCCAATTGTGGGCGATGATAAATATTCAACTACTCAAAAAAAAACAAAAAAACTTATGTTACACGCAAGTAGCATAAAATTTATAATAAATGGTAAAAATTTGGAATATAGTGCAAATTTACCTGATCATTTTTTAAAATTCCTAAAATCAACTAACTTAAATTATTTAAGCATTTAATAAAATTTTTAATTAATATTTTTATAAATTTATTTTTTTCTATCTTTTTTAATTGTGAAATATTTATTAGTCCCTTATCTTTTATACCACAAGGAATAATTTTCTTAAAATTATTTAAATTTACTGAATAATTTATTGCAAATCCGTGATAAGCGATCCATTTTTTTATTTTAATACCTATTGCTGCAATTTTTTTTATTCTGGATTTATGGTTAATCCATATCCCAATATTTTTTTTATCATTATATGAATTTATACCAAATTCTTTAAGCGAACATATTATCGATTTTTCTATAATATTTATAAACCAACGTATATCTTTTTTTCTGTTATTTAGGTTTATTACAAAATAAAATATTATTTGCCCTTTACCATGAAATGTGATCTTTCCACCTCTATTGGTTTTAATTATTTTAATAGATTTATCAATTATATCAGAAACTTTAAAACTGGTTCCTGCTGTATAAACATTGCTATGCTCTAAAATCCATATCAATTCGGGTTTTTTATTTTTTAGTACATTTGTAAACCTATTTTCCAATATTTTAATAGCTTTTTTATAAATTACTGGTTTTTTTGATATTTTTGTTTCTATAATCATTTTAAATTTGTATTCTAAGAATTATCCTTTAATAGTGCCATAGAAAAAATAAACATTTTTATGACATTAGTAAAAAAAATAAAAGATAAAAAAGTAAATTTTGAATTTAATAAAGAGTACATAAATGTACTTACTGATAAAATTTCTACTAATGATAATGAATTTATTAGCAAGTCATTTAAAGAAATGCATCCAGCTGATGCAGCAGATATAATTGAACATTTAAATGAAAGCGATAGAGAGAAACTTGTAAAAATAAACGACTTTAAAGTTGAGCCAGAAGTTTTTGTTGAATTAAACGAGTCTATTCAAGCTGAAATAATAAAGTATTTGTCGACAGACTCAGTAGTTTTTATATTAAAAAATCTTGAATCTGATGATGCAATTAAGATAATAGAAAATCTTGATGAAAATAATAAAAATGATATTTTAAGTTCATTACCCCCTAAAGATAAATTTGCTCTACTAGAAAGTTTAAGCTTCCCAGAGGACTCAGCAGCTAGAATAATGCAGAGAGAATTCACTGCAATACCAAGTAATTGGTCTGTTGGACAAACGATAGATTATTTAAGAGAAAACAAGGATTTACCTGAAGAGTTTTTAGAAATTTTTATAGTAGATAACGAATTTAAACCAATTGGATCTGTTCCATCTTCTAAGGTTTTAAGAACACCTAGGGAAACTAAAATGCAATCTATTATGAATGAGAGTCAATTAACCATACCAGTTGAAATGGATAGAGAAGAGGTTGCTAACATGTTTGAAAATTATAATTTAAATTCTGCGTGCGTTGTAGATAAAAATAACAAATTAGTAGGGATGATAACAAGTGATGATGTATTAACAGTTTTAAAAGAAGAAGCAGAGGAAGATGCACTTCGTTTAGCAGGTGTTGGTGATGAGGAAATAACAGATGGTGTATTAAAAAAAACCAAAAGAAGATTTAATTGGCTTTTATTAAATTTATTGACAGCAATTCTTGCATCTATTGTTATTGGTTTCTTTAAAGAAGATATCGAAAAAGTGGTCGCTTTAGCTGTTTTGATGCCAATTGTTGCCTCAATGGGAGGAAATGCTGGCATGCAAACTCTAGCTGTCACAATTAGGACTATTGCAACAAATCAATTAACAAAAAATAATTTTACTCAAAATGTTTTAAAAGAATTTTTAATTGGAATTTTAAATGGAATAATTTTTGCAATCATAAGTGCTTTTGTAGTCTATTTTTGGTTTAATGATATAACCTTGTCATTAATTATATCCATTTCAATGGTTTTAAATATGATTGTTGCAGGACTTTTTGGAATCTTAGTACCTATAACTTTAAAGAAAATTAAAATTGATCCTGCTATTGCGTCAAGTGTTTTTGTGACAACAATAACAGATGTGATTGGATTTTTATCGTTTTTAGGTGTTGGAGCTTATTTTTTTTATAATTAAACATTATCTATAAAACGAATTTTATTATAATAATAAGAAATAAATATTTTAAAATTTGATTTATTACAATTTTTACTAAGTGTATGTTTATTACGTAGTTCTAAATATTCCAATTTGACGCCAATTTTGCATATTAAATTCTTAACATTGGAAATTTCGTATTTATAATTAAAATTTTTTTTTAATCTTAATTTAAATGATTTTAATATTAAAAAAATTTGGCTTAATTTATAAAGATCTTCCTTAATTAGAAGCTGATTTCTTGATGATAATGCAAAAGTATTTTTGTGTCTGATAGTTTTACAAGCAACTATTTTTACATCAAATCTTTTTCTAACAAAATTGCTAATAATTTTGAGTTGCTGATAATCTTTTTCCCCAAGAAAAATTTTTTGAATCTTTATTTTAATTAAATATTGGTTTATTACTTTTAATACACCTTCAAAGTGCCCCGGTCTATATTTTGCACATAAGATTTTATTAATCTTTGGAATTTTAACTAACCTATTTTCTTTAGCACCGTATATGTCCGAATATTTTGGTAAAAGAACATAATCTACTTTTAATTTTCTTAAGATACGAACATCTTTTTTTGTATTTCTTGGATAATTTATAAAATCTTTTTTATTATTAAATTGTTTAGGATTAACGAAAATACTCACTAATGTTTTTTTGCATATTTTTTTACTTTTTTTAATAAGTGAACCATGTCCGTTATGAATTGAACCCATTGTAGGTACAAACCCAATATTATCATTAGTTTCTATGTACTTATTTAATTTATTAATACTTTTAAAAATTATCATTTATGATACTTGATAAATTATATTTAAACATGATTAAACAAGCAATAATACCACTTGCAGGTCTAGGCACAAGACTTTTACCATTAACTAGTGTATTTGCAAAAGAACTGCTTCCAATTAACGGTAAGCCAGGAATTGAATATATTTTAGATGAATGCATGCAAGCAGGCATTAAGGAGATAGTATTTATAATCTCGAAAAAAAAAAATATTATTAAAAAATATTTTTATAATGATAAATTTTATAAAAAAATTCTTAAAAAAAAAAAAGATAAAAGAATAATCAGCGAATATAAAAAAATTTTAAATTATAGAAAAATGATAAAATTTGTTTATCAAAACACACCCAAAGGCACTGGTGATGCTGTTTTGAAAACAAAAAAATATATAAAAGACAAACATTTCCTGATGCTATTACCTGATGATTTGATTGTTAAGAAAAATTGTTCAAAAGATATGATTAAAATATTCAAAAAAAAGAAATGTTCAATAATGGCTAGTATGATTGTAAAAAAGAACAATGTAAGTAGATGGGGCATTTATTCTGTTAGTTCAAAGATAGATAAAAATAATTTTTATATCAAGGATGTAATTGAAAAACCTAAAATTAAAGAGGCTCCATCAAGAAATGCCGTTATTGGTAGATACATTTTGCCAAATGAAATTTTTTCTAAATTAAAAAAACAAAAAAAAGGGAAGGGTGGAGAGATTCATATTACCGACTCGATAAGAAGTTTGATAAATGAGGGAAATCAATTTATTGGTCACAACTTTGAAGGTGAATATTTAGATTGTGGTACAATGGATGGATATATTAACTCATCAAATAGGATTTCTAAGTTATGAAACTATGTATGATTGGCACTGGATACGTTGGCTTGGTAAGTGGCGTATGTTTTTCGGATCTTGGAAACAATGTTATTTGTGTTGATAAAGACAAATCTAAAATAAATGCACTAAATAAAAATATTATTCCAATTTATGAACCGGGTCTTGAAGAAATATTAAAAAGAAATTTTAAACAAAATAGAATAAAATTTACTGACAATTTAAAAGATGCTGTAACTAAATCGGATATAATTTTTATATGCGTTGGGACACCAACCAAAAAAAATACTAATTCAGCTGATCTCCGATATGTATTTAGCGCTGCTAAAGAAATTAAAAAATTTATTAAAAAATATAAAATAATAGTAACCAAATCTACAGTTCCTGTTTCAACTGGAGATCAAATTGAAAAGATCTTTTCCGTATTAAAGAAAAAAAAACTTGTAGATATTGTTTCAAATCCCGAATTTTTAAGAGAAGGTGAAGCAATTAGAGATTTTATTAATCCTGATAGAGTAGTTGTTGGTACCAATAGTAAGAGAGCAAACAAAATTTTAAGATCACTCTATCAGCCAATCGTAAAAAAAAATAGTAGATATATAAAAACAAGCAGAAGAGGAGCAGAACTGATTAAATATGCTTCAAACGCATTTTTAGCAACAAAAATCTCATATATAAATGAACTAGCTAATTTATGTGAAAAAACAGGTGTTGATATTAAAGATATATCAATAGGGATGGGCTTAGACGCGAGAATTGGTGAAAGATTTTTAAGAGCAGGACCTGCTTACGGTGGGTCCTGTTTTCCCAAAGATACAAGAGCTTTAATTGATACTGGCAAGAATTTTAGAACTGATCTTACAATCGTTAAAACTGTGGTGGAATCAAATGAAAATAGAAAGAAAATGTTAACAAAAAGAATTCATACTATTTTGGGAAATAAAATTAAAAATAAACAAATAACTTTTCTGGGAGTAACATTTAAACCAAACACTGATGACATGAGAGAAGCTACTAGTTTATATATGATTCCTTATTTGGTTAGAAAAGGTGTCAAAGTAAAATATTTTGATCCATCTGGAAAAAAAGAAGTTTTTAATAACAAAAATATAGAATATTGTAAAAATATTAGTTCTGCATGTCTTAAAAGTGATTTAATAATTATTCACACTGAGTGGAATGAATTTAAATTTGTAGATTTTAAAAAAATAGTGAAAAAAAATAATTTTAAAATTTATGACATGAGAAATATATATGATCCAAAAAGAATGAAGCTAAATAATATAAAGTATTTCGCTGTAGGAAGAGCTGTTTAAATTATCTCAAAAATTGCATCAACTTCAACAGCTACACCAAGAGGTAGACTGTTTGCACTAACAGCCGCCCTCGAGTGTTTGCCACTATCTTCAAAAATTAAAAAAATTAGATCGGATGCTCCATTTATAACTTTTGGTTGTTCAGTAAATTCTGGAACTGAATTCACATACCCTGTTAATTTAATGCAAGATTTAACTTTATTTAAATCCCCTTCGCAAAACTTTTTTGCTTGAGCTATTAATGATAATGCACATCGTTTTGCAGCTTCGTATCCTTCTTCCGTAGTAAGATCCTTTCCAAGTTTACCTTTTATTAAAGTGTTTTTCTCATCTATTGAAATTTGTCCTGAAATAAATAAAAAATTGCTGCTTTTTTTACATGATAAGTATGATCCAACAGGATCTGATGCTTTGGGTAAATTTATATTATTTTTCTTTAAATTTTCTTCTGGACTCATTCTTTTTTTTTAAACCAGTCAGAAATATATTTTTTTTCTTTAATATTTGAGGTATCCAATTCTACATTTGAGAGTTTACTCGAAGAATCTTTGCCTAATCCAACAGATTTACAAAGTATTTTACTTACTAACTTTTTATCCTCACAATTATTCTCCTCAGAGTAAGTTGCAGAACTAAACATAAATAAAATTGATACTATAAATATTATTTTTTTCATTATTATTTTTTTCCTTTTTTCTTTTTTTTATCGTATTCTCTTCTTTTCTCAATCAAAATTAAAGCGTCCTCCATAGTCAGTTCCATCGGATCTTTTTCCTCAGGTATAGTTGCATTTAATGATTTATATTTGATGTATGGACCATATTGACCTTTCATGATTCGAACTGGTTTTTTATCCTCAGGATGATCTCCTAAATCTTTAATTAATGAAGACGACATTCTTCCAGGTTTAGCTTCTGCTATTAATGTTATTGCTCTATTTAATCCAATAGTAAATAACTCCTCCACATTTTCTAATCTAGCAGATTTATTTTCACATTTAAGATATGGACCAAATCTACCAGAATTTACTGTAATATCTTTTCCACTGTCAGGATGTTGACCTAATATCATTGGTAATGAGCATAAATATTTTGCTTTATCTAGGTCTATAGTTTCAATGTCTATACCTTTTGGAATAGATACATTTTTTAAGTTGTCGTTTTCTTTTTTTTTCTTTTTTTTCTTTAATACATCACTATTATCATCTATTTCATATTGTAAATATGGACCAAATCTTCCGTTTTTTAAAAATATTTCTTTACCTTTATCGTTAGATCCGATTAATTTTGGTTCAGATAAAGCAATTTGATCCTTAGCCTTCGCTTTAGATAGAGGTCTAGTAAACTTACATTCTGGATAATTAGAGCAACCAATAAATGCACCACCCCGAAAACTGTTTTTTAAGCTTAACTCACCGTTTGTGCATAATTTGCATTTTCTGTCGATCTCTCCATTATTTGACTCAAAAATAAGTTCTCCTAAACTTTCATTTAAAAGATCAAGAACCTCTCTTGTTCTTTTTTCTTTCACATTAGATACATTAACATTAAAGTCATTCCAAAATTTTTCTAACACTTTAATCCAGTCTTCTTTACCAGCAGTAATATTGTCGAGTTGATCCTCCAAATCTGCTGTAAATCTGTAGTCTACATATTTTGTAAATAATTTTTCCAAAAATGCTGATAACAATTTACCTCTGTCAGTAGGAAAAAAACGTTTGTTTACAATATCCGCATAACCTCTATTAGATATTACAGATATTATACTAGCATAAGTTGAAGGTCTTCCTATACCAAGTTCCTCTAACTTTTTTACAAGACTTGCCTCAGAGTATCTTGGAGGTGGTTGTGTGAAATGTTGTTCATCTACAAAATTATTAATTTCCACTTTCTCTTCTTTAACATTAGGAAGTATTGTTTCATCTTCATTTTCGTTCTGTTTAATAACTCTTAAAAATCCATCAAATTTTAATGTAGAGCCAGAACATTTAAATTGATCTAAATTGTCTTCAGAAGCTATAGTTATTGTTTTTCTGTCAAATTTTGCTGGCTCCATTTGTGATGATAAGGCTCTAGACCATATTAATTCATAAAGTTTAATTTGATCTGTACTTAGAAACTTTTTCATTTCCTCTGGGGTTCTTTTTATATCTGTAGGTCTTATAGCCTCATGGGCTTCCTGTGCATTTTTAGCTTTTTTACCGGAATAATTATTAGCTTCTTTTGGTAAATAATTTTCTCCGTATGAATTATGAATAAATTTTCTAAAATCCTCTATTGCATCTTTTGAAATATTTGTTCCGTCAGTCCTCATATACGTAATTAGACCTACGGTATCACCTGAAATATCAATACCTTGATATAATCTTTGTGCAATTTGCATTGTTCTTGAAGCACCAAACCCTAATTTACTGGATGCTGTTTGCTGTAGTGTAGATGTTGTAAAAGGTCCTTGCGGATTTCTTGTGTAGGTTTTTGAACTTATATCGACAATTTTATATTTTTTTTTTTTAATTTTTTCTAAGGCGATTGAAATATCATTTTTATTCCTAAATGAAAATTTTTCGATTTTATTGCTATCAATTAAAACTACGTTCGAATTCAAAAGATCGCCACTAGAAGTTTTAAATATAACATTTAATGTCCAAAATTCCTCTGGCTTAAATAATTCAATTTCATGTTCTCTTTCTGTCAACAGTCTCAATGCAACTGATTGAACTCTGCCGGCTGATTTTGATCCAGGTAATTTAGTCCAAAGAATAGGAGAAATATTAAAGCCTACTAAATAATCCAATGCTCTTCTAGCCATATATGCATCTACAAGATTTGATTCTATGTTTCTAGGATTGTCAATTCCATTGGTTACTGCTTTTTTTGTTATCTCATTAAACACAACTCTTTCAACGGTTTTATCTTTTAAAAGTTTTTTTTCATTCAAATACTCTTTTACATGCCATGCAATTGCCTCGCCCTCCCTATCGGGATCAGTTGCAAGAATAATTTTTTTAGAAATTTTGGCTACATCTGTAATCTCTTTTAAGTATTTTTTTGAGAAGCTGTCTATTTCCCATATCATCTTAAATTTTTCTTCTGGGCTAACTGATCCATTTTTGGATGGTAGATCTCTAATATGACCATAACTAGCTAAAACAGTATATTCATTACCTAAATATTTGTTTATAGTTTTAGCTTTTGCTGGGCTTTCAACTATTACAAGATTCATTTTTTAATAAACTAAACTAAAAATTACGTTGATAGTCAAATTAATAAATTTTTGTTTTAGTTTCCTCGTGATTCTTAAGCCTTTTAATATTATCTCTGTGATTATATAAAATTAATATAAATATTATTCCGAAAAAAAAGTAATTTTGATTATCAAATATAAAGTAACTTATAAATGGTATCGATATACTAGCAATTAAAGATGATAAAGATGAATATTTAAAAAGTATTAAAGTTGCCAACCAAACTAGTCCAAACAAAACTCCTAAATATATATTTAAACAAAATAAAATACCTACATACGTAGCAACACCTTTGCCTCCTTTAAATTTTAACCATATAGGAAAAACATGCCCTAAAAACACACTTAATGATGATATATATATGTATTCTACAAAATAAATTTTTATAATTATAACAGGTATTACTGCTTTAAATATATCTAAACAAAGAGTTAAATATCCAATAAATTTATTTCCTGTTCGAAGAACATTAGTTGCTCCTATGTTGCCAGATCCAATATTTCTTATGTCTTTACCTAAAAATAATTTTGATAGAACGTATCCAAAAGGGATAGATCCCAATATATAAGAAAAAATAATAATTATAACTAAATCTTTAATACTATATATATCTTCCATTTATAATTTATAAAGCTCTTCGCCTTTTATGTAGGTATTTAAAACTTTTCCTTGAAGTTTTTTATTCTCTATACTTGTATTTTTTGATTTTGAAATAAGCTTTTCTTTTTTAACTATCCAAGGTTTATTTATGTCGACAACACAAAAGTCTGCGTCATTACCTATAGATAAATTTCCTTTATCAATATTGAGAATTTTTGCAGGGTTGCTTGTTAAGGTTTCAATTATTTTAAAAAGTTTTACGGACTCATTATGGTATAATTCCAAAGCTAGCGGCAACAAAGTTTCAACACCACTTGCACCTGTTGCAGCCTGAGCAAAAGTTAGTCTTTTAGACTCTTCATCCTCAGGTTTATGGTCAGAAACAATAACATCAATCAGATTTTTGTTAAGTGCCTCTAATAATGATAACCTATCATCTTCTGTTCTTAAAGGAGGTGATAATTTTAAAAATGTTCTAAAGTCACCTATATCATTTTCATTTAATGATAAATTGTTTATAGATACTCCTGTGGTAAAATTAACTTCATTTTTTCTCTTTTTTATTACCTCTACTGATTTTGAAGATGAAATTTGTGAAATATGATATCTGCAATTAAAATCCTCTAATAAACTCAGATCTCTTTCAATTATTATTTTTTCAGCTAATTCAGTAATTCCCTGTAAACCAAGTTTTGTTGATATTATGCCGTCATTTACAGTTCCATTTTCTGCTAGATCAATATCCTCTGCGTGCTGCATAACAAGTGAGCTTAAATCAAATGCGGATCTCATTATCCGTGACATTAATCTTGAATTTTGAATTGTTTTGATACCGTCTGTAAAACCAATGATTCCCTTTTTTTGCAATAAACCAAACTCAGTCATATTTTTTCCCTCGAGATTTTTTGTTAATGATGCAGTTGGGTATATGTTTATTTTTGATTTATCTCTTCCTCTTCTCTTCAAAAAATCAACAATTGAAACATTATCAATAATAGGGGAGGTGTTAGGCATAGTCACTACTGATGTAACCCCTCCAGATAGAGCCGCGTTACTTAAAGTTTTAAAGTTTTCTTTATATTCGTATCCTGGTTCACCTACGAAAACTCTCATGTCAACTATACCTGGGAATAAATGTTTATTTCCTAAATCTATATATTTTTCTCTCGATGGAATATTGTTTTTATTCACTTTTTTCCCAACAGCATCAATTTTTCCATTTTCATTAATTATTAAACCACCAACTTCATCTAAGGAGTTTTTTGGATCAATAATATGAGCATTCAAAAAATATTTTTTTTTCATCATTCACAAAAAAGTTTTAAACAAGCCATTCTTACAGCTACACCCAGTTCAACTTGTTCTTTTATTACGCTTTTATTCATATCATCTGCTAGTTTAGTGTCTATTTCTATTCCTCTATTCATTGGACCAGGATGCATAATTAAAGCATCATCTTTTGCAAAATTAAGTTTGTCTGGTGTAAGTCCATAGTATTCATAATATTCTCTATTTGAGGAAAGAAACGAACTTGTCATTCTCTCGTTTTGTAATCTTAACATCATTACGATGTCACAATCCGTGACACCTTTTTTCATGTCTGTAAATTTGTTTATTCCAAGTTTATCCAAGTCCCTAGGCATTAAGTTTGATGGCGCAATTATATTTACCTCTGCTCCTAACATATTTAATAAATATATATTTGATCTTGCTACTCTTGAGTGAAGAATGTCTCCACATATTGCAATCTTAAGCCCTTCAATTTTCTTTTTACGATCAATGATTGTCAACGCATCTAATAATGCCTGTGTTGGATGTTCACGCCTTCCGTCACCAGCATTCAATACAGCACAATTTACTTTCTGTGATAATAAATTACATGCACCAGAATCTTGATGTCTAATTACAATTATATCTGGATGCATTGCATTTAGTGTCATAGCTGTATCAATTAATGTTTCTCCTTTTTTAATTGCTGAATTTGTAATATTCATTGACATCACATCCGCACCTAATCTTTTACCAGCTAATTCGAAGGAACTTTGTGTTCTAGTTGAAGGTTCAAAAAATAAATTAATTTGTGTTTTTCCTCTTAGTATGTCGATTTTCTTACTTTTACTTTTATTTAATGTAATAAAGTTTTTAGCTTCGTCCAGAATGTAATTAATATCTTTAATTGATAGATCTTGAATACCTAACAAGTGTTTTTGAGAAATTTTAATAGCTTTGTTTGATATTGCCATTAAAACAAACTCTATAACTCTATTAATAGATTAGTGCAAGCTTTAATTATTTAAATAATCTAAAGCTCCCTGAAGTATAAAAGCTGCAGCTTTTTCATCTATATTTTTTTTCTTTTTAGAAAAATTTATATCTAAATTGCTTGATATATTAAATGCACCGGACGTTGAAAGTCTTTCATCCCACATGGCAATTATCAAATCTAATTCTTTCTCGATAACTTTTGCCTTATCGTTTATTGACTGAGCGCTTTTTCCAAAGGAACCATCCATATTAATAGGATTTCCAATTATTACTGCAAAAATATTGTTGTCTTTTATAATATTTTTTAATTCATTCACCAAATACTCCATATTTTTGTATTCAATTGTTTTGTATGGAGATGCTATTTTTCTTTTATCGTCACATATAGCTATACCTATGCGTTTTGTTCCTAAATCTAAACCGATTAATCTAGCGTTACTTGCTAATTTATCTTTAAGTTCATCTAAAGTGACCATATTGTATTTTTTAGATTAAATGGTAGTTTTCAATATTCTTATCATATGACAATAGATCTTAAAACAGTAAAGCATATTTCAAAACTTTCAAGAATATCAATAGAAGAGGAGAAAGCAAAAAGGCTAACTAATGATCTAAACTCAATATTTAAATTTATTGAAAAATTAAACGAGTTAGATACAAGCAAGACTGAACCTTTAACCTCAGTAGCAGAAACAACTTTAAAATTAAGAAAAGATAAAATTGAATCTAAAAATATTCGAGAGGATATTTTAAAAAATTCTCCAGAAAAAAATAAAGATTTTTTTGTAGTACCTAAGGTAGTTGAGTAATGTCTGAAATAAATAATTTAAAATTATGTGATCTAGTAGATAAAATTAAAAATAAAAAATTGTCTTCAAAAGAAATAACCGAGGCGTTTATTAATAGATCGAAAAAATCTAGTAAATTAAATTCTTATATTACAGACAATTTTGATAATGCCTTAAATCGCGCCAAAGAGTTTGATGAAAAACCAGACTTTAATAAAAAAATACCTGGTATCCCTTTAGCAGTCAAAGATCTATTTTGTACTAAAAATTTGAGGACTACAGCAGGGAGTAAAATTTTAGAAAATTTTATTCCTACTTACGAGTCAACCGTAACACAAAATATCATAGATCATGGCGGTATAATAATTGGAAAATTAAATTGTGATGAATTTGCAATGGGTTCTTCAAATGAAACAAGCAATTATGGCAATGTTCAGAATCCTATCTCAGAAAATTTAGTACCGGGAGGATCATCTGGTGGATCTTCTGCAGCACTTGCGGCCAAATTAACACCTGCCACAATTGGAACTGACACAGGCGGCTCTATAAGACAACCTGCATCTTTCACCGGAACTGTTGGCCTAAAACCAACTTATGGTAGTTGTTCCAGATATGGAATAGTTGCTTTTGCTTCATCTTTAGATCAAGCAGGACCTATGACACAGGATGTAAAAGATTGTGCATTGCTTTTAGAAGTAATGAGCTCTTTTGATACAAAAGACTCCACCTCTGTTGAATTTACAAGAGGTGATTACCTAAATGATTTAAACGAAAACATAAAGGGTAAAAAAATTGGTATACCAAAAGAGTATAGAGTCGATGGAATGCCAAAAGAAATAGAGGATCTTTGGGAGAAAGGAATTAAAATTATTAAAGATAATGGAGGTGATGTAATAGATATATCGCTTCCAAATACTAACTACGCATTACCCACTTATTATATTGTTGCACCTGCAGAGGCCTCTTCAAATTTAGCTAGATATGATGGTGTTAAATATGGCTTTAGATCTAAAGGTGAAAATTTAATTGATATGTATGAAAAAACAAGATCAGAGGGTTTTGGTGACGAAGTTAAAAGAAGAATTATGATTGGTACATATGTATTATCCTCTGGTTATTATGATGCTTATTATCTTAAAGCACAAAAAGTAAGAAGATTAATTAAAAATGATTTTGATGAGGCTTATAAAAAAGTAGACGCTATTTTAACCCCATCTACACCTAGTTCAGCGTTTAAAATAGGAGAAAAATTAAATGATCCTGTTTCAATGTATTTAAATGATATTTTCACCGTTCCTATAAATTTAGCTGGCATACCTGCAATCTCAATCCCTGCAGGTCATGATAATAATGGATTTCCTTTAGGACTACAGATTATTGGAAAGGCATTTGATGAACAAAATATTTTGAATATTGCATATTCAATTGAAAAAAATATTGGGTATAAAAATCATATAAACGACTGGTGGATTAAATGAGTGATCAAAATAAAGAATATTTAATCTTAAGAGATAATAATGAATATGAGGTAATAATTGGTCTCGAGGTGCACGCGCAAGTACTATCAGAATCTAAATTATTTTCATCATCGCCAACAAAGTTTGGTTCAGAACCAAACACACAAGTTAGTTTAGTAGACGCTGCCTTTCCAGGAATGTTGCCGGTAATAAATGAATTTTGTATCAAACAAGCTATTAAAACTGGAATTGGATTAAATGCTAAAATAAATAATAAATCAATATTTGATAGAAAAAATTATTTTTATGCCGATTTACCACAAGGCTATCAAATTTCCCAATATAAAAATCCAATAGTAGGAGAGGGTTCTGTCACATTAGATATGCCGGATGGAGAAAAAATGATAGGAATTGAGCGACTACATTTAGAGCAGGATGCTGGCAAAAGCATACATGATATTGACCCTCAAAATACATTGGTCGATTTAAATAGATCTGGGGTAGCATTAATGGAAATAGTAAGTAAACCCGATTTAAGATCCTTAGATGAAGTTAATGCCTATATAAAAAAATTAAGATCAATTATGAGATATCTTGGCACTTGTGATGGAAATATGCAGGAGGGTTCTTTAAGAGCTGATGTTAACGTATCTGTAAGAAAAAAAGGCGAAACTGAACTTGGCACTAGGTGTGAAATTAAAAATGTAAACTCTATTAAATTTATGCAGATGGCAATTGATTATGAAGCAAATAGACAAGTTGATATAATAGAAGAAGGTGGATCAATAGATCAAGAGACAAGATTATTTGATACAAAAAAGAATGAAACCCGATCAATGCGTACAAAAGAAGACGCACATGATTATAGATATTTTCCAGATCCTGACCTTTTACCTTTGGAGTTAAATGATGACTTTATTAATGAAATCAAAAAAGAAATTCCTGAATTACCAGATGAAAAAAAGAAAAGGTTTATTGAAAAATTTAATTTATCACCGTATGAGGCTAATATTCTTGTATCTGATATAGAGACTTCAAAATATTTTGAGGATGTTTCAAAAAAATCTGATGTTAAACTTGCAACAAATTGGATCACCGGAGAATTATTTGCCTTATTAAATAATAAAAGTATAGAAATTACAGAAAGCCCTATTACATCAGAAAATTTAGCAAAACTTATTAATCTAATAAAAGATGGAACTATTTCAGGAAAAATTGCAAAAACTGTTTTTGAAATTATGGCTGATAGTGGCAAAGATCCAAAAAACATAGTTGAGAAAAAAGGTTTAAAGCAACAAAGTGATCCTAAAGAATTGGAGAAAATTATTGATAAAGTTATTATAGATAACCCTAAAAACGTTGAAGCATATAAATCAGGAAAAGATAAATTATTCGGTTTTTTTGTAGGTCAAGTTATGAAACAATCTAATGGAAAGGCAAATCCTCAGCTAGTTAATGAAATTTTAAAGAAAAAGCTCAACTAATATGGGTTCAAATCTAAATCTAAACTATCAAATCGAAGAATATATTAATAGTCACTCAGTTAAACTACATCCAGTCCAATATGAAATAATTAAATACAATGAAACTCTTGGTGAAATAAAAAAAATGCAAATTTCTATAAGTCAATGCCACTTTTTACATTTAATTGTCAAAATTATTAAACCTAAAAATATTTTAGAAATTGGAACATTTACAGGCTTAAGTTCTTTAACAATGGCTTTAGCGATGGATGAAAATAGCAAATTAACAGCTTTAGATAAAAATAAAGAAACTTCTGATGTAGCTAAAAGTTTTTTTAAAAAAGCGAAGATAGATAATAAAATTAATCTTTTAATAAATAACGCTACTGTATCTTTAGACGATTTACTTAATCAAAAAAAAAAATTTGATTTTATATTCATAGATGCAGATAAAGAAAATTATATAAATTATTTTAATAATTCTCTTAATATATTAAATAATAATGGGATTATAGTTGTTGATAATGTTCTGTGGTATGGTGATGTTGCTGATCAAAATAAAAATGATAGACTAACACTAAAAATAAGAGAATTTAATAAATTTATAAAAGATGATAATCGCGTAGAGAGTTTAATTTTGCCAATTGGTGATGGTTTATCTGTTTGTAGAAAAAAGTAATGTATAGCATATTTGGTTTTTATAAATTCAAAAAATTAACTAATTTAAAGTCA
The DNA here is from genome assembly GCA_902524235.1 of uncultured Pelagibacteraceae bacterium. Lineage (GTDB taxonomy): Bacteria > Pseudomonadota > Alphaproteobacteria > Pelagibacterales > Pelagibacteraceae > Pelagibacter. Next base: position 15,574 of record CABZCF010000003.1, on the reverse strand, counting down.
AAAAAAAAATCTTTGGATAGTTTATTTACAAAAAATGATATCAGAGGAACAATTATAATATCAAACGAAGGATTAAATGGAACTATAAGTTTTAAAATAAATAAATTTGATAATATTATTAAAATTTTAAAAAAAATTTTTAATATTAATAAATTTAATAACGAAAACTTAACTAAGTATAAATTTCAACCATTTCATAAGGGTAAAATTAAAATTAAAAAAGAAGTAGTCCCTTTAGGTATAAAAATTAAGAAAAAGATTTCAGACAATGAGTTAACGCCACACGAATGGAATAAATTTATTGAAAGAAAAGATACCATATTAATTGATACTAGAAAAAACTTTGAGTTTAAAGTCGGTACATTTAAAGGGTCTATTAATCCAAAATTAAACAGTTTCAGAGAGTTTCCAAAATTTTTTAAAATACTTAAAAAAAATCAAAAAATTGGTATGTTTTGTACAGGTGGAATCAGATGTGAAAAAGCAAGTTATTATTTGAGAAATAAAGGATTTAAAAATGTTTATCAATTAAAGGGTGGCATAATAAATTACTTAAATAAAATAAAAAAAACAAATAGTTATTGGAAAGGGGATTGTTTTGTTTTTGATAATAGAGTTTCAATTAAACATAGTCTAAAACCAGGCAGCCTAAGTATTTGTGCAGGATGCAGAGAACCTATTACAAAAAATGATACTAAGTCTAAAAATTTCGAGGAGGGTGTATCATGCCCAAATTGTTATAATAAATTGACAAACAAGCAGTTACAAAAGTTTAGAATGCGACAAAAACAAATAAAAATAGCAAAAAAATCTGGTAAAAATTATTTTTATCAAAGGGAGATTTAAGTTGGATTTACTGAAAGATAAGATTCCATTTTTAGTTCGTAAGCTTGCATTACCAGCAATGGTAGGAATGTTTTTTCAAACTTTATATAATATAGTTGATACATTTTATGCAGGCATGATATCTCCAGAAGCCTTAGCAGCTTTAAGTAAAGCTTTTCCAATGTATTTTGTTATTGTTGCTTCGTCCATTGGTGTCACTGTTGCTGGAACATCTTTAATTGGAAATAGTATTGGGGAGAATAATAAAAAAAATATTCTTAATTATTTTACTCATATAATCTATTTTGCGATTTTAATATCGATTATAATCAGTTTTATAGGTTTAAATTTAACGGATAATTTTTTTTTGTTGATGGTAACTACCAGTGAAGTAACAGATCTGGGATTACAATACACTGATATTATATTTAAAGGGTCTATATTATTTATATTAATTGTAGCATTAAATTCTCTTCTACATGCAGAAGGTGATACAAAAACCTACAGAAATTTATTGATACTATCTTTTTTTTTAAATCTAATATTAAATCCAATTTTAATTTTTGGGCTTTTTTTTATACCAGCTCTTGGTGTAAAAGGAATAGCTATTGCAACAATAATTGCTCAGTCGGTGGTTTTTTTAGCAATTCTCTGGAAAGTTTTAAGGAATAAAATCGTAAAAGAGATTACTAAACATTATCTAAAACCTAAATTATTTTACTTTATAAATATTTTTTTTACATCAATGCCAATCGTAATTTCAATTTTTGCGTATTCAATAACGGCAGCAATAGTTATTGCTTATGTAGGTATCACAGGTGAGTATGCGGTAGCAGGTTATGGTGCTGGTACAAGAATAGAGCAAGTTGTGTTATTACCAATTTTGGGAATTAATACAGCAATAATTTCAATTATTTCCCAAAATTTTGGAGCAAGAAATCTTAACAGAGTAAAAGAGACATACTTTACCTCTATTAAATATTCATTTTTAATAATGTTAATTTCTGGTTTTTTCTTATTTATTTTATCAAATTCTATAATGAGCTTCTTTTCAAATGACATTGAAGTTATAAAATTTGGATCCAATTATTTAAAAATCTGTGCATTTATTTTACCTGCTTATCCAATTTTTTTTCTTTCAAATGGATTGTTTATGGCATTAAAAAAATCAGAATATGCCATGATATCTAATATATTCAGAAACATTTTTAATCCACTTATGGTTTATTTATTTGCAAAATACATAAATGCTAGCTTTGAAACTTTTTTCTGGATTTGGACTGTAGTTAATTGGATTTTCTCTGCGATATTTCTTGCTATTATTGTTTATTATTTAAAATCAAGATTAGAGAAAACGAGCGCTATCGTTAATCCACAACCATAAATCTTGTGAGAAAGATCTTCTTACGAATAGGTTTAAATCATTCTCATCTTTGTTATGTAATATTACATCTACATGGTTTAAAACAGTTTGAACCACTGAGCCTTTCTTATTTTTGAAATCTTTAAAATTAAAAGGACAGCTTTTTGAAAGTAAATCAAAGGTTTTACTACCTTTTAAATTAATCATCACCCAATTGTCAGATACATTAGTAACAGCTCCTTGATTTAGCTTAGATATTTCATTAAATAAATTATTCTCTAACTCTATTTGATTATCTAATGTGTGATTGATATTGTTTGAATATACAAGCCATTCATCAGGGCTTAACCATAGAAAATTATAATTTTCATTACCTGATGAAGTATTTGCCTCGTTAGGAGGTAAAATAGACAATATTTTTCCAATCTTTGTTGAAAATTCTCTTTTATTACTTCTTAAATTAATTTTTATAGTTGGCTCAATTTCTACAATTTTCAAATCATTATATTTTTTTTCTTCTTTAATTGGTGAATTAAAACTAAGCATTTAGTCTCTTATTTTCTTTATCGTAAAACACGGTGTCGGTTATTGTTACATTTATATTTTTATTTTCCATCGGCACTATAAGTTTTTTGCCTTTAAGTTTCTTTCCACTTTTTACAACCGCAAGGGCTATTGATTTATTTAAATTAGGGCTGAAATAACTAGAGGTGACATGCCCTAACATTTCGATAGGCTTTTTGTTAATATTTTCAACTAATTGCGCTCCTTCTTCCAAAACTTCTTTTGGATCCTCTGTTAAAAGACCAACCAATTGTTTCCTATCTTCTCTAATTGTATCACTTCTATAAAGTGATCTCTTACCAATAAAATCAAATTTCCTTTTTCCTATAATCCAATCCATTTGTAAATCTGAAGGGGTTAATGTTCCATCAGTATCTTGACCTGTAATTATAAATCCTTTTTCAGCTCTTAAAAGGTGCATTGTTTCAGTGCCGTAAGGTGTTAAATTAAATTCTTTTCCAGCTTCCATACATTTAATCCACACATCTTCTGCATAATTTGATTGAATATTTATCTCGTAGCTGTGTTCTCCTGTAAAACTTATTCTCATTATTCTGCAATTAACATTACTTATTTTAGTATTTTTAAATGACATATGAGGAAAATTATTGTCTGATAAATCAAGACCTGGAACAATTTTAGCAAGTATTTTTTTTGAATTAGGACCACAAATACTAATTGTTGAGTATTGATCAGTTACTGTAGTCAAATAAACATCTAATTCTGGCCACTCTGTTTGTAGATAATCTTCCAACTTAGATAAAACATTTGCTGCTCCTCCAGTTGTTGTTGTCATTATATAATGATTTTCACCAAGTCTTGTTGTTACACCATCATCGTAAACCATACCGTCTTCATTAAGCATTAATCCATACCTACATTTACCTATTTCAAGTTTTGACCAAGCATTGGTATAAATTCTATTTAAAAATTCCGAAGAATCAGTTCCCTGGATATCAATTTTTCCTAGGGTGGATGCATCTAATATACCGGCGCTGTCTCTAGCTGCTTTACTTTCTCTTTGAACTGCTTGGTGCATATTTTCACCATTTTTTGGAAAATACCAAGGTCGCTTCCAATGACCTACATTTTCAAATTCTGCCTTATTTTTTACATGCCAGTTATGGATTGCAGTTTTTCTTGTGTGGTCAAAAAATTTTCCGACATTTCTTCCTACAATTGCTCCAAATGTTAAAGGTGTATAAGGTGGTCTGAAAGTTGTAGTTCCAAGTTCACCCATATTTGTGCCTGTAGTATCTGCGATAATACCTAATGCATGCATATTAGATAATTTTCCTTGATCAGTACCCATTCCAGTAGTTGTATATCTTTTTACATGTTCTATTGATTTAAATCCTTCTCGTAACGCAAGTTTAACATCTTTAGCAGTAGAATCATTTTGAAAATCTAAAAATGGTTTTGTTTTTCCAATAGGTTTATCTGAGGGTAGTAGCCAAATATTTCTTTTTGATTTTTCATCTGGACAAATAATTTTAATTCCATCGTAGCACGAGTTATTTAAACTTAGAAAGCTTTTTAAATTTTCAATAGTGTTAACTACGATTTCATTTAATTTAAATTCACCATTACATGACCCAACACTGATTTGATTTGAAGGAGTTTTATTTTCATCAGGTATAAACACATTATCTTCATTTCTAAATTTTAATTTTCCACCAGATTGTGTAAATAAGTGAACCATAGGAGTCCAACCACCTGAAATACCTAAGCAATCACAACTATATTTAGATCTATTTCCTACAACATTATAACCGTCATCTGAGAGTTTCATTACTTCAAATGATTTAATTCTTTTATATCCTTGAGTATCTACTACGCTTGACTCCCATAATACTTTTAATCCCAACTCTAATGCTTCTTTTACAATTAAGGAGTCTGAATTTTTACGAATATCCACAATCACATTTACTTTAACTCCACTTTTATAAAGAGATATTGCAGCTTCATATGCACTGTCATTGTTAGTAAAAAGTGAAATATTTTCTCCAGTTTTAACACCATAATAATCGATATATTTTTTTATTGAGGATGAAAGTATAATTCCAGGTCTATCGTTGTTACTAAATATTAATGGTCTTTCAATAGATCCGGATGCTATAATTACTTTTTTAGCTCTGATTTTCCACAATCTTTGTCTTACTTTGCCTTTTCTCTCATTAACACTTAAATGATCAGTTAAACTTTCTCTAGCTAATAAGTAATTATATCCATGAAACGCTGCAAGACTAGTTCTATTCTTAACAAGCAAATTTGGATAGTTTTTCAAACTTTCTATTTCATTAGCTAACCATTTATTTGAATTAACACTGTTAATTTTATAGCATTCATTTTCTTGATATATCGTTGAACCCCCTAAGAAACTTTTGTCATCGATTAAGATTGTATCTAAACCTTTTTCTGCCGACAATTTTGCTGATATAATTCCTGAAATACCTCCGCCAACAACTAATACATCACAATGTGAATACTGATGATCATAAATATCTGGATCGGATTTTGTAGGTGCTTTACCAAGACCAGCAGAGTGCCTAATAAAATACTCATATTTTTCCCAAAAACTTGCAGGCCACATAAAAGTTTTATAGTAAAATCCAGCAGGCAGTAGAGGGGATAGAAAATTATTTATTCCTCCAATATCGAAATTTACACTTGGCCAACAGTTTTGACTTGATGCATCTAAACCCTCATATAGTTCAATCTCAGTTGCTCTTACGTTAGGATCTGTTAATGAAGGATCATTTCCAATTTGTACTATTGCGTTTGGTTCCTCTGAGCCGCATGTCATTATTCCTCTAGGACGATGGTATTTAAAACTTCTACCAACTAGATGAATATTATTAGCCAACAATGCTGATGCCAATGTATCACCTTTATATCCAAAGAGTTTTTGACCATTAAATTTAAATGAAATTCTTGTTGTTTGATCTATAAAATTATTTTTATTTATTCTTAAATTTTTTGACATAATTATTTAACTGGAGGTTTTTCACCCATCTTATAAACCGCTTGAATTTTGTCATTAGAAGTATCTCTAACCATATTAAACCACTTTCTACATCCATGAGCATGGTTCCATCTTTCAAACTGCACACCTTTAATATTTTTCCTCATAAATAGATATTCAGCCCATTGATCATCACTTAACTCAGTTGGCTGTTTTGGTCTTTCTATATGAGCTTCACCACCACACGAAAATTCTGTTTGATCTCTTTCACCACAATAAGGACAATTAATTATAAACATTAGTGTGCAACAGCAGCAGCACCATGTTCATCAACAAGATCTCCACTTACAAATCTGTTTAGATTGAAAGCTGCATTCAATTTATGTGGTTCATCGTTCGCAATTGTATGAGCAAATAAATCGCCTGAGCCTGGTGTTGCTTTAAATCCCCCGGTACCCCATCCACAATTAAAATATAGACCTTTAATTTGAGTTTTACTAATAATTGGACTTGCGTCAGGACAAATATCAACAATTCCTCCCCATTGTCTCAACATTTTCATTCTACTAAATATTGGATATAATTCTAAAATTGCTCTTAAGGTTTCCTCTACAATATTGTGACTTCCTTTTTGAGTATATGAAATATAAGAGTCAGTACCAGCTCCAATAACTAATTCGCCTTTATCTGATTGACTTACGTAAGCATGTACAGCATTAGACATAACAACCGTATCAATAATTGGTTTTACGGGTTCTGATACTAAGGCTTGAAGTGGCTTACTTTCTAAGGGTAATCTTATACCAGCCATGTTAGCTATTACACTTGAGTGACCAGCTGCAACTACTCCAATTTTTTTTGATTTGATAAAACCTTTTGTTGTTTCTATTCCCTCTACTTGATCACCATTTCTTTTAATTCCTTTTACTTCACAATTTTGGATGATGTCAACTCCCATAGCATCAGCACCTCTAGCATACCCCCATGCAACTGCGTCGTGTCTAGCGGTTCCAGCTCTTTTTTGTAATGTTCCACCTAAAACTGGATATCTTATATTAGGTGAAGTATTAATAATTGGACAAAACTTTTTAACTTCCTCTGTATTTAACCATACCGCATCAATTCCATTTAATCTATTTGCATGTGTTCTTCTTTTTAAATCTCTTACGTCTTGAAGATTGTGTGCAAGGTTCATAACTCCTCTCTGACTAAACATTACATTATAATTAAGTTCTTGAGATAAACCTTCCCAAATTTTTAAAGCATGATCGTAAAGCCCTGCACTAGCATCCCACAAATAATTTGATCTTATAATAGTTGTGTTTCTACCGGTATTTCCTCCACCAATCCATCCTTTTTCCACAACTGCAATATTTATCAATTTATGCTTTTTTGCCAAATAGTAAGCTGTTGCTAATCCATGGCCACCACCACCAATAATTATTGCATCATATTCTTTTTTTGGTTCTGGATCTCTCCAAGCTCTTTGCCAATTTTCATGTCCACTTAAAGCGTTTTTTATTAACGAAAATATTGAATATTTATTTTTCATATTTTGATCATAAATACTGTATAAATATTGAATATTCAATGGTTTCAAGTTACACATAAACTATGGAAGGATGGGTGAGCTGGTTTAAACCAACAGTTTGCTAAACTGTCGTACGCTATAATGGTGTACCGAGGGTTCGAATCCCTCTCCTTCCGCCATTAATATAATCGCCAGCTTCCTGAATAATTTTCCACAGTTTACTTGCGTTTTCTTTGTTTACAATAGTCCAATCCTTGTTCTATCTCCAAATGATCTAGTCTATGTTCTAGATTGTTGGTTAAATTGACGAGTCTTTAATTGATTTATTTTTAATGAAAGTTAAATAGTCCTCATAAATAGTGTGATGTAGTTTGAGATAGCCTCGGGTAGAGTGTACCGCTAACTCCTAGTACAAAGGTTCGCTTTTAAAAAAGTCTTTAACTAATATTGGTTTTTGCTCCAAAATGTATCTATAAACATTATAATTCTCTAATACTCTTTGAACATAATTTCTAGTTTCTTTAAACTTAATTAATTCTATCCAGTCAACGTAATCTATTTGTCCCTTTTGAGGGTTTTTATTTATTTTTTTCCAGTATTTGACTCTCTTAGGTCCAGCATTGTAAGCTGCTATAGCAAATGGATAAGCTCCATCATATTCAAGTATTAGGCCAGCTATATAATGCGAACCAAGATTTATATTGTACTCTGGATCCTTTGTTAATCTAGATTTAGAGTAAGACATGTTCGCTTGCTTTGCTACAGTTTTAGCAGTGTAAGTCATCAATTGCATTAATCCTCTCGCACCAGCAGAACTATTTGCTGAAGTATCAAATTCACTCTCTTGCCTTATAATAGATAATATAAATGCAGACTCAGGAATTTTTCTTTTATTTATGTATTTAGGAGTGCTTATAATTGGATAATTATATTTATTATGAAATCTTTTTTGATAAGAAGCAATTTTTGAAACTTGAATTGCAAAATCAAATCTTGATATATCAGTAGCTAGTTTAGCTGCTAACACCTCGCTACCTAATTCAACATTTTCATTTGCTAGAAATCTTAATATATGTTTTGTGTATTTATCTTTATTTAATTCATCTAGCAAATATACTATTTTTACCAAATCTTTTTTGTAAAAATTTTCTGCTAAATTTTTATCTACTTCCATCAATTCGTTTAAAACGAAAGGTTTATTAGGGGAAATTTTTAAGTGAGACAATTGTCCATAATATGTGGTTAAAAATTTAGAACTTTCTTTATACCATTTATTTGCTTCATTATCATTTCCTAAAATTTCATTTGATCTCCCTAACCAATAAGCTCCTCTTGATAAACTTATAGGATATCCCACATTTTCATAAAATTTTGTGAAATGATCGATTGCAAGCAATGGATCATTTAAAAAACTTAATGCTATCCACCCACTCATCCATTCAGCATCGGCAAATTCAGGACCCTCGGTTAATCCATGTTTGCTTGTTAATTTGTAAGCAGTTGTAAATTTTTTTTTATAAATTAGTGATCTTGCTATTATTGATCTTTCCTTCCACCATTTGTCAGGTCTAACCATATAGTCTTTAGTATTTTTAATTTTCGTTAAAATTTCTAAAGAACTGTCAACTCTTCCTCTTTTACGTCTCCATTTTAACCTATCATAATTCAAACCAGCATCATTTTTTAAATGTGTTGGAACATTTTTAATTGCATTATCTACACCGTAAGATTTACTCATCAAAAGTTGTCTTGCCGTATATAATAATTGTTCATCTTTGGGTAAATATCTTAACATTCTCTTAAGATCCCAATATTTATTTTCCCATGCCAGGTAATCAGCTCGCTTAATATAATCTTCTTTAGTTAAATATTTTTTATATTTTTTTCTAAAAGATCTTAATTCTGTTTTTGAAAGATCTGCAGTAATCCAGCCTTTTTTAATCAACTCAGTACCTTTATTTGTTTCTCCAATAGAAATATAGCTCTCGCCAAGAATAATTTCTCCGAAGCCACTCAAAGGTTTCTCTATTTCAAAATACTTAATTATTTTTTTTGGTGACATTATCTCTGTTGATAATTTGTGTTCTGAAAGATATTTTATTCTTCCCATTCTTGGATAATCACCATTTCTTTCAATAAAATTTTTATAATCAAAAAACGTGGCAGTATTTCCTGTTGTGATCAAGTGTCTCCATTGTATAAAATTATATATTGATTTACTTTTTGCTTTCTTTGCTATTTTTTCAGCCTCAACCCAATTTCTTTTTTCCATAAGTTTAAAAGCCTGTCTTGCATAATTAAAATCTTTTTCGGAAAAATATTTTGATTTTTTTTGGGCTACCGCTTTATCTTTCTTAACAACCAGGGGTTTGGATTTTGGTAAAATTATCCCACCTACAATTTTTTTTTGCTCTTTTTTTTCTTGTTTTGTAATTAAAATGTCTTTATCTATTTGTTTTTGTGATGGTTTTTTTAAGGGTATTAAAAAATTGCTAATTTTATTTTTTTTTAAATTTTCTTTAGTTATATAGGGTTTTTTCTTTGGAATAATTAAGTCTGCTGAAGTCGATGTATGAGGTATAATTAAAAAAATAAGGATTATTAACAATATTTTCTTAGATTTATCTTTCATAAAATATCAAACGATTCTACAAACTATGTTATAAATATTTATGTTTAAAGGATCAAATGTTGCTATTGTTACCCCATTTAAGAATAATAAGCTAGATGAAGAAGCTTATTTAAAACTAATTAATTTTCATTTGGAAAATGGAACAAATGGTTTAGTTCCAGCAGGCACAACCGGTGAATCTCCAACCTTAAGTCATGATGAACACGAGAAAGTCATTGAAATTTGTATTAAGGAGTCAAATGGAAAAATTCCTGTAATTGCTGGAACAGGTTCAAATTCAACTGAAGAAGCTGTTGCTTTAACTAAACACTCTGAAAAAGCAGGTGCTGACGGAGTGCTTGTAGTAACACCATATTACAATAAACCTACTCAGGAAGGTTTATATCAACATTATAAAAAAATTAATGATAATACCAATCTACCAATAATAATTTATAATATACCCAGTCGGTGTGTAATCGATATGTCTGTTGACACTATGGCAAGATTATTTGAATTAAAAAATATTGCTGGAGTTAAAGATGCTACAGGTGATTTAGAGAGATTAGATAAAACAATAAAAAAATTAGGAAATGAATTTATTCAGCTAACTGGTGAGGATGGTTTAGCTTTAGAATTCAATAAAAGAGGTGGTGTGGGTGTTATCTCTGTTACCGCAAATATTGCACCAAAGTTATGTTCTGATATGCAAAAATTTTCTAAATCAAATTTAGATAACGAGTTAAAAGAAGCCCAAAAAATTGACAAAATTTTACAACCTGTGCATAAATCACTTTTCATTGAAAGCAATCCCGCACCTGTTAAGTATGCAGCAAAACTTCTAGGCTTGTGTAGTGATGAAATAAGATTACCACTAGTAAATATTAAAAAAGATACAGAGGAAGTGGTAAAGAAAGCATTAAAGTTTGCAGAATTGATATAATGAAAAAAAAAACCAATAATGGTTTAAAGATAATTTCATATAATAGAAAAGCTAGTTTTAATTATTTCTTTAATGATCTAATTGAAGCGGGAATAGTTTTAAAAGGGTCTGAGATAAAATCTGTAAGACAAGGTAAAGTTAATATTGCCGAGTCGTATGCAGTAGAAAAAAAAGGAGAGATTTATCTTATCAATTCACATATTCCATTATATAAAGCTGCTAGTTACATAAACCATAATCCATATGCTGAGAGAAAATTATTATTTAATAAAAAGGAAATTAATAAGCTAATTGGAAGAATGAATGAAGATGGATTTACATTGGTTCCTACCAAAATGTACTTTAAGAAAGGTAAAGCAAAAGTTGAAATTGCAGTAGCTAAAGGAAAAAAAATGCATGATAAAAGACAAACAAAAAAAACCAGAGACTGGAATAGAGAAAAAGCAAGATATTTTAGAAAAAGTAGTTAATACGGCATATTTATCCATAGGATCTAATTTGGGAGATCGTATCATAAATATTGAGAAGACAAAAAATTTAATACTATTTCATAAAATGTATATTTTAAAAAGTTCTTCATTTTATGAAACCCCATCATGGCCAAACACAAAGCTTCCAAAGTATTTAAATATTGTTCTAAAAATTAATACGGATTTATCCCTTCCAAATCTTTTTTTAAATTTAAAAAATATTGAAAAATTAATTGGAAGAACTCCAGGTCCAAGAAATTCACCTAGAGTCTGTGATATAGATATAATAGATTACAATCAAAAAAATTATTCGATTAAGATTAAAAAAGACTTTTTGATAGTACCTCACCCAAGATTGTCAGCTAGAAATTTTGTATTATTACCACTTTTTGAAATTTGTAATCATTGGAAGCATCCTAAAACTAAGCAAAAAATAACAGAATTAATATCAAAATTACCATTAAGTAGCATAACAGGTATTAAAGTTATGTGATTTAATGGTATAAGTAATTATGCTTAAACCAGATGATTTAATAAATAAGGTAAAATCCTACAATAGGTTCTTAAATCCTGAGACTTTATCTAAGGCATATGATTTTGCATTAAAAGCTCACGAGAAGCAAAAAAGAGACGAGGGTTCACCATACATAATTCATCCTGTGGCTGTTGCAAATATATTGACAGAATTAAAATTAGATAGCGCAACAATTGCTACAGGTTTGTTACATGACACCATTGAGGATACACATGCTACTTATAAAACTATAGAAAAAGAATTTGGAAAAGAGGTTGCTGATTTAGTTGATGGGGTTACTAAAATTTCTGTTTTTGAAAACCAAGCTGCATCAAATTCTAAAGCTGAGAATTTTAGAAAATTAATCCTAGCCACTTCAAAAGATATTAGAGTTTTATTGGTCAAACTTGCTGACAGACTTCATAATATGCGAACAATTCAATTTGTTACAAATAAGGATAAGCAAATAACAAAAGCAAAAGAAACAATGGAAATTTATGCACCATTAGCTGATAGAATGGGAATGAATAGAATTAAAGATGAATTAGAGGATTTATGTTTTGAAGTATTAAATCCTCAGGCTCGAAAATTAATCAAAGATAGACTAAGCAATATAAAAGAAGCTAACGAGATAAATTTTAATACAGTATCTGACGAATTAAAAAATCTCCTTACAGAAAAGAATATATATTGTAAAATTTTTGGAAGAGAAAAAACCCCTTTTTCATTATGGAAAAAAGTTCAAAAAAAAAGAACATCTCTTGAGCAAATGACAGATATAATTGGATTTAGGGTTATATTAGATGATGTAGACCAGTGCTATAAAGCGTTAGGTGTATTTCATAGTAATTGGAACTGTATACCAGGTAGGTTTAAAGATTATATTTCTTCACCGAAAATAAATAATTATCAGTCTTTACATACAGCAGTAATTGGACCTAATAAGAGACCAATAGAAATACAACTTAGAACCATGCAAATGCATGAATATGCACAAAGAGGTATTGCATCTCACTGGAAATATAAGTCATCAGAAAAATTTAGTTCCTTAACATGGAAAGAATATGACTGGTTAGCTGATTTAGTAGAAATTATTGATAAGAATGAAAACCCAGAGGATTCTTATGAATTTACAAAACTCCAAATGTTTCAAGAAAACGTTTTTTGTTTTACTCCAAAAGGGTCTGTAATTAAATTGCCTAAAAATGCTACTCCAATAGATTTTGCTTATGCTGTTCATACAAAAATCGGTGATAAGGCAGTTGGATGCGAAATAAATGGGAAAGAAAGTGATATGCAAGCCGTTTTAATTAATGGAGATGTTGTAAAAATTATAACATCCAAAAAGGTATCCCCATCTTTGCATTGGGTAAGCACTGCTAAAACCGGTAAAGCAAGAGCTGCAATCAGACGATATTGGCAATATAGAGAAACAAACGGAACTGCTAGGAATAAAAAATATAATACGACACTATGGATATCTCTTTTTGATAAACCAGGTGTTTTAGGAGAAGTTACTACTCTAATTGGCAGCCATAATGTAAATATAACAAGTGTAGAAATGGTCGAAAAGACTAAAAGTACGATAAATTTTCATTTTAATCTACTTATTAATGATTTGAAAAACTTTACAAATCTAATTAGTCAGCTAAAACAAAAAGAATATAGCTTTAAAATAATTAGACACAAAAATAGTAAATATGCTTTCTTTAAAAAACTCCTTGAAAGTTTTAAGAAAAACTAATGCATTATTAGAAGGACACTTTATTTTATCATCAGGTTTACATTCTCCAATTTATATTCAATGTGCGAAAGTTTTGAGTCATCCACATCTGGCATCAAAACTGTGTTTATCTTTAAGTAAAAAAATTAAGAAAAAATTTAAAAAAATTGATTTAATTCTAGCACCAGCCATAGGTGGTATCATAATTGGATATGAAATAGGTAGACTTTTAAAAATAGAAACAATTTTCGCTGAAAGGGTCAAAGGCAAATTTAAATTAAGAAGGGGGTTTAACATTAAAAGAAACTCTAATGTTTTAATTGTCGAGGATGTAATAACAACTGGGGGGTCTAGTTTAGAATGTTCAGAATTAGTAAAAAAATCTAAAGCAAAATTATTGGGATTTGCATCATTAATTAACAGATCGGAAAAACGAAATCTTAAAATAAAAAGTAAGCCAATTATTTCTCAATTAAAGATTAAAGTGCCTGTTTTTAAAAAAAATAATATTCCTTATAGCCTTAAGCAAATTCCGATTACCGCACCAGGGAGTAGATTCTTAAAATGATTAGATTAGGGGTAAATATTGACCATATCGCTACTATCCGAAATGCTAGAGGCGAGGATCACCCAGCTCCTTATAAAGCAGCCACATATGCAATGAAATGCGGTGCAGACTCTATCACTATTCATTTAAGAGAAGATAGAAGGCATATTAAAGATTTAGATTTTAAAAAAATATCTTCTAATAAAAAAATTCCTTTAAATTTAGAAATGGCAGCTGATTTAAAAATATTAAAAATAGCTTTAAAAAATAAACCAAATTTTGTTTGTTTGGTGCCAGAAAAAAGAAATGAAATTACTACAGAGGGTGGATTAAATTTAAATAATAATAATAAAAAAATTAAAAAAATAATTAATGTTTTAAATAATAATAAAATACGAACAAGTTTGTTTATAAATCCATCTATTAAAGATGTAAGATTTTCAAAAGACTTAAATGCTGATTGTATTGAAATACATACAGGTCGAATTTCAAATTTAATAAAAAAAAATAAATATTATAAAAGTGAACTGAGGAAAATTATTAAAGTAGTTAGATATGCTGTTAATTTAGGTATTGAGGTTCATGCCGGTCATGGCATGGATTATAGAACAGCTAAAATTCTTTCTAAAATAAAAGGTATAAAAGAATTTAATATTGGACATTTTATAATAGGTGAGTCAGTTTTTTTTGGGTTAAAGAAAACTATTAGAATATTTAAGAGTATTTGTAGATAAAATGAGAATATTAGGAAACGGTGTTGATATTGTTGAAAACAGAAGAATAGAAAAAGCTATAAAGAATAAAAATTTTGTTAACAAAATATTTTCTAGTAAAGAAAAAGACATCGCTAAAAACAAACAGATAAATAAAACTAATTATTTTGCCAAAAGGTTTGCCGCTAAAGAGGCTTTTTTAAAAGCAATTGGAACTGGTTTATCAAATGGGTTTAAATTCAATGACATTACAATAACTAATAATAGCAAAGGCCAGCCATTTATCGAGTTAGAAAAAAAAATTCAACTATTTATAAAGAAAAAATTTAAAATAAAAAAATATCAAATCCATCTGTCTATATCTGATGAAAAGAGATACTCCATTGCTTACGTAATACTTCATGAAAGGCTAAAATGAAATGGTTTATTGAAAATTTAAAAACATTATTTTATGCATTAATTATTGCAGTGATAATTCGTTCATTATTAATACAACCTTTTTATATACCTTCGTCATCAATGGAACCAAATTTATTAGTCGGTGATAGATTATTTGTTACAAAACTATCTTACGGATATAGCAGACACTCATTTCCGTTTAGCCCACCTATATTTGATGGTAGACTTCTTAATTCAAAACCTAAGAGAGGTGATATAATAGTTTTTAAAACTCCTGCAGATAATAGGACTGATTACATTAAAAGATTAGTAGGTTTACCTGGAGATATAATTCAATTTATCGATGGTGATATATATTTAAATAATAATCAAATTTTGAGAACTCTAATAAGCAAATCTGAAGAAC
>CABZCF010000002.1 GCA_902524235.1 uncultured Pelagibacteraceae bacterium | reverse complement strand
CACCTGCCCGTTTAAATGATATTAAGCTCTCAATTATTGCTTTTTCATTAATTATATTTTTTTTTATTCCATTCATAATAAGACTATATTCACCAGATACTTGATATGCGATTATTGGAATTTGGAACTGTTTTTTAATTAAGCTTATAATATCAAGATAAGGCATTCCTGGCTTAACCATAATCATATCTGCACCTTCTTTGATATCTAATGAAACTTCTCTTAAGGCCTCATTTTTATTCCTAAAATCCATTTGATAAGTTTTTTTGTCCCCTTTAAGTATACCTTTTGTGCCCACGGCATTTCTAAATGGTCCATAAAAACTTGAAGCATATTTCACAGCGTACGAAAGTATTTGAACATCTTGATATTTATGTTTATCTAAATTTTTTCTAATCATACCAATTCTACCATCCATCATATCTGAAGGGGCTATAATATCACAACCCATGGAGGCTTGTAGTATAGATTGTTTAATTAATATTTCATTTGTCTCGTCATTTAAAATTTTATTATTTTTTAATATTCCATCATGTCCATGTTTTGTGTATGGATCTAGAGCAACATCACACATTATCCCAACTTGATCTTTATAGTTTTTCTTAATGTATCTTATAGCTTTACATACTAAATTATTTTCGTTTAATGCTTCAGAACCCTCAGCATCTTTTAATTTTTTTTCTGTATAAGGGAATAAAGCCACTGTTGGAATTTTTAATTTAATAGCTTTATTTAGAATCGTATGTAATTTATTTAAAGAATATCTATAAACACCTGGCATATTAATTATTTCCTGCTTCTTATTTCTTCCCTCAACTAAAAAAATAGGTAATATTAAGTCACTAGAAGTTATATTGTTCTCCTCAACCAATCGTCTTACCCAATCCGTACGTCTATTTCTTCTCATTCTTAAATTTGGATATTTTCCGGTGATAATCATTCTCAATTAAATTTTAATATGCGGCAATTTTTATATGTATTATGATTAGAAATAAAGTATTTATTTATTATGAACAACGTGACATCTTTAAATAAAGTAAAATCACAAAAAATAATTGGTGATTTTCAAAAACAAAAAGTTAATTTCGATTTAAAAAAATTGCAAAACGCACTTAATGAAGTTTTAAAAATAAAAGGATTCGATACTAGTTTGGGAATACCGCACTTCGCAGCTATACCTTTGACTCAGATACCAGGTGACCCAAGTTCAATTGAAGGAAATAAGGCTCGTGGAGTATATTGGACTAAACCAGACTCTACTGGAATTGAAGTATCAAGAGATGTAAATATTGATGAAAGCAAATATTCAGAGTTCATAAAAGATTTTGAGCACACTTATTTCAAAGAAGTATTCGATGAATTAAAGAAACATTACAAATTAGGCAGAGTAAGATTGTTATTAAAAGAACCAAGATCTACATTAAGTTGGCATAGGGACCCAGAACCTAGACTTCACATTCCTATAATTACAAATCCCGGCTGCTTAATGGTTATAGATAAAACTGCGCAGCATATGCCTGCTGATGGAGGAGTTTGGGTTACAAATAATGTTAAATACCATAATGCATTTAATGGTGGAGAAGAAAATAGAGTTCATCTGGTTGCTTGCGTTTTAGACTATAATTTTAATTAATTTGAAAAAAATTTTTATTTCTTCAGATCACGCTGGATATAAACTAAAAGAACAAATAAAAAAATATTTAAAAACCAAAAATATAGCTTATTTTGATTTGGGTCCTACATCTAATAAAAAGGTTGATTATCCAATTTACGCTCACAAATTAGCAAAAAAGGTTAAAACAAGTAAAAAAAATGTTGGAATCTTGGTGTGTGGATCTGGCACAGGCATGTGTATAACTGCCAATAAACATAAGAATATAAGGGCTGCTCAGTGTTTTAATGTTAAATCTACCAAATTATCTAGATTGCATAATGATGCAAATATCATTACACTAGGTTCAAGGTTATTAAGTAAAAAAAAAGCTTGTAGTTTAGTAAATCTTTTTTTAAATACTAACTTTGAAGGTGGAAGACACCTTAGTAGAATAAGGAGAATTTAAGATGTCTAGTGAAGGTAAATATTTAAATCCGGAATATCAAAATTTTTTTGAAAAAAAACTATCTGAGATTGATCCAGAAATATCTAAAGCGATAGATGATGAACTAATTAGACAACAAAATCATATAGAACTTATTGCTTCTGAAAATATAGTGTCTCAAGCAGTTTTGGAGGCGCAGGGATCTGTGCTTACAAACAAATATGCTGAAGGCTATCCAGGTAAAAGATACTATAATGGTTGTGAACATGTAGATGTGGCTGAGAGTTTAGCCATTGATAGATTAAAAAAATTATTTAACTGCAAGTTTGCAAATGCGCAGCCGCATTCAGGTGCTCAGGCTAATGGTGCAGTTTTTTTAGCACTCCTTAAACCAGGTGATACAATTATGGGGCTGAGTTTAAATTCAGGTGGACATTTAACACACGGTTCAAAAGCAGCAGTATCTGGTAAATGGTTTAATGCAATAGCTTATGAAGTTGATAAAGAAACTGAATTGTTAAATTATGATGAAATTGAAAAACTAGCAATAGAACATAAACCAAAAATGATAATTGCGGGTGGTAGTGCTTATTCTAGAATTATAGATTTTAAAAAATTTCGAGAAATAGCAGATAAAATAGGTGCTTTCTTTATGGTAGATATGGCACATTTTTCAGGATTAGTTGCTGGTAAAGGATATCCTAATCCATGTGATCATGCAGATGTAGTTACTTCAACTACTCATAAGGTTTTTAGAAGTGCTAGGGGCGGAATAATTTTAACTAATAGAGAAGATTTAGCAAAAAAATTTAATTCTGCAGTTTTTCCTGGATACCAAGGTGGTCCATTAATGCACATCATAGCAGCTAAAGCTGTAGGTTTCTTAGAGGCTTTAAAACCTGAGTTTAGAGAATATATCAGTACGGTTTTAGCAAATGCCAAGATACTTGCTGAAACCCTTAAAAATAATGGATTTAAAATATACTCAGGTGGCACTGATACTCATTTAATGTTAGTAGATTTAAGACCTTTCGGTGTAAAGGGAAATACCGCATCTGATAGTTTATCAAGAGCAAATATAACTTGTAATAAAAATGGTATTCCATTTGATACGGAAAGCCCAATGATAACCTCAGGTATAAGATTAGGTTCACAAGCAGCTACTACGAGAGGTTTCGGATTAAAGGAATTTGAAAAAGTTGGTGAGTTAATAACTAAAACAATTAATGGATTATCTAAAAATCCAAATGATAATAGTGCAATTGAAGCTGAAGTAAGAAAAGAAGTTGTTGAATTGTGCTCTAAATTCCCGATTTACAAACACCTTAGATAAATATAAATCATAGTAATGATTTGCCCATTCTGTAAAAAAGGTGAGACATCAGTCGTTGACTCCAGACCTACAGAAGATGGAACCTCAATTAGACGAAGAAGACTTTGCGTGTGTGGTCAGAGATTTACTACATTTGAAAGAGTACAATTTAGAGAATTAATAGTTGTAAAAAAAAATGGAAGAAAATCTCCGTTTGACAGAGATAAATTATCAAAGTCAATTTATATCGCTTTAAAGAAAAGACCCATAGATACAGACACAATTGAAAAATTTATAACAAAAATTTCGAGATCTTTAGAGGAATTAGGACAAAGTGAAATAACATCAAATTCGGTCGGAACAATGGTAATGGATGGATTGAAAGAATTAGATCCAGTAGCCTACGTCAGATTTGCATCTGTTTATAGAAATTTCAGGGAAGAAAAAGATTTTGTCCAATTTGTAGACAAAATAAATGTCATTAAAAATAAGTAAATCTGATAACAGATACATGAGTTTAGCTATATCACTTGCAGATGATAGGTTAGGTCTTACAGGTAGCAATCCTTCTGTAGGATGCGTAATTGTTAATAAAAATCAAATTATTTCAGTTGGACAGACAGGTATAGGTGGCACCCCTCATGCTGAAACTGTAGCAATAAAAAATGCAAAAAAAGAAAAATTAAAAGGATCGACAATGTATGTAACTTTAGAACCTTGCAATCATTATGGAAAAACACCACCTTGTACAAAACAAATAATAAAACATAAAATTGGCAAAGTTTTTTATGGAGTTAATGATATAGATATTAGAACCTCAGGAAAAACAAAAAAAATTCTTAATAAATTTAATATAAAAGTAAAAAATAACTTACATATTAAAAAAAATTTAAATCTTTATAAATCGTATTTTTTTTTAAAGAGTCAAGATTACCCCTTCATTACTGGAAAAATTGCTTGTACTAAAGATTATTATATCAAAACTAATAAAAAATATATTTCTAATCCACATAGCTTGAATTTCTCCCATTTATTAAGATATAAAAATCAGGGAATATTAGTTTCAAGTAAAACTGTAAATTCTGATAACCCACAATTAAATTGTCGACTTAATGGACTACTAAAATATTCTCCAACAAGATTTGTTTTAGATAAAAATTTAGATATAAGTCTTAAATCTAAATTAGTGCAAACCTCAAAAAAAATTAAAACTTATATTTTTTATAATAAAATTAATTATAAATTAAAAAAATTAAAAAAAAAGGGAATAAAACTTATTCATATAAAGTTGAACCAAAATAATAGTTTAGATTTATTATATGTATTGAAAAAAATTAAAAAATTAAATGTATATTATTTATTAGTTGAAGGAGGAATTAAATTAACTAACTATTTTATACTAAATAAACTATATAATGAATTTTTTTTGCTTAAATCTAAAAATAATATAAATAATAAAAAAAGATTTATTAAATATAAATTTAAAAGTCGTATATTAAAAATTTTTTCGAATAAACAAACAATTAACACTTACCTTGGTAAAGATAAGATTATAAAATATTTCTAATGTTTAATGGAATTATATACAATGTAGGAAAAGTAATAAGGATAGATAAAAGATCCAAAGGTATAAATTTATTTCTAAAGTCAAATTTAAAATTATATAAAAAAAAAACTATAGGAATGTCTATATCTTGTGACGGCGTATGTTTAACTTTAATCTCAAAGAAAAAAAATATACTAGAATTTTTTCTTTCAAATGAAACTTTGATTAGATCAAAGTTTAAGATGATTAAAATTGGTGATAAAATCAATTTAGAGCAACCCTTAAGAAAAGGACAAGATATTTCTGGACATATATGTCAAGGACATGTTGATACAACAGCCAAAGTTATGAATATAAAAAAATCTGATAAAGCACTAATTTTTACTTTTAAGATTATGAATAAATTTGAAATCTATCTGGTTGATAAAGCATCAATTTTGATTAATGGTATATCTCTTACCATATCAAATATTCATAAAAATACTTTTAAAATCTGGGTAATACCTCATACACTAAAACTTACAAATTTACCTAATTTAAAAATAAATGATTTTGTAAATATTGAAATTGACATTCTTTCCAAATATGTAAAAAAATTTTTAAATGCAAAAAAAAAAATTTAGTAAAATAAGCGAAATTATAAAAACTGCTAAGAATGGCGGTATGTATATATTGATAGATGATGAAAATAGGGAAAACGAAGGAGATTTAGTATTTTGTGCATCTGATGTAACTCCTAAAAAAATTAATTTTATGGCTAAATATGGAAGAGGACTCATCTGTTTAGCTATAAATTCATCGCAGGCAAAAAAATTAAATTTGAATTATATGTCTCCGGTAAACAAATCGAGACACCAAACGGCTTTTACAGTATCTATAGAGGCTAAAAGTGGAATAACAACTGGGATATCAGCTCAAGATAGATCTAGAACTATTAAGATAGCAACAAGAGCAAATGTTAAAAAAAATGAAATAGTTTCACCTGGTCATGTGTTTCCTATAATTGCACGAGATGGAGGTGTTTTAGTTAGAGCTGGACACACAGAAGCATCTGTCGACATATCAAAATTAGCAAAAAAAAAGAGTTCGGCAGTAATATGTGAAATTTTGAATGATGATGGAACTATGGCTAAAGGACAAAGTTTAATTAATTTTGCATCCAAACATAACCTTAAAATCGGTAAAATAGAGGATTTAATTGCTTTTAGATTAAAAAGCGAAAAATTCGTTAAATTAAAAAAAAATTCTGAAATAAATTTAAAAAACATAAAGTATAAAATTAAAATATATGAAAATCTGCTTGATGGCTCTGAACATTTTGTACTTCTTAAAGGACAAATTAAGAAAAAAGTTGTTCCCCGTGTCAGAGTAATTTCATCAAATGTAATTAAAAATTATTTAATTAACCAAAAACTACCAAATTCTTTTAATAAAACATTAAATTATTTTAAAAAATTTAATAATTGTGTACTAGTTTTTATAAATGATACTAATTTAAAGTCTGTGTCTGAGACTTTAAAAAACTACAAAGATAAACTTTTGAAAAATAAAACAAAGGATAACCTAATCAGAAACTACGGAATAGGTGCTCAAATAATTAAAGATTTGAAAATTAAAAAAATGATACTTATAACTAGTTCACCAAAAAAAGTTATTGGATTAGATGGATATAATATAAAAATTATAAAACAGGAAATTTTAAAATGAATAAGAAATGCTTAATAGTTGTTGCTAATTATTATGAGAATATATCAAACAATCTTTTACAAAGTGCATTAAAATCTATAAAAAACAAATTATCTTTTAAAATTATTTATGTTCCTGGTGTATTTGAAATTCCAATTACAATCTCAAAAAATTTGAGGAAATATGATGGATTTATTGCTTTAGGATGTGTGATAAAAGGTCAAACACCTCACTTTAAATTCATTTCAAGCTCTGTGACAGATAATATTCTAAATATCTCAGTTAAAAATAAAAAACCTATAGGCAATGGTATAATTACATGTCTAAATAAGAAACAGGCAATTGCACGTAGTAAAAAGGGCGCTGAAGCCGCAAATGCAATGCTTTCAGTATTATCTCAATAGTATTCAAAAATGAAATATAATGGAAAAAATAACCCAAGAGTAATTATTATTCAAAAAATATACAGTAAATTAATAAATAATGACTTAGATTTAAATTTTCCTAAACATAGATATAAAAAATTTATTAAGGATATTGTTAACGGCACACTTGAGAGAAATGAAGTTATAAATAACGAGATTAATCTACATCTTAAGGATGATATAGATGTAAGACGTATAGACAAAGTATTTGAAGTAATATTGAAAAGTGCAATATTTGAATTATTATATAAACCTACAACATCTACAAATATAATTATAAAAGAATATCTAAATGCATCAAATTTTTTTATAGATCTATCACAAACAAAATTTTTAAATGCTGTTTTAGATAAGATATCAAAAAAAATCAGAGCCTAATGGACGAAAAAAATTTAATTAAATATTTAAGTAAATTAGCTAAAAATAATCCTTCAGCATTAAAATTAAATGATGACGTTTTTTTTGATAAAAAAAAAGAAATTGCTATATCGGTAGATACTTATAATGAAGGCACTCATTTTCCAAGATCACCTAAATTAAGTTTATTAATTAAGAAAATTATTCGTTCATCTATCTCAGATTTGATTTGTAAAGGTGTAAAGCCTAAATATTATTTCATATCTTTTACATCTCCTAAAAAAACTTTGAACAAGAGTATGATTTTAAAATTAATTAATTCACTTAAAGAAGAACAAAAAAAATATAAAATAAAGATATCAGGTGGAGACTCAACAAATGGAAATTTTTTATCATTCACCATTACTTCATTAGGATATTCATCCAAAATTATTAAAAGAAATCAAGTAAAGTTTAATGACGATATATATATTTCAGGAAATATAGGTGATAGTTACTTAGGCCTAAAATTTTTAAAAAAAAAAATTAAAAAATTTTCATTATATGAAAAAAATTTTTTTTTAAAAAAATACTATCTGCCCGATATCCCAATAAATATCTGTGAATTATTGAAAAAGTTCGCAAATTCTTCGGTTGATATATCTGATGGAATTATTGAAGATTTACAAAATATGATCAATAAGCAGAAATATAAATATAAAGTTAATATCGATCTATTACCTGTATCTAAGGAGTTTAGATCTATTATTAAGAAAAATAACTTCACAATACAAAAAAATTTATTTAATGGAGATGATTACCAGGTTATTTTCACTGCATCTAAAAAACATAGAAAAGAGATAAAAAAATATGCAAAAAAATTGAATCAAAAGATAACCATAATTGGTCAAATAATTAAAAATAATCCAAGAAATATTTTATTAAAAAATGGAACACCCCTTAAAATGACTAATTTCAAAGGTTATAGGCATACTTTTTAAAAAGTTAATTATTGCCTTTTATTATTTTTTTTGTAAGGTCCGCATTTTATATAAAGGATCAAATCATATGGATACTATAAGCGAAACAATTCTTCTTTACACTATATTTGCAGGAATTTTATCAATTGTTTACGGTTTTTTTACAGGTAAAAATATTCTTAATTCAAGTTCAGGTAATTCTAAAATGCAAGAAATAGCATCTGCAATTCAAGTTGGTGCTAAAGCATATTTAAATAGACAATACAAGACTATAGCAATAGTTGGTATTGTTGTACTAATAATTATAAGTATTGCTTTCAGTCCATTAGTTGGTCTAGGTTATTTAATTGGTGCGGCCTTATCTGGTATTGCTGGATACATTGGAATGCTTGTTTCTGTTCAGGCAAATGTTCGGACCGCAGAAGCATCTAGAAAAGGATTAACACATGGATTAAATGTTGCTTTCAAATCAGGAGCAGTAACTGGAATGTTAGTAGCTGGTTTAGCGTTACTTTCGATTTCAATTTATTATTACATTTTATTAAAATTCAATATTGATGAAAGAGAAATAGTTAATGCATTAGTTGCCTTGGGTTTTGGTGCATCTTTAATATCAATCTTCGCACGATTGGGTGGAGGAATTTTTACTAAAGGTGCCGATGTTGGGGCAGATCTTGTAGGGAAAGTTGAGGCAGGTATACCAGAGGACGATCCTAGAAACCCTGCCGTGATCGCTGATAATGTTGGAGATAATGTTGGTGACTGTGCAGGAATGGCTGCAGATCTATTTGAGACTTATGCAGTTACAATAGTTGCAACTATGGTATTAGCTTCAATTTTTTTCCAAAATGATATGAGCATGATGTTATATCCTTTAACAATCGGTGGTGCTTGTATCATTACCTCAATTTTGGGTACATATTTTGTAAGACTAGGTCAAAGTAAAAATGTTATGGGTGCCTTGTATAAAGGCTTTATAGTAACAGCTATTTCATCATTAGTTGTTTTATATCCATTAACAGATTATGTAATTGGTTTTGACAATATTTATTCAGTTGAAGAAAAAACATTTAATGGAACAAGTTTATATTACTGTGGAGTTATCGGTCTTGTAATAACCGGCTTGATTATATGGATTACCGAATATTATACGGGTACAAATTACAGACCTGTAAAAAGTGTTGCTAAATCATCCACAACTGGACACGGAACAAATGTTATTCAAGGTCTAGCAGTATCTATGGAAGCAACAGCAATACCAGCTTTAATTATAGTTGCTGGCATCTTATTAACAAATTCAATTGCGGGACTCTATGGTATAGCTATAGCTGTTACAACTATGTTGGCTTTAGCTGGAATGGTTGTTGCATTAGATGCCTATGGACCTGTTACTGATAATGCTGGTGGAATAGCTGAGATGTCTAAATTACCAAATAATGTAAGAAAAACTACGGATGCCTTAGATGCTGTTGGAAATACAACAAAAGCTGTAACTAAGGGATATGCTATTGGATCAGCAGGTTTAGGGGCATTAGTTCTTTTTGCTGCATACACTGAAGATATAAAACATTTCTCTAAGGTTGCAGGTTCGAAACTTGAGGGTGTAGTTGTAACCTTTGATTTATCAAATCCATATGTTGTAGTTGGTTTATTAATAGGTGGAATGTTACCTTATTTATTTGGTTCAATGGGTATGCAGGCTGTTGGAAGAGCAGGTGGAGCAGTAGTTGTTGAGGTAAGAAGACAGTTTAAAAAATTTCCTGGTATTATGAAGAAAACTCAAAAGCCTGATTACGCAAAATTAGTTGATCTTTTAACAATAGCAGCAATTAAAGAAATGATCATACCTTCGTTATTGCCAGTTTTATCTCCAATAGTTTTATACTTTGTAATATTTTTTATTGGTGGACAGGTTGCAGCATTAGCCTCGGTCGGTGCAATGTTATTGGGTGTTATAATAACTGGATTGTTTGTTGCTGTGTCAATGACAGCTGGTGGTGGTGCATGGGATAATGCAAAGAAATATATTGAAGATGGAAATTTTGGTGGAAAAGGATCAGATGCTCATAAAGCTGCTGTTACCGGTGACACTGTAGGAGATCCTTATAAAGATACTGCAGGTCCTGCTGTTAATCCTATGATCAAAATTACAAATATCGTAGCGTTATTATTACTTGCAGTAATTGCTTCATAAAATTATTTTTTTGATTTAGTTCTTTCTATAGGCGAATTTATTTTATGTCTTAAACTTGTTAATAGGTTGTAGACATATGAATTTTTTTGGTAACCACTTGATGTAATCTTTTCACTAAATTCAATCTCATTCATTTTAGCTAAATCATAAAAATTTTTTGTTTTAATTAAACCCAAATCATCAAGTTGTAATATTAAAATGTTATTCTTTTCCGTATTTCTTTTGCCTAATTTAAAAATGGATGTACTAGCTTTTTTTGTTTCTATATATACCCATATATTATCATCAAAGGAGCTTTTTGTAGATGGAGGACCTAAGATTTCTAAAACATCATTTTTATTAGATTTATTAACAATTAAATCCTTCGATTTATTTTTTATGAAACTTGTGCCATGATTTTTAACTACTTTATTAGTGCTGCAACTTGATATAAGTATAAATACAATAATTAAAATAATTTTCATATGAGTGATAATTACCTTAATATTTACAATAATTTAATTAATTTAACTAGAAATAAATTATTATATAAAAATATTAATAGTGAGGAAACTTTTTCAATAAGATTAACATTTTATCTTATTCATTTTGCATTTTTTCTTAAAATATACAAGAGTGAGGAAAAAAAGTTATTACAAAAAATATATGATTATAATTTTAGGCAACTAGAAATTTCTATTAGAGAAATCGGCTATGGCGACGTTTCAATCAATAAAAAAATGAAGAATTACTTAAATTTATTTCATAAACTAATATTAGAAATAGAGGATTGGGAAGAGAAAGATAATAACAACAAAAAAGAATTTTTTTTAAATTATGTTGATATGAACTCAAATACAGCTTTTTTTGTTGATTATTTTGATAAATATATAAATTTGTTAAAAAAAAACTCTTTAAATTCATTCTTAAACAATATAATAAAATTGGAAGTTTAATTATGGCTGTACCAAAACGAAAAACAACTAAATCTAGAACTGGGAAGAGAAGATCTCATATACGACATTCTTCAAAAAATATTATTGAAGATAAAAAAAGTGGTGAATATAGGCTGTCTCACCATATGGATTTAAAAACTGGTTTTTATAAAGGTAGACAAGTTTTAGACCCCAAAGAGTAAAATATGTTAACTCCAATTAGAATTGCAGTAGATGCAATGGGTGGAGATAATTCTCCTGAAAAAGTTATCAGAGGTATTTCTTTGCATTCTAAAAAGAAAGAAGCAATAGTATATAATATTTTTGGTGATTTAGATAAAATCTCAGAATATATAAAAAAATATCCAATAAAACAAAATTATAAACTATTCGATACTAAAGAAAAAATATCTAATGAAGACACTGCTCTTTCAGCTGCAAAAAAAGGAAAGAATACTAGTATGTGGAAAGCAATTGATAGTGTTAAGTGTAAAGAATCTGATGTTGTAGTATCTGCAGGTAACACAGGAGCACTTTTTGTCATTGCTAAATTAAACATACCCATGATTGAAAACATTGATAAGCCAGCCTTATCAGCATTGTGGCCTAATAAAATTGGTATGAATGTTGTTTTAGATTTAGGAGCTAACGTAGAGTGTAATGA
Source organism: uncultured Pelagibacteraceae bacterium (assembly GCA_902524235.1). Classification (GTDB taxonomy): domain Bacteria; phylum Pseudomonadota; class Alphaproteobacteria; order Pelagibacterales; family Pelagibacteraceae; genus Pelagibacter. The sequence goes on along the minus strand of CABZCF010000002.1, from coordinate 114,651 downwards.
AAAAAATTTAATTGATTTTAGTTTGATGGGTGCAGCTTTACATAAATCTTTATTTCCACATGAGGCTTCCAAAGTTTCGTTATTAAATATTGGTTCAGAGGAAATAAAAGGAAATTCAACAATTAAAAATACATATAAAGAACTTTCAAATAAAAAAAATCCTATATACGATTTTTGTGGCTATATAGAAGGTAATCAAATCATGGATGGTAATGTAAATGTTATTGTTACTGATGGATTTACTGGTAACGTAGCTTTAAAAACAGCTGAAGGAACTGCAAATTTTATAACAAATGAATTAAAAAATGCATTAAGTGGAAATATAATAGGAAAAATTTCTTCTTTTCTAAATATTAAAAATTTAAAAAAGTTTAAAGAAAAATTAGATCCTAGACTATATAATGGAGCAATACTTCTTGGACTTAATTCACCAGTGATAAAAAGTCATGGAGGAACTGATTATATTGGATTTGCAAACTCTCTAGGAGTATGTGAAAAAATTATTGAGGGTAAATTGATAGAAAAGATTAAAAATAATATTTTATAATATGAGAGATAACCTCACTAAAAAAAAAATAATAAACTCTATATATATGCAAATAGGTTATTCAAAAAAAATTTGCGAAGCACTAATTGACGATTTTTTTGACATATTATTAGAAAATTTGATTAAAAATCAAAAAGTTAAAATATCTGGTTTTGGAACCTTTTTTCTAAAAAAAAAAAAAGAGAGAATTGGCAGAAACCCTAAAACTAAAGAAAAAGCAACCATAAGTTCAAGAAATGTTATAATATTTAAGGCATCTAAAGATTTTAAAAAATATATAAATAGTGAACAACAATAATCAAAAATACAAAACTATTGGAGAGGTTGCTATTATTTTAGATTTAAAAAAAAACGACGGAAAACCAAATACTCATACATTAAGATTTTGGGAAAAACAATTCAAAATTGTTAAACCTAAAATATTTAATTCTAGAAGATACTACAGTATTGAAACTATAAAGATTTTAAAAAAAATTAAATTTCTTTTAAAAGAAAAAGGCATGACTATAGAGGGTGCAAAAAATCAAATTAATTCAGAGAAAACACTAGTTGACGAAAACAATATTTCAAATATAAATAATTCTGAAAAAATTAAAATTAAATTAAAAAAAATATCTAAATTAATTAAAGAATTAAAAAAGAATTAAATGGCAAAAAAAACACACGTTAAAGTTAGATTAGTCCCTGAGTCAAAACCAGATAGTCCCTTTTTTTATTATGTAAAAAAACCTGCTGGTGGAGAAAAGGCTAAGATTAAATTAAAAGCTAAAAAGTACAATCCAAGTACTAGAAAACACGAGATGTTTGTGGAAAAAAAATTGCCACCTCACAGTAAATAATTACTTACTTTTAAAATTTCTTCTTTCATAATCAATGTATGATTTAATCATGTTTTTCCAAATATTATTAGTTATTTTTGGATCAATTTTATTTTTAATTGATTTTTTTTTTATTCTGTTCAAGATTATTTTTATTCTTTTCTTATCAACTATTTGATACTTGTAGTCTTTAAGTTTTAAAACCTGGTTAACAATTGCTGTTCTTTTTTTAATAATCTTTAGTAATGTATTATCTAGAGAATCAAGCTCATTTCTCAATTTATTTAATTTTTTTTTTTTAATAGGCGACATTTATTCAATTGGAATTATATAAATTTATTATATCAAACTGACTATGTACATAGATAATTCAAAATTAAAAGTCTATATTTCTTTATGGTTAGGTTCTATGTTTTGGCTTATATCAATTATGATTATTGTGGGTGGACTTACTAGGCTAACCGACTCTGGTCTTTCTATAACTAAATGGCAATTATTTTCTGGTATTTTACCACCATTAAATGAAAATGATTGGGTTCATTATTTTAACTTGTACAAGGAAATACCTGAATTTAAGTTACAAAATTATTCTATGACTATGAACGAATTTAAAATTATTTTTTGGTGGGAGTGGATACATAGATTTTTAGGAAGATTAATAGGTCTAGCTTATTTAATTCCATTAATTTATTTTTCTTTTAAGATAAAATTTAAATATCTTATTAATTTATATATAATATTTTTTCTAATTTGTTTTCAGGGATTTATAGGATGGTACATGGTTTCAAGTGGTCTTGTTGATAGGGTTGATGTGAGTCACTATAGACTTTCATTACATTTATTAATAGCCTTTTTAATACTCTCTTTAATTTTTTGGAATTATCTTAAATTAAAGGAAATTAAAGTTCCAGAAAAACGTTTAAACTTTTTTTTTCCTTTTATTTTTTTAATTCTTATATTTGTACAAATTTCAATAGGAGCTTTTGTTTCTGGAATGGATGCTGGCACTATATACAATTCATGGCCACTAATGGGTAATTCTTATTTTCCTGACGATAATGTTATATTAAATATATTTAAAATTTCAGCATTTAATGATCCATCATTAGTTCAGTTTATGCATAGAAATCTTGCATATTTAATCATAATTTTTTATATGATTATTCTGTACAAAATTTATAAAAATAATATCTTTGGTTTAAAAAACGTTGTTTATTTACTTGGTGTTCTATTATTAATACAAATTGTTCTTGGAATATTTACTTTATTATATGGTGCACAGATTGGATTCGCATCTATGCACCAAATAAGTTCTATATTTTTAGTTAGTTCGAGTATTTATTTGCTTTATAAAAATTTAAAAACTAACTAACTGCTTTTAAACCTGGTTTGCCTGATGCGGTTAATGCTTGCTCTAAATCAGCAATTATATCATCAGGATGTTCTATACCAATTGATAATCTAACATAACCAGGTGTTACACCGGCAGCTAACAGCTCTTCTTCAGTTAACTGACTATGTGTAGTAGTGGCTGGGTGTATAGCTAGACTTCTTGCATCACCAATATTTGCAACATGGTAGAACATTTTAAGAGCTTCAATAAATTTCTTACCAGCTTCAACTCCTCCTTTTACCTCTATTCCTACTAGAGCTCCATTTCCACCTTTGAAATATTTTTTTGCCCTATCTCCAACAGCTCCTTTATGAAGAGTTGGATATATAACTCTGGTCACGCTCTTATGTTTTGATAAAAAATCAACAACTTTTTCAGCATTTGAACAATGCTGTTTCATTCTAAGAGGAGCAGTTTCAAGTCCTTGAATTATTCCCCAGGCATTATCAGGAGCTAACGGTGCACCTAAATCACGTAATAAACATACTCTCGCTCTGACTGCAAAAGCTACGTTTGCCCCAGTTAATTGTGGTACTACCTCTCCCCATACAGCACCTCCATAACTTGCATCAGGTTCATTAAATAACGGTTGCCTTTTTGGATCAGTAGTCCAATCAAAATTACCACCATCTACTAAACATCCACCGATTACAGTTCCATGACCTCCAATAAATTTAGTTAACGAATGAACAACAACAGCTGCTCCGTGATCTAATGGCTTACAAATAACTGGTGCCGCAGTATTATCCATTATAAGTGGGATATTATGTTTTCTTCCAATATCCGATACTTCCTTAATCGGAAATACTCTTAAATAAGGATTAGGAAGCGTTTCTGCGTAAAAACAACGAGTTTTCTCATCAACTAACTTTTCAAAGTTTTTTGGATCAGATGGATCTGCATATCTACATTCTATTCCAAGTTTTTTAAGTGTATGAGTAAATAAGTTTACAGTTCCACCATAAAGATCTGTAGAACTTATAAAATTATCCCCTGACTGACAAACATTCATAATTGCGAATGTAGATGCAGCTTGACCAGAACCTACTGTAACGCAAGCTAGGCCATTTTCTAATGCAGCAACTCTTTTTTCTAAAACATCATTTGTTGGGTTCATTATTCTAGTATAAATGTTACCAAATTCTTTTAGACCAAATAAATTTGCAGCATGATCAGTATTATTAAACTGATATGAGGTTGTTCTGTATATTGGTACCGCTACAGCAGTAGTGGAGGGATCGCTTCTATAATCTCCTCCGTGTAAGGCTATAGTCTCTGGGTTTTTTGATTTAGACATTATTATCTCCTTTGACTTTTTTAAATTGTAATTCTATTATAAATTTTGTACTAGGTTCAAGGTTAAAAAAGTCCACTAAAATATAGTTTTTTTTAATTAAACCAACAATTGACTTTATTAATAGATCAAGTATTAATCCCGCATTTATGTCAAAATTTTTAAAAAAAAGTGAGTTAAAAAGCGAGTGGTACGAAATTGATGCTTCAAATGCCATTGTTGGAAGATTAGCTACAGTTATTTCAAAAATAATAAGAGGTAAAAACAAAACTAATTTTACACCTCACATGGATAACGGAGATTTTGTTGTAGTAAAGAATATTGAAAATTTAAAGTTTACTGGTAATAAATTTGAAAACAAAAAATACTATAGACACACAGGATATCCAGGTGGAATTAAAGAAACTACTCCATTAAGATTGTCAAAAAAGAAACCTGATGAAATCTTAAGACTAGCGGTTAAAAGAATGTTGCCAGGAGGACCTTTGGCAAAAAAACAATTAACAAAACTTAAAATGTATGTTGGAGACAATCATCCACACTCAGCTCAAAATCCAAAAATATTAGATATTTTATCACTTAATAAAAAAAACCTAATTAAAAGTTAAAAATGGAAAATTCAAAATACGCTACTGGTAAAAGAAAAACATCTATAGCAAAAGTTTGGTTATCTAAGGGTTCGGGGAAGATATCAGTAAATGGAAAAAATTTTAAAGAATATTTTAAAAGACCAAATCATCAAATGCAAATCACAAGACCTTTTGAAATAATTAATCAGGTAACAGACTATGACGTGACTTGTAAAGTTATTGGGGGAGGTATGACTGGTCAAGCAGGAGCAATGGTACACGGAATATCCAAAGCTATACTATTGTATGATGAAAATTTAAAATCTACATTAAAGAAAGAAAAACTGACCACAAGAGATTCTAGATCTGTTGAAAGAAAAAAATATGGTCACAGAAAAGCAAGAAGAAGTTTTCAATTTTCTAAAAGATAGTTTTTTAATTAAATTTCTTTTATATCTATTATAATGAATAATATTAATGTTTTAATTCTTGGTTCTAATGGCTACATTGGTTTAGAATTAGTTAAGCTTCTTTTAAATCATAGCAAAGTCAAGATCAGATATTTGTGTGGTTACAAAAGTGTAGGCAAAAAGCTTTCAACTTTTGATAAGTATTTTAAGAAATACAAGTTACCAAAAATATCTAAATTTAATAAAAAGTATTTAAATAAAATAGATATAGTTTTTAGTGCTTTACCAAATGGAGACGCACAAAAGATTTCAAAATTTTTGTCTGATAAACAAAAATTAATTGATTTATCCGGAGATTTTAGACTTTTAAATTATAACGATTACAAAAAATGGTACAAAATTAAACATAAAGCACCGAAAAAAATTAAAGATAGTATTTATGCTCTTCCAGAAATCAAAGGTCCTGAAATAAAAAAATATAATATTATATCTTGTCCAGGGTGTTATCCGACTTCTATTTTATTACCCCTAATACCCTTATTAAAAAAAAATTTAATTAGTAATAAAAATATTATAATAGATGCAAAATCTGGATATTCTGGAGGCGGTAGAGGTGTATTTAAAAAATACAAAAAAATAAATTTACTAAAGTCGATGAGTGTTTATGGAATTTCTAATCATAAACATAATGCTGAAATACAACAAGAATTAAATTTAGTATCTAAAAGTAAAGTCGATTTTACTTTTACACCAAGCATTTCCCCAATGTTTAGAGGAATAATTACTAATATATATTTTGATTTAAATAAGAAAATAAATCTATCAACAATTATTAATGAATTAAAAAAATATTATAAGTTAAATGAATTCATTAAAATTAAACAAAAAGATTCTTTATTAAGCACAAGTTCAGTTATTAACACAAATTTTTGTGAAATATCTGTATGCAAATCAAAAGAAAAAAATAAAGCAATTATAGTATGTGTTATCGATAATTTAATTAAGGGTGGGGCAGGCCAAGCTGTTCAAAACTTTAATATTTTATATAATTTTAAATTTAATGAAGGTTTTAAATGATTAATCTAATTTACTATTTTTTTTTATTTTTGATAATTGCAAATTGCTCAATTGATTACTCATCTAATATATTTCGGCAAAAAACAAAACAAAACGTAATGTCAAATCTTGGTAATTTAAGTATCTCAGAGAATGATAGTTTTAAAGTATATAAAAATAAGCTTTTAAATTACTCAAAAAATAATAAATTTCCTAACATAAATAAATGAGAAAAATAAATATTGCAGTTGTAGGATTGGGACAAATTGGAAATTATCTTCTCCATGAACTTAATTCTAAAAAAAAGGATATTGAGCTTAAAACTGGTAAACATATTAATATTGTTGCAATATCAGCAAAAAATATAAATAAAAAAAGAAAATATAAAATTAATAAAAAAATATTTTATAAAAATCCTCTAGATATATTTAAATTTGAAAAAATTGATGTTTTGTTCGAGTCTATTGGTTTGTCAGGAGGTATTTCTAAAAAAGTTGTCGAAAAAGCTATAAGAAACAAAGTTCACGTTGTAACACCTAATAAGGCACTTATTGCAAAACATGGTGATTATCTATCAGAATTAGCTGAAAAACATAAGGTAAATTTAGAATTTGAAGCATCTGTTGCCGGAGGTATTCCAATACTTAGAACTATAAAAGAGGGTTTGGCGACAAATAAGATATTTAAAGTTTATGGAATATTGAATGGAACATGTAACTATATTCTTTCTCAAATGGAAAAATCAAATAATCAATTCAAATATGTTTTAAAACAAGCACAAAAATTAGGTTATGCTGAGCCAGGCAACCCCAAACTTGATCTTAATGGTTATGATGCTTTCGCTAAAGTTAGAATATTATCTGCGTTAGCTTTCAATAACAAAATTTCAAAAAAAGAATGCCTAATGGAAGGGATTGAAAATATTTCACTTAAAGATGTAGAAATATCAAATAAATTAAATTTTAGAATAAAGTTGTTAGGTATATCAGAAATTGTAGATGGTAAATTGTTTGAAAGAGTGCATCCCTGTTTAGTAAATAAAGACTCATATATAGGTAATGTTAATGGAGTTATGAATGCTGTTATTACGGAAGGCGAACCTGTTGGTGAAAGCGTGTTGCAAGGTGAGGGTGCAGGACCAGGCCCAACATCATCTGCTCTTATGTCAGATTTGTTATCAATATTAAGAGGTAATATTAAATTTCCTTTTGGAATTCCAAATATTAAAAGAAAGTCAATTAAAGTGTTTAATTATGATAATTATATTAATTCTTTGTATTTAAGATTTGAAGTTATGGATAAACCAGGTGTATTAGCACAAATTACAAATCGATTAGCGTTAAAAAATATATCTGTAGAAAGACTTATACAAATTCCAAATTATAAAAATAAAACTGCTTCTATTGTTATAATCACTCATAAATCTAAGGAATTAGATGCTCAACATTGTATAAAAGCAATTTCTAAAAGCAAAAATATTTTAAAATATCCTACTTTAATTAGATTACTTTAAATATGGAAATATATTTCAAACTTTTTGAAGTTTTATTCCCGGTTTTTTTTGTTGTAGGCATAGGATACTTTCTTGGAAAAAGAAACCCAAAATTAGACACTACATTTATAGCTAATTTTGGCGCCAATATAGGTTCCCCTGCAATTGTTTTTTATTCAGTTACAACGACTGGTCTTACATTTAAAATTTTTTTAAGTTATTTTTTATACTATTTTTTAGCTATTATTGGATTTGCGATTGTAGGTATAATTTTTTTAAAATTTTTAAGAAAAGATATAATAATGGAACTTCCACCATTTATATTACCTAATACTGGTAATATAGGATTGCCAATATGTTTATTCGCATATGGCACTCAAGGTCTTGGTATAGCTGGATCAATTGCTTCAATAATAATTTTATTTCACTTTACATTAGGGGTATTTTTAGCAAGTAAAAAATTTACTTTAGAAGTTATTATAAAAAGTCCTGCTTTTTATTCGGTTATAATTTCAGTTATATTTATTTATTTTAAAATTGACGTTCCAAATTTTATTATTAATACAACTATGTTATTAACATATGCCACAATATTTTTAATTTTGATGTCTCTTGGCATTGCTTTGACTAGACTTAAAGTATTTTCATTTAATAAAGCTTTTATTTCCTCTGTTGCAAGAGTTTTAATTGGCCCTTTAATTGGTTTTGGTATTATTAAATTTTTTAATTTGGAAGGTGTGGCTGCAGGGGTTTTATTAATTCAGTGTTCTATGCCAAGTGCAATTTTAAATTACTTAGTTGGATCCATATATTCACCAAAAAAGATAGTGGATAATATTGCCAGTATGATTGTAGTTAGTACAGTATTATCTATTATTACTGTACCAATAGTAGTATTTTTAGCTTTAAAATATTTCGTTTAATGACCAAAAAATTTACAATATTAGGATCAGGAAGTTCACTAGGTGTTCCAAGAATAGATGGTAATTTTGGCAAGTGTAATCCTAAAGATCAAAAAAATTATAGGTCAAGATGTTGTGCACATATAAAATTTAATGAAATTAGTATTTTAATTGATACATCCCCCGATCTAAGGTCCCAACTGTTAAGAAACAATATTAAAGATTTAGATTGTGTTTTATACACACACGCTCATGCTGATCAAACACATGGGATAAATGATCTTAGGGCTTTCTATATTAAGTATAGAAAAAGATTAAATGTTTATGCAGATAGATTAACAAAAAAACATCTAATGTCATCCTTTGGTTATTGTTTTAAAAGTAAACCAGGCTATCCGGCAATATTAAAAATGAATTTATTAAAAAAAAAAATATCTTTTAAATCGAAAAAAAAAAAACTATTAATTGAACCAATAATGACACAACATGGTTATATAAAAGCTGCTAGTTATTTAATAAATAAAAAAATATTCTATGGAAGTGATGTAAGTAAAATTTACGACAAAGACTTAAAAAAGCTACATAAACTTGATTTTTTTATTATTGATTGTTTAAGATATGAATATCACCCATCACATTACAATTTGGAGGGAGTGTTAAATTTAGTTAAAATTATAAAACCAAAAAAAACAATTTTAACAAATTTACATAGTAGTGTTGATTACTCAAAATTAAAAAAAAATTTACCAAAAAATATTATTCCAGCCTATGACGGGATGAAAATATTATTTAATTAAAGTATTAATTTTACTTCTCAATTTATTTGAGCTAGGTTTTGTAAACGACGAGTATGTTTCTTCAATTTTTCCCTCTTTATTAATTAATATTTTATAAAAGTTCCATTTAGGAATAGCAGATTTACCATGATTTTCTTTAGCCCACTTATAAATTTCATGCGCATTGTCGCCTTTAACATTATAAATAGAGGTCATTGGAAAAGTTATATTAAAATTTACATCACAAAATTTTTTAATCTCATTCTCATTATCTTTTTCCTGATTAAAAGAATTCGATGGAACACCTAATATAACAAAATTCTGTTCTTTATACTCATCCCATAACTCTTGAAGACCAGTATATTGATTAGTAAATCCACAGTAACTTGCTACATTAACTAATAAAATGGCATTATTTCTATATTTGCTTAAATTTATCGTGTCACCGCTAATTGATTTTATACTAAAGTCATAAAATACTTTTTCGTACTTTGAATTGGCACTAGATGAAAAAAAAATCATAAGAATAATAAATAATATTTTGCAGTTTGTGTTAAACATTTATTTTTTTTTTGATGATAAATACAGCAAAACAAATCCTACTACAGTTGATAATAATGACCCACTTAATACTCCAATTTTAACACCATCCATATATTCCAAATTATTGGCAAATGCTAAATTTCCAACAAATAAACTCATAGTAAAACCAATCCCTGTCAAAACACCTACTGCATAAAAACTTACCCAATTAGAATTAGTTGGTAGGGTTGCTAGTCCAAATTTAATTGAAGCATATGAAAAAACAAACACACCTAACTGTTTACCTACAAATAATCCTAATAATATTCCTAATGGAACTGGTAACATTAATGATGATAAACTTAATCCTTCTAATGAAACTCCAGCGTTTGCAAAAGCAAAAAGGGGCATTATCATATAAGCCACATATGGACTAATTGCATGTTCTATTTTTATTAACAAAGAAAAATCATGATCCTTTTTTCTATGTGGGATAACGGATGCAAGTAGTACTCCTGCAATTGTTGCGTGAATTCCAGACTCATGAGTGAAAAACCAAAGAAATAATCCTAAAATAAGATATGGTGTAAATTTCTTAATCGAAAATTTATTAAGCACCAACAAAAGTATGAATGTTACTAACATTAACAATAAATATTGAATATTCAAATCACCAGTATAAAAAAATGCGATGATAACAATTGCACCTAAATCATCTATAATAGCTAACGCAGTTAAAAATACTTTTAATGATATAGGTACTCGTGATCCAAGCAATGATAGTATACCTATTGAAAATGCAATATCTGTTGCTGATGGAATAGCCCATCCGTTTAAAGTATTTGGATTACCTATATTTATATAAATATATATTAGTGCAGGAATTAACATGCCTCCAACAGCACCTATAATTGGCAACATTGCCTGTTTCAAAGATGAAAGCTCACCTTGTAAAAATTCTCTTTTTATTTCTAATGTTACAAAAAAGAAAAATATCGCCATTAATGCATCATTAATCCAATGTAATACACTTAATTTTAATCCAAAATTATTTATACCTATAAATAAATATTTATTTAAAGTTTCAAAATAATATATAGAAAGCTCAGAATTGCTTACAATTAAAGCAGCAATTGCACTTATTAATAAAAGTATTCCACTTGCTGCCTCAAGTTTAAAAAACCATTTAAACGGTGATGAAATATAATTAATCATTTTAAGTTAATAAATCATTAAAAAATAAAGATATATCTTTTAATGTTTCATATAAATTATTCAATAAGATTTTAATATTTGGAAATACTTTTATCAAAACACTTTTGAAAGTGTCTAATACTAATATTAATGCAATTATAGATATTATTACAACAAAAAAGTATTTGATATAATTGATTTTATTAACTTTTTTTTTTAGAACATCATTTTGAATATCTATTTTATTATATTCTTTCTCATTAATATTTATTTTAGGATTTTGTATTTTTTTAGTTTCAGGTTTTTTTAAAATATTTTCTTCATTTATATTTACAGTTTTATTTTTAGTTTTAGTTTCATGTATTATATTTTTAAAGAACCACTTATGACTACATGTCCCACATTGGAGCAATCTTCCTTTTTCGGGTATGAGTGACTTGTCAATTTTAAATGATCTATTACATTTTGGACACTGAATTTCCATGAGGTGTTTATAACAGATTCTTTAAAAATTACGTTGTTTTTGCGACTGATTATGCATTGAAATTAAGTATAACTGATGTATTAGTTATTTGCTCGGGGTGTAGCGCAGTCTGGTAGCGCATCTGGTTTGGGACCAGAGGGTCGCAGGTTCAAATCCTGCCACCCCGACCACTTAATTATGAAAAAAGCAAAAATATATAAACCCTCAAAAACAGCAATGCAATCAGGTCTAAAAAAATTTGATAAATGGGTACTTGAATTTATAACAAATGATACATCTATAAATCCTTTAATGGGTTGGGAAAGTTCAGACGACACATATTCGGAAATAAATTTAGAATTTTCATCAAAAGATTTAGCAATAGAATACGCTAAAAAAAATAAAATTGATTATGAGGTTATTGAACCCAAAAAAAGAACAGTTATTAAAAAATCTTATACTGATAATTTTTTAAAATAGCAAATGTTTAGATTTTTTACACAAGGTAAATGGTTATATTGGTCGTGGGCAGGAAGTTTTGTTATTCTTTTCTCATTATGGTTTCAAGTTCAAATTGACGTTAAAATAAATAATTGGTTTGGTCAATTTTACGACATGATACAGAAAGCTTTAAGCGCTCCAAATTCAATTACTATTGAAGAGTATTGGGCAAGTTTATTTTCTTTTATTACATTAGCGGCTATTTATGTTGGAGTTGCTGTAGTAGTTGGATTTTTCACATCACATTATCTATTTCGATGGAGAACAGCAATGGTTGAATGGTACCATAGTGTTTACGATAGGGCTAGAAAAATAGAAGGTGCATCTCAAAGAGTTCAAGAGGATACAATTAAATTCTCTAGAATAATGGAAACACTCGGCACAAGTTTAATAGAAGCTGTTATGTTGTTAATAGAATTTACACCAATTTTATTTGGTCTCAGTATTGGTATACCCATTTTCTTTTTTGGAGATTGGGAATATGGTTTAATTACTGGAGCCCTAATTTGGTCTATTGGAGGTACACTTTTTTTAGTTGGCTTAGGTATTATTTTAAGATTGGTTGGTGTTGAATACGATTTGCAAAAACAAGAGGCGGCTTATCGAAAAATATTAGTCATTGCAGAAGATGATGGAAATATAAGACCAAAGAGAATAGATGAATTATTTGATGATGTTCGAAAAATTCATTTTTTGAGTTATATAAGATATCTATATTTTAATATTGGAAGAATTGCATATTTACAGGCTAATGTTTTATCAGCATATGTATTTTTAGCTCCAGCTATAGTTGCAGGTGTTGTAACTTTAGGAGTTATGCAACAAATTATTAGAGCATTTAGTAAAGTTGAGGGATCTATGCAGTATATACTAAAAGCATGGCCTACTATCATTGAGCTTGCTAGTGTTTATAAAAGGTTAAGAGAATTCGAGGCTAAATTAGAGTTAATTAAGCATGAGAGGAAAACCGCGGATTAATATATGTCTTTAAACAAAAATATAATTAATAAATTCATAAATGTTACATCCTTAGCCGCAATAGCAACATATAAATATATTGGAAAAAAAAATAAGATAGCAGCTGATAAAGCTGCAGTTGATGTAATGAGGAGCGAAATAAATAAATTAAATATTGCAGCAAAAATTGTAATAGGAGAGGGTGAATTGGATAATGCTCCAATGCTTTACACAGGTGAAAAATTAGGAACCAGCAATGGCCCTAGTTTGGATATAGCTGTGGATCCAGTTGAGGGAACAAATTTTGTGGCTAATAATTTGCCTGGTGGTTTATCAGTATTAGCAGTTGCTAATAGGGGTAATTTGTTCAATGCCCCTGAAACATATATGGAGAAAATTGCTGTTGGTAACGAAATTCCAAAAGAAGCAATAGATTTAGACAATACGATAGAAAAAAATTTAAATAATTTGGCAGAAATTAAAAACACAAAAATTTCTAGTCTTACAGCATGTTTATTGCAAAGACCGAGACATAAAAAAATTGTAGATGAGTTAAGAAGACTAAAAGTAAATATTAAATTTATTTCAGATGGCGACATATCTGGAGCATTATTAGTTACAAATAAAAAATATAATGTTGATATTTTCTTAGGCATAGGAGGTGGTCCTGAAGGTGTTTTGGCAGCATGTGCCTTAGACTCTTATAATTGTCATTTTCAAGGAAGATTTTTATTTAAAACTGATCAAGATATAACTCGGGCAAAGAAAATGGGTATCACAGATCTTAACAAAAAATATCAAATAAATGAAATCATTAAAGGAGATAGTATTTTTTGTGCTACTGGTATTACGGATGGTGACTTAGTTAAAGGTGTAAAAATTAAAGATAATACATACTACACAGAAACTTTAGTGACGCATAAGAATTTATCAAATAATATTATAATAAATAAATTACCTTGCTCTTGATTATTAATAATTTATACAATAAAAGATGCAATTTTGGTCCCTTCGTCTATCGGTTAGGACACATGGTTTTCATCCATGAAAGAGGGGTTCGATTCCCCTAGGGACCGCCACAATGACATTTTATGTTTATTTAATTTTATCTAAAGACAAAAAAAGAACAATTTCATATGTTGGATACACTAATGATATTAAAAAAAGGATAAAATTACATAATAGTTCAAAAGGTGCTAAATTTACTAAAGGAAGGATTTGGAAATTAAAATATTTCAAATCTTATAAATCTAAAAAAGATGCTATGAGAGAAGAATATAAACTAAAAAAAAATAGTAAATTAAGAAAAATTTTAAAAAAGGACTAAATTGAAAATTTCTATATTGTTGCCATATAAAGAAAACTTTTCACCTGATTATCCAGGCGCAGTTTCGATTTATGTAAAAGATATAACTATTGCGAGTAAATTTAAAAATAAAATCTTTATATATGGCAGTACAAATTATAAAAAAAAATTGTTAAATAATTATATTAATTTACCATTTAATAAAGAATTATTTCAAAGCACAAGCAAAATATATGTTGATAATTTCTTAAGGGAGGAAAGAAAAAAAAATTCAGATATAATTGAAGTACATAATAGACCCTCATATATTAATACAATTTTTAATAATGTTAAATCAAAATTAATACTTTACTTTCATAATGATCCACTTGAAATGAATGGATCAAAAAAAATAAGTGATAGATTAAATCTATTGTCTAAAGTTGAAAGAATTGTTTTCAACAGTGAATGGTCAAAAAAAAGATTTTTAACTGGAATGAATAAAATTTATTTTAAGTCAAAAAAATTATTAGTTATTTATCAATCCACAAACAAAGTAAGTATAAATTTAAAAAAAAAAGATAAATTAATAACATTTGTGGGTAAGCTCAATAGAGCAAAAGGGTATGATATATTTGGGGAAGCAATAGTAAAAATTCTAGACAAATATCCTGACTGGAAATCCAATGTTTTCGGAGACGAGCCTCGTGAGAAACTTTTTTATAAACATAAAAATTTAAAATTAATGGGGTTTAAACAGCATGAAATCGTTTTAAATAATTTTAAGAAATCAAGTATTACTGTTGTATGTTCTAGATGGCAAGAGCCTTTTGGACGAACAAGCTTAGAAGCATCGAGTAGGGGGTGTGCTGTAGTAATAAGTGATCGTGGAGGTTTGCCTGAGACTGTAACAAATGCAATTATACTTAAAAAACTTAATCATAAGGCTCTTTACAAAGCATTAACCACTTTGATTGAAAACGATAAAAAAAGATTAAAATTACAAAAAAGTTCATTAGCAAATTTTTATTTAACGAACAAATTTGTATGTAAACAAATTGATTCTTACAGGTCTTTACTAATTCAAAGCAGAATTAAAAGTGTAAAAACGAAAAAAAAGTTTAAAATTCTTCATATTACAAATTTTAATGAAAGACATAATGGTAGATTGTTTTATAACACTGGAAGAAGAATTAATAATGGTTTTGTGAGATTAAATCACAGTGTGCTAACATTAAGTGACAGAGATATAGTAAGTTATTATAGATCAATTAAAGACTTTGATGGATCTAAAACATTAAATAAAAAGTTATTAGAAGTAATATCTAATTATTTACCTGATCTTATAGTTTTAGGTCACGCAGATTTAATTAAAAAAGAAACTTTAAAATTTATAAGAGAAACATATCCACATATCAAAATTGCTCAATGGTTTTTAGACAGAATGGATAATGATTGGAAAAGTAATAAAAAGAGATTTTTAGATAAAATTGATTTTGTTGATTGTAGTTTCTGTACAACATCCCCAGATATTCTAAAATTTCCGAAAAATAACAAAATTTTTTATATTCCAAATCCAGCTGACCAATCGTTTGAAAATCTTGAAGTTTATAATAACAAAAATCCAAAAAGCGATGTTTTTTTTGCAATGTCGCACGGGGTTCATCGAGGTATACTTAAAAAAGGTAAAGTAGACAAAAGAGAACAGTTTTTAGATAAATTAATTAAGATTACTCCTAATATTAAATATGATTTTTATGGGTATAAAAATAAGCAACCTGTATGGGCAGATAATTTTAAAAATGCTTTGTTAAATTCAAAAATGGGAATTAATTTAAGTCAAGGACCGTCTATAAAATATTATTCGAGCGATAGAATAACTCAATTAATTGGGAATGGACTAATGACATTTATTGATAAAAGAACAAAGCTAAACAAATTTTTTAATAATAATGAAGTGGTATTTTACAAATCTATAAAAGATTTAAGTAAAAAAATACTTTTATATAATGAAAATGATAAACTTAGAATTAAAATTGCAAAAAATGGTAAGAATAAATACTTGAAATATTTTAATTCAAAAAATGTAGCAAATTTTATAATTCAAAAAACATTTAATTTAAAATACAAAAATAAGTTTCTTTGGGAATAATATTAATGTTTTCTATCATTATTCCAACATTTAATAACATCAAATATCTAAAACTATGTATACAGAGTATTAAAAAAAATTCAATTTTTAATCATGAAATATTAGCCCATGTTAATATAGGCGAAGATGGTACAAAAGAATATTTAGATAAAGAAAATATAGAATATACTTTTACTAATTATAATGCTGGAATTTGCGAAGGAATGAATAAAGCAGCAAAAAAAGCTAAATTCGATTATATTCTTTACTCTCATGATGATTTTTATTTTTGTCCAAAATGGGATGAAATTATGAATAAAGAGATAAAAAAAATTGGTCATAAAAAATTTTATCTATCAGGTATAATGATGAATAATGGTCCATTAAAGTTTGATGCTGGATCGAATCTTGAAACATTTAATGAAAAAAAATTGTTAGATAATTATGAAAAAATTAATCACTATGATTTTCAGGGATCGACATGGGCACCTCATTTAATACATAAAGAAATATGGAATACAGTAGGAGGTTTCAGTGAAGAATTTTATCCTGGAACAGGTTCAGATCCAGATTTAAATATGAAACTTTGGAGAGAAGGTGTCAGAATATTTAAAGGCCTTAGTAAATGTAAAGTTTATCATTTTGGATCTATAGTTACACGAAAATATAAAAATAACCCTATAATTCAAACAGATTCGGGTAGCAAAGGAGGAAAAATTTTTTTGTTGAAATGGGGTATAACATTTAAATTCTTTAAAAAACATTATTTAAGGTCAGATAGCATATATAAAGAAGAACTATCAAATCCAAAAAAAAATATTAAATTTTACCTAGAATTAATTATATGTAAACTAAACTTTATTTATCTAAAAATATTTAATTCAAAATTATATAAATAGATTACTTATATTCAATTTATTTTTTTTAAAAAAAAAATAATGATTTAATAAAAATACTATTCCTTAAAAATTATTTATCCTTTTATAAGATTTTGTACCTTTTATAGAACTTAATAATGCATTATTTCTTATCTCGTACTTCTTAATTTTTTTGTGTTTAGATAAAATTCTAAAATAAATAATTTTAATATTAGTCCTAATCAATATCGGTAAAAAATATATTATTGAAACTAAAAATCCATAATGTTTTTTAAAAAAATAAAATTTTGACCACGTAAAATGCCAATTGTATAAATTATTAAGTTTTTCTTTTTCAGCTATACTATTTGTATTAATTGAAGATCCTATATTATGTTTAATCTTAATCTTGTTTAACTGATAATTTTTATTAATTTTATAAGCTCTCAAACAAAAATCGCTTTCTTCAAAATATAAAAAAAAATTTTCATCAAAACCATTTAAAAAATTAAATGTTTCTTTTTTAACAAACATACAAGCGCCGCTAATGAATTTCCAATTTGCTATTTCAATATTTTCTTTACTTTGTTTAATAGATTTTGTATCTAAGTTAATATATCTAGGGCCAAGAACAGAAAATTTGTCATTTAATTTTGATGCTGCATCTTCAAATAATATTACTTTTTTTTCATCTAAATCTTCTATATCTGGATTTAAGATCAAAAAATATTTTGTTTTTATAAAATTGCTACCAAAATTGATTGCTGCACCATAACCATTATTGTCAATTGTAAGATAAATAACTCTTGTATATTCTGTATTCAATCTTTTTTTAAGCTCTATGTCATTAGAGTTATCAACAACAATTATTGGAAATTTATTGTATAATTTCTTTATTAAGTTTATTACCAAATTTTTACTTTGATGGGATAATACTAATATTGATATATTTTTATTCATAATTAAATTTTGATCTTATTTAATGCATTATTTTTGAATAAATTTGCTTCTTGTATATATCTTCTAACCATTTGATTAGTTTTATGACCTGTCATTGCCATGATACTCCTCTCATCAGCTCCGGTTTCAGCTGTTGATGTTGCAAAACCAGACCTTAAACTATGACCTGCGTATCTTGTTTTATCCAATCCTGCTAAAAGCGCGTATTTTTGTATTGTAAGTGCCACTGTTTTATCGGATATATTAAAAATTTTACCCTCACTAATTTTTGCATGATTAATCCAATTTTTTAAGGATGTTACTGGACAATAGTATCTGTTTTGAAAGTAGGGGATAGCTTTGGTCATTCCAAGTCCTGTCTGATCAGTTTTTGACCTTTGCACTAATATTTTTACACCTTCATTAACGAATTCTATATCTTCATATTGAATTGATACCAATTCTGATCTTCTAAACCCTCCTGCAAATCCTATTAATATTAATGCTCTATTTTGATATTTTTTATATTCACTTTTATCTTGATTAATTACATTAATAATTAATTTTAAATCATTGATTAATATTGGTTTCTTTGATATTTGTTTTACACCCATTTTTCTTTTAATACCCATTAAATTCTCAGCAATTACTGGATGTTTTGTATCTATATAATGCCCTTTTAATCTATGAATGACTTTTATTGAAGCTAATCTACGCTTTAAAGTGCTAAATTTAGAGAAAGAGCTCAAATGAGTAAGGTATAAAGCTATAATTTTTGGATCACTTGGCATAGAATTAAAATTATTTTTTAAACAAAACTTCATAAAATCTTTAAAGTCAGCCTGATATGCCCTTAAAGTATTGTGAGCTTTAGAATTTTTTAAATTCTTTAAAGTTTCTAATTCAAGATATTTTACATCAGTGATCAAATTATTCATATTTATTTCCGATAACCATTAATTATCGGAAACTATAATATATCACATTTTAAATGTCAACCTAATAAGTTAAAATTAAAAATGCCAAAATATTTATTAATTGGGCTTGGTGTAATGGCGGTATTGTTTGTTTCTATGCATTACTGGGGAAAATTATCTAATCAAGGAAAAAATAGAGTTTTAATGCTTATTTTCGGGGTTTTTTTCTTAAGTATTTTTGTTTTGCTCTTTTTATTAATGAATTAATGTATTTTTATTAACAATGTTAGTAACTTAAATAATCAATTATTAAGTGATAACATCATTTAACATAAATTTGTATAATGATTTTAACTTAAGAGGCAACTCTTAACTGACCAACTGGGGAAAAACCGAGAGGTTCAAGCCTAGGGGGCAGAAAGCTCTGCGGAGTAGCGCTAAAATAGCGGAGTGGCAAGGCATGGCGGTAGCGCCTAAAACGACGTGCCAAAACTACTGTTCTTTGTGCCTGAAAAGGTACAAGGAAACAGGGTTTTTTCACATTATGGTACCTAGAGGAACTAAATTTCAAATAAAAGTTTGGACATATCTAAAAACTATTCCAAAAGGCAAAGTTAAAACATATAAACAAGTGGCTTTGGGCATAAAAAGCCCTAAATCAGCACGTGCTGTGGCTAATGCATGTGCTAGAAACCCATATGCCCCAAAAATACCCTGTCATAGAGTGATTAGGTCTGATGGAGCTCCAGGAGGTTATTCTGGTACAGGTGGAATTAAGAAAAAACTCCGATTATTGAGATCGGAAAAAGTTGAAATTTAGAAGTATTTTTAGAACTTTTTAAGTAAAAAAAATCACTAAAATCAATACTTTTTGCTATTTTTATTTGTTTTTTTTAAAAATATCGTACTTCGCCCTTCAGTTGTACCTTTATTAAGCAAACACTTAAAATAGACCCCTCTATGATCGTTTAAACGCTATATTCAATTAGTGCATTGCTATAATAACCAGCAGTTTCAACGTTTTTCACTACCCTATTTTTTGATAAATTTTATAATTTTAAGGGTTTAAAATACTATATTTTAATAACTAATTTAAGTTTTTTAGTAAATATAAGCATATTTAAACTATTATTAAGAAATTCATTTTTTTTTTTATATTATTTTAATTAATATCCTAAATATAACATAAACAAAATATATAATAAATACAATGTTTTATTATTAATATATAAAGTATTACTTTATATATTAGTAAATAAATATTACCTATTATAAAAGTTTTTTAACAACAGTCTCTCGCCTAGAAATGTAAATGCCACTTAATACAATAATAAATAAACCCAAAAAAGTCCAATTATCTGGGAAATCATTAAAGAAATAATAACCTATAATAATGTTAGTAACAATTTCAAAGTAACTTAATGGGGCTAATTTAGAGGCATCTGCATATTTTAGGGACAATATCAACAATAAATGGCCTATACAGGCAAATATTCCTATCGCAGCCATAATAAACCATTGGTCTAAACTAGGTTTAACCCACACAAAGGGCATTATAGAGGATATGATTATGGCCCCTACTACACCAGTTAATAATAAGGTTAATAATGGATTATCAGAGGAACTCAATTTACGTGTAATAATTAAATAAAAACCATATAAAACACCGGTTCCAAGTGCTAATAAACTAGCTAGATTAATCTCTAAAAATCCTGGTCTAATTACAACTAAAGATCCAATAAAGCCAATAATTACTGCTGTCCATCTTTTTACACCAACTTTCTCGTTTAAAAAAAAAGGTGAAAAAGCGGTCACAATTAAAGGAGCTATAAATGCTAAAGTCAAAGCTTTTGCAAGAGAGATAACTGAAATTGAGTAAAAAAAACAAATATTTGCAGTTAATAGAATTAAGCCTCTTAAAAATTGTAATTTTAGTTTTTTAGTCCGCACTAAATTTTTTTTAAAAAAAAAAAACATAATTGGTAAAACAAAAAATACAGTAAAAAAATATCTAGCCCATGTTATTTGTAATACAGGCAAATCTGTACTCAAGAATTTAGCAAAACCATCCATTATGGGCAAAACTATCCATGCTGATAAATTGAGGATTATAGCCCTCATTAAAAAAACAATTTATTAAAGTTTTCTGATGTAATTCTATCTAATTTTGAAACGTTAATGTTTTTAATTTCAGATAGCTTTTTTAAAGTATGAATTATGAAACTAGGTTCGTTTTTTTTTCCACGAAAAGGATCAGGTGCTAAAAATGGACTATCAGTTTCAATTAATAAATTTTCTGAAGGTATTAATTTAAATGTATTACATAAATCTTCAGATTTTTTAAACGTTATAATGCCACTTGCAGAAAAATACGCATTTAAATTAAGTAATTTTTTAGCAAAATCTTCAGAGCCCGTATAACAGTGCATTAATATTTTAGGTTCATATTTCTTATAATTTGACAATATATCAAATGTTTCAGTTTCAGCATTTCTAGAATGTATTATTATAGGTACATTCAATTCTATAGAAGCTTCTATATGATTTGTAAAACTTCGAGTCTGAGATAATTTATCACTATTGTTATAATAAAAATCGAAACCAGTCTCGCCTACTCCAATTATTTTTTTGTTAGATTTAACTTTTTTAATAATAATTTCTTTTGAAACTTTATTATTACTGGTCTCATGGGGATGGATACCATAAGTTCCATATATGATGAGATCTTTTGTTATTAAATTAAGAATATTTTTAAACCCATCATCAGTAGTGCAGATTGTAAGCAATTTTTCAATACCTAAAGCTTTAGATCTATTTAAAATATTATCTATATTACTATAGATTGGTTCATGATCTAAATGGCAATGTGAATCAATCATTTTTTTCAATTTTTTTAAATAGAATAGGAATTTTATTTATCTTACCACTATTTATGAATTTATTATTTTTTATTGTTTCAAAATCATTTTTTTCAAATTCAATATTGAATATTTTCATTGTTTTTTGGGCAGTATTTGGGATAATAGGATATAACAAAATAGTTACCTTTCTAATTAATTCTAAAGAGGTATATACTATTGTATTAAGTCTTTTTTTATCACCCTTTTTTTTCCAAGGTTCTTGATCGTTAAAATATTTATTTGCAGCAAATAACTGGTCAACTATGAAATTAATATATGAGTTAATGTCTTGTTTATCCACATATTCAACTATTTTAGTAAAATTATCTGTATAATTTGACAATAAACTTAAATCTTCATCAATAAAGTTTACATCTTTAGATATATCAGAATTCATATTTTTTTCACAAAAAGATGTAACTCTTTGACATAAATTTCCATAGTTATTTGCTAAGTCACTATTTATACAATTTTCCAATTTTTCTTCTGAGATGTTACCATCATTTCCAAATGAAACTTCTTTAATTAAGTAATATCTCAATGGATCTAATCCATATGTATTAATTATTTCAATAGGATCTAAAATATTACCTTTAGATTTAGACATTTTTTGATCTCCGGATAAAATCCATCCATGTCCGTACACTCTTTTAGGAGGCTTAATGTCTGCTGCTAAAAGAAATGCAGGCCAATAAACAGCATGAAATCTTAAAATATCTTTTCCAATTACGTGTAAATCTGCTGGCCAAAAATTTTTATATAATTCATCTTTTTCGTTTGGATAATTTAATGCACTCAAATAATTTGTTAAAGCATCTAACCAAACATACATAACATGTTGGTCATTTGTTGGAACAGGTATACCCCACTTAAAAGATTTTCTACTTACTGATAAATCTTTTAAACCACCTTTAACAAAGCTAACAACTTCATTTTTTCTTGATATTGGTAAAATAAAATGCGGATTATCTTCATAAAACTTTATTAATGGTTTTTCCCATTTAGATAATTTAAAGAAATATGACTCTTCCTCAACCCATTCAACTTTAGAACCTGAAATTTTACATTGTTTAAAATCATTAACTTCCTCTATTTCATCATCTGTGTAAAAGGCTTCATCTGAGACAGAATACCAGCCTGAATACTTTGAGAGATATATCTCACCCTTCTCTTCTAAAATATTCCATATTTTTTTTGCAGACTTTTTATGTCTTTCCTCAGTGGTTCTTATAAAATCATTATTAGAAAGATTTAAAGTTTGAGTAAGATCTTTAAATGTTTGGCTTATTTCATCACAAAATGCTAAAGGCTCTTTTCCATTTTCTTTTGCCGCACGCTCTATTTTTTGACCATGTTCATCAGTACCGGTTAAATAAAAAACATTAAAACCTTGCATCCTTTTAAATCTTGCAAAAAAATCTGCAATTATACTCGAATAAGCATGGCCCATATGTGGTTTAGCAGATGGATAGTAGATAGGTGTGGTTATGTAATAGTTTTTATTTTGCATTAATTATTTTAGACTTAAATTCTAAAAAAAAAATTTCTAAATCTAGATTAAAATTTATTACTTCAGAAAATTTTTTATTAAAATATCTTGATAACTTTAATAAATTTTCATTTTTTGAATCTTTATATCTACAGCTAAACAACATCTCAATTAATATTTTAATACTATTTATAGAGACTTGTTTATTTTTATATATATTTTCTTTTATCAAATGATTTAAAAAAGTTTCTATATCAAAATTTTCTATATCTAATTTTAAGCTAATAATTAAATTAATAAGACTAATTATATCTCCAGGTGTTAAGAAATGATTTTTAAGATCATTTGGTAGATTATCATATATATTTTGACCAAAGTAATGATCAATTATATATTTCTTATAATTATTATCTAGTACTAGATTATAATTTATACATCTTGATTTGATTGTATCAATTACATGATAGGAAATATCATGTATCAAAAAATACTGAACATTTTTATTTGGTTCTTCTATTAATTTAAGTAATGCATTTGATGAGTTAATTGATAAATTTTCTATATCTTCAATTAAAACTATTTTTAATTTATTATTAAATGAAGATCTATTTACAAAGTCATAAATTTTTCTAATTTGGGATACATCGATATTTTTTTTTCCTTCTTCTTTTTTAATTTTATAAAAATTTGGGTGTGAATTATTTTTAACTAGATTAAAACTTTTATTCTTTTGATTAATTAAATTATTATTATTGTCATATGAATATGCTTCATTAATTGAAAGAATAAAATTTATAAAATGATTAACAAAGTAACATTTTCCAATTCCCTTGCGACCTGAGAAAATTATTTTATTTGGTAATTTTTTATTTAAATAAATATTAGATAATTCATCAAAATATTTTTTATATCCATATAGTTTTAAATCAGTCATTATTATATATACTTGTTAATAATTGTTAATATCTCATTTGTATTATCTAACTGACTTTTTCTTGTATCAACAATTGTCACATTATTTTTATTTTTCAGCATTTTTAAAAAACCTTTTTGAACAGTATTATAGAAACTATATTTAAAATTATCATACCTATTTTTATTTTTCCTATTATTAAGTCTTAAAAATAGATTTTTTTTGTCTACAGTATGTAAAAAAATATGTTTTATTTTAATTTTTTTTATTATCAATTTATTTAAATACTTAATTAATTTTAAATTGATTCCCATTCCATAATGCTGATATGCCAATGTTGAATAAACAAATCTGTCAATTAAAATTATCTTTTTATTTAAATTCTTATTAATAATTTTTTCAATATTCTCGCTTCTAGATGCTAAATATAATAATAAATCAGTTATAGGGTTAAAATTAGATTTTTTATTAAGTAAAATTTTTCTAATTTTTTCAGAATTCTTTGATCCACCGGGTTCTCTAAGAATTATAAATGGAATCCTTTTTTTTTTTAAATAGACACTAATAGATTTAACTTGAGTTGATTTCCCGGTACCTTCTATACCCTCAAATACAAAAATTGGATATTTAGACATCGCCCCAAATTAAATAATTTATAGAGCTTAAAATTCTTGAAAAAATATTTAATTTTTTAACATCTTCATATGCTAGTAAATCATGTTCTTCCAATAAATCGTCTTTGTAATAAATTTGTAATTTACCTAATTTTTGATTTTTAGAAATAGGTGCACTTATTGGACCATCATAAACCATTACAGCCTTTAAATATCTTTTTCTCGCTTTTGGAATAGTTTTGTAAATATCTTTTTTTAAATAAGCTTGCACTTTTTTTTTCTTTCCTAACCATACATCAACTTCACCAATACTTTTGTCTTTACTAAATAATTTTATAGTATCAAAGTTTGTCAATCCATATGTTAAAAGTTTTGCAGATTGTTTTGATCTAGAATTTTTGCTATTAAACCCACTTCCTACAGCTATTAATCTTCTATCTTTTCTCTTTATTGAAGATGCTAAAGAGTATTTTTCTACAGCTAAATATCCAGTTTTAATACCGTCGGCTCCAAAATTTTTATACAATAAGGGATTTCTATTTCCTTGTGTTATTGGATCGCCACCTGTTCTATTCCAAGTAAATTCTTTTTCTTTATACATTTCGTAAAATTCAGGATAGTTTTTTATAATATAATTCGACATAATTAGTATATCGCGAACAGTAGAATAATTATCTGGATCGTTAATTCCAGATGAGTTGGAAAAATTAGTATTATCCATACCAATTTCTTTTGCTTTTGAAGTCATCATCACGGCAAACTCTTCCTCACTACCAGCAATACCTTCAGCTAATGCAACGCATGCATCATTACCAGAAACAACAATTATACCTCTCAATAAATCTTCTACGCTTACCATGTCCCCCACCATTATAAACATTGATGAATATCCAGATTGAGATAATCTCCACGCATTCTCAGAAATCATAAATTTTTCGTCAAAAGATAAATCTCCTTTTTGAATTAAATCAAACGCAATTATAGAAGTCATAATTTTTGTCATAGAGGCAGGATAGATAGATAAGTCAGGTTCCTTTTCATAAAGTATTTCACCAGAGAGATAATCTTGTAAAATTGCAGTTTTTGCATCTATATCAAAATTAGCTTTCGATGTTGTAGATATAAAAAAAATTACGAAAAAATAATAGATCAATTTGTTTTTCATATCTTTATAATTTCAATATTTTCAAAGTTTAAAATAGATATTTTATTAAATGCATTTTTTAGTGAATTTAAATTATCATATGGTCCTAAATATACTCTAAATTTAGTTTTTGAAAGCTTATTTATTTTAACTTCATTAACTTTAAATTCGTTTTTAACTCTATGTTTTAAGCTCATTGCACTATCATAAAAATAAAAATCACCTAATTTGATAACATATTTAAATATACTTATTTCAGGTTTTTTTACTTTTGCAGTCTTATTGTCTGACAAATCTTTAATTCCTATTTCAAGAACTGGTGCTTTTTCAGCAACATTTTTTTCTTCATCAAATGTTTTAGTTTTATTTGCTAAAAAAACAGAGTTTTTATCAATTTCAATAACTTGAATATAAGGTTCATCAATATTTATATCTAATTCATTTGCTATCCTTTTTGATATTACTGAATTAAAAAAATTTGGATATTTTGAATTTTTACCAACAGTAACAAGAAGTGTTTTATTATTTAATAAATTTTTAATTATAGCGTTAGTTCCTGGCTTAAGATTTCTTTGGAAAATCTCATAGGATCTATTATCTAGCTTTTTATCTATTTTTTTATTCTCAAAAAATTTATCATCATATACTAAGGCAAATCCAGAATTAGTAAAAGACTCTTTAAAATGAATATTCGTTGTTTTTTCTATTGGCGCACATGATGCAAAAACAAATAGAAATAATATTTTATAAAATTTCATAAAAATTGTCCTTTAATGTACATACGGCTAATGCAAAACGTAAAGATCTATTCCATTTCAGTACTAACTCATAATTGTCAAATACAATATATGCAGGAGAGTAAATATCTGCATTATCTACAATATCTTTATCGGGTGTTATAATGGCTATTTTTGAATTATCCTGAATTTTAATATTTTTACTATTTTCTATATATTTTTTATAATATTTGAATTTTTTTTTGTGCTTAATCATTCTAGCTGATGTATTTAAGTATTTTATTGGAATTGTATTTTTAAGTTTAATTTTTTTAAAACAAGGGCTATTTTTTTTCCAACCAATTTTATTTATATAATTTGCAGCGGAGGCAAATGAATCATTTATTGATTTAAGATCTATTTTATAATTTTTATCGTAATCAATAGCATAATTTTTTATTGTGGAGGGCATAAATTGAAAATTACCAAAGGCTCCTGCCCATGATCCATATAAAATTTTGTGATCAATAAGTTTTTTGTCTATTAATCTTAAAGCAATTAATAACTCATTAGTAAAAAACTCACTTCTTCTTTTATCAAAACTAAGAGTAGCTAGGGATGAAATTATATCCATTTTACCCAAATATTTTCCATAATTTGTCTCTATGGCCATTAAGGATAATAATAATTCTTTTTCGACAGAGAATTTTTTCTCTATTTCATTTATAAAATTTTTATTTGCTGCATATAATCTTGAACCATTATTAATTCTTTTATTTGTTACTCTTTTGCCTATATATGTTTTTGTATCCTCATAAAATTCAGGCTGATATCTATCGTATTTGATAACATTTGGTAAAAATTTTGCATTTTTTAGAACTCTATTTACCGTCTCTTGTGAAATTCCCTGCTCCAAAGCTGTTTTTGTAAAACTATCCAACCAATTTTCAAAATCCTCATTTGCATAAACATTATTAATAATTATAAATACAAAAAAAATTATTTTAATTATTTTCATATAAATCTTTCATATATATAAATACAGCAATCCAAATAAAAATAAAACTAATCAACTTTTCTGGTGAAAAAGGTTCGTTGAAATATAAATAACCGAGTAAAAACTGACTTGTTGGGGTTATAAAGAATATCATCCCAGATGTGCCTAAGCCAGCTTTCTCAAGTCCTTTGATATAAAAAAATAATGGAATCACTGTCATTGGTCCAGCTAAAAATAATAGAAAAATACTAAACGGTTCATTTGTTGAAAAATTATTAAAATTATTTTGAAAAATAAAATATAGAATCACTAAAGCTAATGGTAAAGCAAATAGACTCTCTATAAATAGGCCTATATCAGTATCTACATCTATTTTTTTTCTTAGCAAATTATAAACACTCCAAAATATAGCTACAAAAATACCTACCCATGGAAATGATTCAAAATTAAATAACAGAAAAATTGAGGATAAGATAACAATAATAATTGATATCATTCTTTTTTTATTCATAGCCTCTTTAAAAAAAAGAAAACCTAAAAAAACATTTAAAATCGGAAATATAAAATATCCATAACTTGCATCTATTATTCTATTTGTTGAAACAGCATAAATCCATGTTGTCCAATTTGCTAGTATTAAAATACTTGTAATAAATAAAATAAATAAATTTTTCTTATTAAAAAAAATATTTTTAAAATGAGTCCATTTTTTAAAGTATATTGTTGTTAAAAACAAAATTATACATGTCCAAAGACTACGATGAACAACAACTTCTAAGGTACCTGCATAACTTATATATTGAAAAAAATATGTTCCAAGCAAACCCCACCATAATGAACCAATTGTTGCATAATAAATTCCACTTTTTAAATTTTTATTTTCCATATAATAATTTCTAAATAAAGTTTTTATTAAAGTATTTAGTTAATTTTGAAATATACATTTATTTTGTTGAATTTTATTATTATACTTATAAAAAGTTGCTAATGGAGAGATGGCTGAGCGGTTGAAAGCACCGGTCTTGAAAACCGGCAAAGGGGCAACTCTTTCCTGGGTTCGAATCCCAGTCTCTCCGCCATTGCAATTAATATTTTTGAAACTTATCTATTATTTCTAACATAATACTATTATCTATATTAATTAATGATTCTTTTTTTTTAAATGATTTTAACGTTTCATCGTCCATATTGACAAAATCATTTAGAGTTTCTAAATAATTTTCATCTATGTTGTTTATAATAGATCTTACAAAACCAATCATTAATATATCCATCTCCTTAGTTCCTCTATAGGAAGCGCGATAAATAATTTTATTTTTAATTTCTTCTTTATTTATGGCCATAGATATATAAATAAAACATGAACGATTATGAATTTTTAGTTTCAGATATAAGTAGCATAAAAGGTATAGGGACTAAAACTACAAAATTATTTAAAAAAAAGAATATAAATACGGTATTCGATCTTTTATGGAGTTTACCAAGAAATTATACGGACAGGTCACAGATTTCAAAGATTAATGAGCTGCAATTAGGAAAAGTCCAAACTATTGTGGTAAATGTAGAAAAGTATAGTTTTCCAAGAATTAGAAATTTACCTAATAAAGTAATATGTAATGATGAAACTGGAAAATTAGAATGTATTTTTTTTAATAGCTATGAGGGATATATAAGAAAAATTTTGCCATTAAAATCTAAAGTAACCATTAGTGGTAAAATTTCGTTTTATAAAAATAAATATCAGATTACAAACCCAACTCATGTATCTACAGATATAAATAAGATTAAAAGAATTCACTCATCATATAGTTTAACAGAAGGTTTAAGTGAAAAAAAATATCTAGCTATCGTAAACTCTGTTTTAGAAAAATTACCTGATTTAGATGAATGGCATGACAGGTCTGTACTAAATAAATTTAAAAATATAAGTTGGAAAGAGTCAATACAAAAACTACATGATCCTAAAAATATAAATAAAAAAGGACCTTTTTTTGATAGACTAGCGTTCGATGAAATATTATCGAGTTTTCTAATAAGTTCTAAAGTCAGAAAATCAATAAAAAAAATTAAAAAAAATAAAAAAAAATTTAAACTTAATACTGCTAATTTTATAACAAAAAAATTAAATTTTGATCTGACTGTAGATCAAATTAATTCGATAAATGAAATTAATAAAGATCTCAAGTCAAATCAAAAAATGTTCAGGTTATTACAAGGAGATGTTGGTAGTGGAAAAACAATTGTTTCATTAATTGCAAGTTTAAATGTAATCTCAAGTAGTTTTCAAGTCTCTCTAATGGCTCCAACAGAAATATTAGCTCAACAACATCATCAATTAGCTAAAAAACTTTTTCCAAAAAACATAAAGATAGAAATTTTAACAAGTAAAACAGATAATAAAGAGAGAAAAAGAATTATATCAGATTTATCTTTAAATAAGATAAATTTTTTAATTGGTACACACTCACTATTTCAAGATAAAATTCAGTTTAAAAAATTAGGTTTAATAATAATTGATGAACAACACAAATTTGGTGTCAAACAAAGGAAAAAACTTTCAGATAAAGGAGGAGTAAATTGTGATGTTTTGGTAATGTCTGCAACACCAATTCCAAGAACTATGATCATGACCGCATTTGGAGATATGGATAAGTCAATAATTAGAAGTAAACCTAGAAACAGAAAAGATGTAATCACTTATAGTAAGCCAGATAATAAAATTAATGAAATAATTTTATTTATAAAAAAACTTATTAGAACTGGAGAACAGATTTTTTGGGTATGCCCTTTGATTGAAGAGTCAAAAAAAATAGACCATCAATCTTCAATTAAAAGATACGAGATATTAAAAAAAATATTTAATAAAAGGGTTGGGCTTCTTCATGGATCTTTAAAAAAGGAGGAAAAAGATAAAATACTCACTGATTTTTTAGAAAAAAAAATAGATATACTAGTATCAACAACTGTCATTGAGGTAGGAATTGATTTTCCTAACGCATCAGCAATTATAATAGAAAATGCTAACAAGTTTGGTTTGTCTCAACTTCATCAATTACGTGGTCGTGTTGGTCGTGGTGAAAAGCAGTCTTATTGTATACTTCTGTTCAAATCTACATTAAGTGAAAATGCAAAAAAAAGAATAAATATATTAAAAAAAAATAATGATGGTTTTAAAATTTCTGAAGAAGATATGAAATTAAGAGGATATGGTGAACTGTTGGGTTTTAAACAAAGCGGACTTCATACATTTAGACTCGCAGACCCAGTACAAAATGAAAATTTATTTTTGCTTGCAGAAAAAGAAATCAAAAGAATTGAAAATGACGATACAGATTTAAACAAGTACAATACACTACTCAAATTATATGATAGGGCGGATATTTTAAACGATCTTGTTTAGTTTTTTGGGTTAGAAGTCCCAGCGGAAACAATAAATTTAGAAGCCTCTTCAAAAGTCATATCTAAATAAATGATTTCTTTTTTTGGAAACATTAAAAGAAATCCGCTGGTTGGATTGGGAGTAGTTGGAACAAAAACATTTACCAATTCTGTGCTAGTTTTTTTTGATATTTCACCTTTATTATCTTTTGTCGCAAATCCAACAGCCCAGCTACCCTTTCTTGGATACTCTACTAAAACAACACTTTTTTTATTACCTTTTCTTGGAGCCAAACTTTCAGTCATTTGTCCGATCGCTGAATATATAGTTCTTAATATGGGAATTCTTTTTAATGTTTCATTGACTAATTGTAAAATTTTTTTTCCTATAAAAGATAGAGATAACCAACCAATAACTGTTATAAATATGATAGACAACAATATTTCAAGACCTGGTATTGAAAAGGGCAAGTAGCTATTAGGATTAATCTCCTTGGGTATTAAATTTGAGGATACTGATATAAAAAATTTTGTTAAATATAGTGTTATACCAATTGGAACTAAAACTACTATTCCAGTAATAAAATAATTACGAAGTCTTGCTAAAAACGATCTTTTTTTTTTTAATGTTTTTGTCATTTTAAATCTAGTATATATTTACTATATTAAATTGTTTTTATGAATAGAAGAAAATTTATAAATTATATCGGCTGTGGGTGTTTGGCTTTTGGCCTACATTCTTGCTCAACTACACCTATTACTGAAAGAAAACAACTAAAGCTAATACCTGAGCACAAACTGAATGCTCAAGCGGCTAAAATTTATGAAAAAGTAAAAGAAAAAGAAAAATTAAGTGATGATAAGGTTAAATTAGGTGAAATAAAAGAAATCGGAAAAAAAATTGAGAACTCAATAGGTAAATATTTTGATAGTCAAAATATTTCTGACCCAACAATAGGATTTGATTGGGAGTATATTTTAATTCAAAATGATAAAATTAAAAATGCA
The DNA here is from genome assembly GCA_902524235.1 of uncultured Pelagibacteraceae bacterium. GTDB lineage: Bacteria > Pseudomonadota > Alphaproteobacteria > Pelagibacterales > Pelagibacteraceae > Pelagibacter. The sequence continues at coordinate 82,469 of CABZCF010000002.1, read as the reverse complement.
TGGTGTATGCCTGGTGGGAAAATTGCTGTTTATACAGGAATTTTACCAATTACAAAAAATACTAATGGACTTGCCGCTGTAATGGGACATGAAATTGCTCATGCTGTAGCAAAACATTCTGTGGAAAGGGCAAGCAGAGGTGTCTTACTTAAAACTGGTACAAGTTTAATTGATATATTTTCTGGGGGTAAATTATCTCAAGTCAATCGTGCAACAGGTATGGATACAGTGGGATTATTATCCCAAATAGGTATAATGAATCCATTTAGTCGTAAACAAGAAAGTGAAGCAGATTTCCTTGGGATGATTTTTTCCTCTTTATCAGGATATGACATTAGAGAAACAGTTAAAATATGGGAAAGAATGAAAGAAGCAAATAAAGGAAAGGAACCAGCAGAGTTTATGAGTACACATCCTTCATCAAGTAACAGAATTAACCAAATTAATGACTGGATGAATGAGGTTATTATTAATTATCCACCAAACATTTAATTTGGTGAGCCCTGATGGACTCGAACCATCGACCCATTCCTTAAAAGGGAATTGCTCTACCAACTGAGCTAAGGGCCCACAACAGAATGTTTTATAGTGATTTTTTTTATATTATCAACGTGTAAATTTTACAACTTTCTCGAATATTTATTATAAAATTTAGTAAAAGTACCCTTTTTGATATTCTTTCTTATCTCAAACATAAGTTCTTGATAAAAATTAATGTTATTTAATGTAAGAATCATTGATCCGAGCATCTCATTTGTATTAAATAAATGATTTAAGTAGTCTTTGGAATATTTATTTAAATCAAATTTTTTAACAGAACTATCAAGAGGTTTTTTATCATTTTTATATTTTGCATTCCGTATATGTACACGTCCGTTCCAAGTAAAAGCTAAACCAGTTCTACCTGATCTTGTTGGTAATACACAATCGAACATATCAATACCTCTTTTAACTGCACCTAAAATATCTGATGGGGTTCCTACTCCCATTAAATACCTTGGTTTATCTTTGGGCATATATTTTTTTAAATCATCAAGTACACTAAACATTTCATATTGGGTATCGCCAACAGCAAGACCACCTATAGCATATCCATCAAAACCAATTTTTTTTAAATCATTTAATGATTTCAATCTTAAATCTTTGAAAAGACCACCTTGAACTATTCCAAATAAAGCCTTATGTTTATTTATGCCAAATGCTTTTTTTGATCTTGCAGCCCAGTGTGAAGATAGTTCAACTGATTTCTGGATAAATTTATAATTTAAATTTTTTTTAGGACATTCATCAAGAACCATTACTATATCTGAATTTAGTTTTTTTTGGATATTAATGCTTTCCTCAGGACTTAATATAAATTTTGAACCGTCTATGTGAGAATTAAAAATTGCGCCCTTTTTTCTGTCTATTTTATTTAATCTAGAAAGTGACATAATCTGATATCCTCCAGAGTCAGTCAAAATTGGAAGCCTACAATTAATATATTTGTGAAGGCCACCAAATTTTTTGACTCTTTTGACACCTGGTCTAATCATTAAATGATAAGTGTTTGATAAAATAATTTGGCTCCCTGTCTTCTCAATATCTTTTATGAATGTTCCTTTAACAGTGCCTTGTGTGCCGACAGGCATAAATGCAGGAGTGTCTATTGGGCCTCTATGAGTAGTAATTTTTCCTAATCTTGCGTAACCGTCATTTTTTACAACATTAAAAGTAAATTTTTTTAATGCCATTTAAAAATATTATTCAGATCTAAAGCTAATTATTTTGTCTGGATCTTTTACTGAACCATTATTATTTGAGTCGCCTCTTTTAATTTTATCTACATATTCCATACCACTGATAACTTTACCAAAAACAGTATATTGTCTATCTAGAAATGGTGCGGGTTCAAAACAAATAAAAAATTGGCTATTTGCACTATTTGGATCGGAAGATCTAGCCATAGACAATGTTCCTCTATCGTGTGGCAAATTATTAAATTCAGATTTTAAATCAGGTAAATTAGAGCCACCCATGCCTGCTCTATTTAAATCAAAATCATTATTATTAGAGTTTCCAAATTTTACGTCACCGGTTTGTGCCATAAATCCATCTATAACTCTATGAAAAACAACACCATCATAATTACCATCATTCGCTAATTTTTTAATTCTCTCTACATGGTTTGGGGCATTGTCTTTAAATAGCTCTATCTTAACTTCACCATCTTTAAGTTTTAATATCATAATATTCTCCTTTGCTATTGAGTTTGTTTGTAATATTAAAAAAAATATTAATATAATTTTATTTATTTTCATCATATTTATTCTTTAATGCTTTGATTGTATTTATAGTTGTAAATTTTTTTAAATCTCCTTTTAATTCTGCTATTTCTTTAACGAATCTTGAAGAAATAATTTGATTTTCAACATCAGACATTAAAAATATAGTTTCAATTTTTTGATTAAGTTTTCTATTCATACCCGCTAATTGAAACTCATATTCAAAGTCTGAAACTGCTCTTAATCCTCTTAATATTAAAGTAGAATTGTATTTTTTACACAAAGAGGTTGTTAGGTTATTAAATGTAATAACTTTAATTCGTTTTTGGTCGTTTTTTAGATCTTTAAATAATGCTTTTTTAATTATTTGAACTCGTTCATTTGAATTAAATAGATATTTCTTAGAGCTACCATTAGAGACAGCAACAATTAGTTTATCTACAATTTTTAAAGATTTTTTAATTACATCTATATGACCAAATGTAATGGGATCAAAAGTTCCAGGATAAATTGCTGTTTTTTTCATTAAAGTAGATTATCATCTATTTTAAAAGCAGAGACAACTTTTTCATCCCCGGATAATTTAATTATTCTTACCCCTTGCGTGTTTCTCCCAGCAATTCTTATTTCTTTTACTGATGTACGAATTATTCGGCCCTTGTTAGTTGATATAACAATTTCGTCACCTTCAAACACAGGAAATGAAGATGTAGTATTTCCATTTCTTTTTGAATTAACAATCCCTATAATCCCTTTTCCACCTCGATTTGTTAATCTAAAGTCTTTTTGAGACGTTCTTTTACCGTATCCATTTTCCGTGATTGATAGCATATAGTTTTGGCCATTGGTGTTATTTGTATTATTGTTACCATTAGATTTTTTTAATTTATCAACTATTGATAATGAAACTACGCTGTCATTATTTGATAAATTAATACCCCTTATACCTTTTGAGGATCTGCCCTTAAAAATTCTGAGTTTTTTAGATTCAAATCTTATACATTTTCCAAGTTTGGTATTTAAAACGATATCTTGATCATCATTGCAAATTTTAACTCCAACAATTTTATCATCTGTATCTAATTTCATAGCTATTTTTCCAGATGCATTAATTAAAGAAAAATCATCAAGGCTATTTTTTCTAATTTTACCCTTACTAGTCGCAAATATGATATGCATACCTTTAGTATCAGTAATATCATTAGGTAAAGGCATAATTGAACTAATAGATTGATGATTTCTCAACGGCAGAATATTAAAAAGAGATTTACCTCGAGAAATTGCGGAGCCCTCTGGTATTTTCCAGGCCTTTATTTTATAAACAAATCCTTCATTTGAGAAAAATAATACAGATGTATGGGTATCTACAGATAGGGTTTGAATGACCGAGTCTTCTTCCCTGGTTTTAATTCCAGTTTTACCTTTTCCACCTCTTTTTTGCTGTTTTACATTGCTAAGTGAGCCTCTTTTTATATATCCTTTTAAAGTTACAGTTATAAGCACTGCCTCTTTTTGTATAGTTTCTTCAATATTATAATTTAGTACTGAATTAATATCTCTTGTATCAATAATCGTTCTTCTATCAGTTCCATATTTATCTCTAATATTTACTAATTCATCTTTGATAACATTTAATAATTCTTTCTTTGAATTTATAATTTTTTTATAATGAGAAATAAGAGCAGCTAATTTTTTTAATTCCACCTCAATCTCATTTATTCCAAGAGCAGTTAATTTTTGTAGTTTTAATTCTAAAATAGATTCAACTTGTTTTTCAGAAAATGTATATTTTGGTTTATTATTCTTAGCATCAACAAGCTTTATTAAATTTCGAGATTTATTAATATTAAAATTTATTTTTAACAAGGATGTTTTTGCTTCGTCAGGATTTTTTGAAGATCTTATAATTTTAATTATTTTATCTATGTTCTCAACTGAAACAGATAGACCAATCAAAATATGTGATCTGTTTTCAGCCTTTTCTAATTCAAATTTTGTTTTTTTTAATACAACGTCTTCCCTAAAATTTAAAAAATGATCTAAGAATTTTACTAAACCACATTGCTCAGGTTTACCAGCAACTATTGCCAACATATTAAATCCAAAAGAGCTTTCAATTGAAGTATTTTTGTATAAAAGTCTTTTTATTGTTTCTGGTTCTACACCATTTCGTAAATCTATGACTAGTCGGATTCCTTCGCTATTAGATTCATCTCTAATATCTTTTATTCCCTCAATTTTTTTTTCTCTTACTAATTGTGCAATCTTTTCTGTTAAAATTGATTTATTTACTTGGTAGGGTATAGAAGATATTACTAATCTTTCTCTACCAGCTTTCACTTGTTCTATATCGATATTTCCTCTTATTTTAAATGAAGAAGATGCCTTGCCTTTGTCATAGCCTTCTTTAATAGCTTGCTGTCCAATAATTATACCCTTTGTTGGAAAATCTGGTCCTTTAATATGCTGCATTAATTGTTTTAGAGTAGTTTTTTTATCTACTTTTTTATTTTCGATAAAAGCCAAAGTGCCATTAATTACTTCCTTAAGATTATGAGGCGGTATACTTGTTGCCATACCTACTGCAATACCTCCTGCACCATTTACCAATATATTTGGAAATTGAGATGGTAGAACTTCTGGCTCTTTTTCAGTTTCATCATAGTTACTTTTAAAATGAACCACTTGCTTTTCAATATCATCAATTAAATGTTGAGAAACTTTGGCTAATTTAGTCTCGGTATATCTCATTGCTGCAGCCGGATCACCATCTACAGATCCAAAATTACCCTGACCGTCAATTAATGGTAAACTCATTGAAAAATCTTGAACCATTCTTACAAGTGCATCATAAACAGCTTGATCACCATGAGGATGATATTTACCTATAACATCTCCAACAACTCTTGCAGATTTTCTAAATTGTTTAGACCAATCAAAACCACCTTTGTACATGGCATATAAGATCCTTCTATGTACAGGTTTTAAACCATCTCTTACATCTGGAAGAGCTCTACTAACAATCACGCTCATAGCGTAAGACAGATATGATGAACTCATTTCATCATACATTGTAATTTGTTTAGTATTTTTGTTTTTTAAAATTTCTGAATCTTGCATTTATTAAAAAGGAATATCATCATCTAACTCTGAAGGAATTTGCGATGTATCTTCAATTGGGGATGAATTTTGACTATACTGGGATTGCAAATTGTTAGATCCACCAAGCATAGTCAATGACGAGTTATAACCTTGAATAATTATTTCAGTAGAATATTTATCCTGACCACTTTGCTCGTCTTTCCATTTCCTGGTTGAAATTTGACCTTCGATATAAACTTGTGCACCTTTTTTTAAATATTGTTGTACAACATTGACTAAACCCTCATTAAATACAACCACTCTATGCCACTCGGTTTTTTCTTTTTTTTCGCCGGAGCTTTTATCCTTCCAGGATTGGCTAGTTGCTAGACTTAACCTTGCTACACTTTTACCATTTACCATCTGTTTTATCTCAGGATCTGCGCCTAATCGCCCGATTAATAAAACTTTATTTAGACTTCCTGCCATAATATTTTAAAATGTATTATTGATATTTTTTTAATATAACACAATTTTACTTGAATATTGATTTTATTATTTTAAAGCAACAACAAATTATGCAAAAAAAGATAGTTATTAAGGGGGCAAAAGAACACAATCTTAAGAATGTCTCTGTTGAGGTCCCAAAAGATAAATTTGTAGTAATTACAGGAATCTCTGGATCAGGAAAATCATCTCTAGCATTTGACACTATTTATGCTGAGGGACAAAGAAGATATGTAGAAAGTTTATCGGCATATGCAAGACAGTTTTTGGATAAAATGAAAAAGCCTAATGTCGATATGATAGAGGGTTTGAGTCCAGCAATTTCAATTGAACAAAAAAACGCACCTAAAAATCCAAGATCAACAGTTGCTACGGTTACTGAGGTTTATGATTATATGAGAGTTTTGTATGCAAGAGCAGGGATACCTTTTTCTCCTTTTACAGGAAAACCTATAGTATCACAGACTATATCTCAAATAGTTGATAAAGTTAAAATGCTTCCAAAAAAATCTACTATTTACTTATATGCACCAGTAGTAAGAGGTAGAAAGGGAGAATATAAAAAGGACATTTTAGGTTTTAAAAAAAGGGGTTTTAGAAAAATAAAAATAGATAATATTCTATATGATATCGAAAAAGTTCCTGAACTTAATAAAAAATTAAAACACGACATATCTATTTTAGTAGACAGAATAGTTTTGAACTCTTCAATGGGAAACAGATTAGCTGAAAGTATTGAAACCTCTGTTAATTTAGCTAATGGTCTGCTTTTTGTTGAGTATGAAAATGAAACATTACCAAAAAAATTTAGAAAGATCGAAAAATTAATATTTTCAACTAAATTTGCTTGTCCAGAAAGTGGTTTTACAATCGAAGAAATTGAACCAAGACTTTTTTCTTTCAATAGTCCGTATGGTGCTTGCGAGGAATGTGATGGAATAGGTATAAAACTAAACGTTGATCCAAAACTTGTAGTGCCTAATGAGAAAAAATCTATTGCAGATGGTGCAATTGAACCGTGGGCAAAAACAACTACTTTATATTATGCGCAAACATTAGCATCCCTTGCAAAACATTATAACTTTTCCTTAGATGAAAAATGGAACAAATTATCTAAAAAAATAAGAGATATAATACTATTTGGATCTGATGATGATGAAATAAAATTTTCCTATGACGATGGTTATGAAAAGTATTCACATAAAAAAACTTTTGAAGGTGTAATTAACAATCTTGAGAGAAGGTATCTTGAAACTGATAGCGAATGGAAAAGAGATGAAATTTCACAATATCAATCTGATACAAATTGTGACAAATGTAATGGTCAAAGATTAAAAGAAGAGGCGTTGTGTGTAAAAATTGATAATCTAAATATAAGTCAAGTTACAGAGAAATCTATTTATGAAGCAAAAAAATGGTTCAACTCTTTACAACTTAAACTTGATCAAAGACAATTAAAAATTGCTGAACATATTTTAAAGGAAATAAATGAAAGACTCGATTTTTTATTAAACGTTGGATTAGATTATTTAACCTTATCAAGAGAGTCAGGGACTTTATCAGGTGGAGAGTCACAAAGAATTAGGTTAGCGTCACAAATAGGATCAGGTTTGACTGGTGTTTTGTATGTTCTTGACGAACCGTCTATAGGTTTACATCAAAAGGATAATGTTAAATTGATAAATGCCTTAAAAAGATTACGTGATCTTGGAAATACAGTTGTAGTTGTTGAACACGATACTGAAACTATGGAAAATGCAGATCACATTATAGACCTTGGTCCTGAGGCAGGTCATAATGGTGGAAAGGTTGTTGCTGAAGGATCATACGAAGAACTTTTAAATGCAGACAGCATAACTGGAAAATATTTATCAAATAAATTTTATATTCCAATCCCAAAAAAAAGAAGATTAGCAAAAAATGGAAGATTTTTACAAATCTTGAGTGCTAGTGGCAATAACTTGAATAATGTTAATTTAAAAATTCCATTTGGAACATTTACATGCGTTACTGGTGTTTCTGGTAGTGGTAAATCAACACTAGTTCTACAAACATTATATAATGCTTTAAATTTAAGTTTAAATAATAATAAATCTAGAAAAATACCTAAGCCCTTTAGGGGTTTAAAAGGCATGGAATTAATAGATAAAATTATTGATATAGACCAATCACCGATTGGTAGAACACCTAGATCAAATCCTGCAACATATACAGGAGCATTTGGTCCAATAAGAGATTGGTTTACAAATTTACCAGAATCTAAAAGCCGTGGTTACAAACCAGGAAGATTTTCATTTAATGTTAAAGGTGGGAGATGTGAAGCCTGCGAAGGTGATGGTGTAATAACCTATGAAATGCATTTTTTACCAGATGTTTATATAACTTGTGATGAATGTAAAGGAAGCAGATATAATAGAGAAACTTTAGAAATAAAATTTAAAGATAAAAGTATAGCGGATGTTTTAAACATGACAGTAGAGGAAGGTTGCGATTTTTTTGAGAATATTTCAAACATTAGAAGTAAGTTGTTAACACTTAAAAAAGTAGGTTTGGGCTATATAAAAATTGGACAACAGGCGACCACTCTATCTGGGGGTGAAGCTCAAAGAATTAAGCTTGCCAAAGAATTATCCAAAAGGTCAACTGGTAGGACAATGTATATTTTAGATGAGCCCACGACTGGGCTGCACCAGCACGATATTAAGAAACTATTAGAGATTCTTCATACATTTGTTGCCACAGGTAATACGGTGGTGGTAATAGAGCATAATCTAGATGTAATAAAAACTGCAGATTATATAGTAGATATGGGTCCAGATGGTGGTGTAAAGGGTGGCAATATCATAGCAGAAGGCAAACCTGAAGATGTCGCTAATGTTAAGGATAGCTACACTGGTCAATATTTAAAACCTTTGCTTAATGGCAAAGTTAAAAAAATTGCTTAAACTATTTATCCTCTTTTAAGATCGTTTTTTGTGTAACTTTAAGATTTACCAATAAAGGACAGGCAATATAAATAGATGAATATGTTCCAAATATAACTCCAAGTATCATTGCCAAAGAAAATCCTTTTAATATAGCTCCACCAAAAAAGAAAATTGAAAATAATGCCAATAAGGTTGTCACAGATGTAATAATTGTTCTTGATAAAGTTTCATTTATTGAAATATTTGATAGTTCATAAATTTTTATATCCGAATATTTTTTTAAGTTGTCCCTAACTCTATCATATATGACTACAGTATCGTTCATAGAATATCCAACAATAGTAAGAACGGCTGCTACGATTGACAGGTTAATTTCTAATGAAAAAATTGAGAAAATACCTAGTGTTAAAATCACATCATGAAATAATGCTAATATAGCACCCAAACTAAACTGCCACTCAAACCTAATCCATATATAAATTAACATCGCAAGAAGTGATAAAGAGATGGCAATTATTCCAGATTTTAGAAGTTCTTTACTAACTTTAGGACCAACATTTTCAACCCTTCTATATTCAAAAATATTTCCATTTTTTTTCTCAATATTGGATTTGATATTATTTATAAAATTTGGATTATTTAAATCCTCAGTTTGAAATTTTATAATGTAATCTGTTTCATTACCGAACTTTTTTACTGATACACCTTTTAAATTTAAACTATTAAATACATCTCTTACATTTGTTATATTATAATTTTTATCTGTTATTCTTAATTCTATTAGAGTTCCACCTTTAAAGTCTACACCATAATTTAAACCCTTAAACGATAGAAAAATTACAGAAATGAAAACTAATATTATGGATAAAATATTTCCAGTCTTATAAAATTTATTAAATTTAAAATCTGTCATTAAATAATTTTTTCTTTCTCTTTATTTCTTAAAACTATAACCGAGGTTAACAATCTAGCTATAAAGTACACAGTAAACAAAGTTGTTAGGATCCCTATACCCAATGTAATTGAAAAACCTTTGATAGGACCAGAACCCATAAAAAATAAGATAATTGTAGCAATCAGAGTTGTTATATTGGCATCTAATATAGTGGTTCTAGATTTTGTATAACCAGAGTCAAATGCAATGATTTTGTTTTTTTCACGTAGTGTTTCTTCTTTTATTCTTTCGAAAATTAAAACATTAGCATCGACAGCCATTCCTACCGTTAATATAATTCCAGCAATGCCTGGTAATGTTAATGTCGCTTCTAAAATTGTTAATATACCAACTAATAAAATTAAATTAATTATTAAAGCTATGTTTGCGATTAAACCAAAAATTCTGTACTTATATATCATAAACAAAATAACTAATATAAATCCAATAATCAAAGATATTATTCCCGCTTTAATAGAGTCTTTTCCTAGGTCTGGGCCAACTGTTCTTTCTTCAATAATATTAAGTGGAGCAGGCAACGCTCCAGATCTTAATAATAAAGCTAAATCAGTAGCGGATTGAAATGTAAAATCTCCAGATATTTGACCAGATCCCGCTACAATCGCTTCACTTATAGTAGGAGCACTTATAATTTTATTGTCTAAAACAATGGCTAATTGCCTACCAACACCTTTGGATGTAGCCTTTGCAAATTTCTTAGCACCTACTCTATCTAAATTAAATACTACGACAGTTTCATTAGTTTCGTTGTTCATACTAGGTTTTGCATCCAGTAGATTTTCCCCACTTAGTATTACTCTTTTGCTTACAATTTCCTCTAATTCATCATCTTCATCATACTTTAAAGTTTGAGTTCCAAATGACTCCTCTGAACTTTTTGATACAAATTGAAAAGTAAGATTAGCAGTTTTTCCCAATAGATTTTTTATTCTAGCAGGATCATCTAAACCAGGTAACTCTACTAATATTCTGTCATTTCCTCTTTTTACTATGTTAGGTTCATTAGTTCCTAACTCATCAACCCTTCTACGAACAATTTCTATTGCCTGGTCTAATGTTGAGTTTTTAAGAAGTACTAGTCCATAATCAGAAAACGAAAGAATAAATAAATTTTCTTCAATAGATAAATTCAATTCATGAGATTTAAAATTTTGATAATAAGGATTAATATCGCTATCGTCTTTTTCAAATAATTTCTCTACTTTATCACGTAATAAGCTTGTAGTTTCAAAATAAATTACATTATTATTTAATTTTAGGTTTTTAATTTGAAGATTTTCTGTCTTTGATAATTTTCTAATATCTAATAGTTTACTTTGTAGTTTTTGCTTTATAACTGGTTCATTATCAATCTCTAAAAGTAAATAAGATCCACCCTGTAGATCTAGACCTAAATTGATTTTTTTTTGTAAAAAGGAATTTTCTAATTTAATAAAGTTTAAAACTGTAAAAAAAGATAAAGTAATTGTAAATAATAAGATTGAAATAATTCTTAATTTAGAAAAATATAACATTTAATAAATGTTATTTTTTTACCTCAGTTTTATTACTAACTAAAGAGAGCACTCCAGCGTCAGATCTTAAGATTTCAACCTTTACATTATCGGATATTTCAACTTCAATTTTTTCATTATCGATAATTCTTTCTACTGTACCAATTATGCCCCCTCTTGTAATAATTTTGTCACCTCTTTTTAGATCTTCTACCATTTTTTTATGATCTTTTGCTTTCCTTTGTTGTGGACGAATTAAAAAGAAATAAAAAATTACAAATATTAATATTAGCGGAATAAATTGACCTATAGCTGGATCCATAAAACCTCAAATTTGGTTTTTTATACTAAATAAATTATTAAAACAACTCTTAATTGATGTCTATTTTCTCAAGATTATTCATATAAGGTTTTAATACATCGGGTATATTAATTGAGCCATCTTCATTTTGGTAATTTTCCATTATAGCAATTAAAGTTCTTCCTATAGCTAATCCACTACCATTTAATGTACCGGGATATATGGTTTCATTCATGTCGTTCTTATATCTTGTCATCATCCTTGTTGACTGAAAAGATCCACAAGAAGAACAGCTTGAGATTTCTCTATAGGTATTTTCAGATGGAAGCCATACTTCTAAATCGTAAGTTTTCTCAGCACTAAAACCCATGTCTCCAGTAGATAAAATTATTTTTCTATACGGCAAATTCAGTTGATCTAAAACCATAGTTGCACAATTAGTCATTCGTTCTAATTCACTTAAGCATTCCTCTATTTTAACTATACTTACTAATTCAACCTTATGAAACTGGTGTTGTCTAATCATGCCCTTGGTGTCTTTACCGTAACTACCCGCTTCTTTTCTAAAGCAAGGAGTTGAGGCTACAAATCTCATTGGTAAATTTTTTTTATCTAAAATTTGGTTTTTAACAATATTAGTTAAAATAACTTCTGCAGTAGGTATTAAAAACTTTCTTTCACTTTTATCATCTAGCTTAAGCTCAAATTGATCATTTTCAAATTTTGGTAATTGGCCTGTACCAAACATTGAACTATAATTGGCGATTAATGGAGGAGATATTTCCTTGTATCCATTTATATTAATGTGCAGATCAAGCATAAAATTAGAAATAGCTCTCTCTAATCTAGCAAGTTCCCCATTTACAAAGGTAAATCTTGATCCAGTTGTTTTAGAAGCTAAATCAAAATCAAGCATTTTTAAATTTTCACCCAATTCATAGTGAGATTTAGGTTTAAAATTAAAATTTTTTATAACTCCCTTCTTTTCAATTTCTATATTATCTTTTTCGTCAGAGCCTATTGGAACATCATCTAAAGGTATATTTGGAAGTGATGATAGTAATGAATCTAAATCGCTTTTAATTTTTTTTTGTTCTTCAGATAATAAATTAATTTTATTAGAAATTACTTTTGATTTCTCAAATAAACTTTTATCTTGTTTTTTTGATATATCTTTTTTTTCTTTTTCTAATGTTTCTTTGTTTTGAATTAACTCTCTATTTTTTTTATCAAGAATAATAATATTATTTAAATCAATATTTATATTTCTATTTTTTAACTTATTTTTAAAATTATCAAAGTTTGCTCTTATATTTTTAATATTGTGCATTTTTTTCTTTATTTTTATTTTCAATTATTTTTACAGAAATAATAGATAATTCATATAACAGTAACAAAGGTATAGCTAAACCAATTTGGGTTATCGGATCTGGTGGAGTCAAAATTGCAGCTGCAGCAAAAATCATTACTACTACATATTTTCTTCTTTCTTTTAAAAAAATAGAGTCAATGATACCAATTCGAGCTAACAAACTTAATACCACAGGTAGTTGAAAGCTAAGCCCAAATGCAAAAATTAATTTCATTACTAAAGATAAATATTCATTCACCTTAGCCTCTAGTTGTATTGGCAAGTTAGTAGCAGTACCGAGGCTTTCAAATGATAGAAAAAATTTAATAGCTAATGGCATAATCAGATAATATACCAGCATACCACCAATTAAAAAAAGAACAGGTGTAACTATAAAATAAGGAATAATTGCTGATTTCTCATGTTCGTATAAACCAGGGGCAACAAATTTCCAAATTTGTATTAATATAAAAGGACTGGTAAAAAAAAATGCTGTAAAAAATGAAACTTTTAAATATGTCAAAAAAGTTTCTTGCAATGCAGTAAAGATTAATCGTCTATCAACAGTGTCGTCTTTAACTGCAGCAGCATATGGTTCAACTAAAAATCCATAAATATAATCAGAGAATAAATAACAAATAATAAATAAACCAAATAGAAAAATTAGTGTATTAATTAATCTTTTTCTCAGTTCTGCTAGGTGACTTATAAAACCACCTTCATTGGTGTCTTTAGACATTTTTATCATCCTTTTTAGTCATTACCGTATCATCTGTTTTTGTTTCTTTATTTTCATCAGTATCCGCAATATTAGTAACTTGATTTTGTATATCTCCAATATATCTTTTGAATGAGCCTATCCATGATCCAACTTTTTTAATTACAACTGGAAAATCTTTTGGGCCAACAACAATTATAGCTATTGAAATTATTATTAAAATTTCAAGCCATCCGATCTGGGGCATTTGAATTAATCTTTATTATTATTGTCTTGGTTTTTTGTTTCTTGGTTTTCAGAAATATTTTTTGGTGTATTGTCTTCAACGGGGTCTGATGCCATACCTTTTTTAAAACTTTTAATACCTTTTGCTACATCGCCCATCAAGCTCGATATTTTACCCCTACCAAACAGTAAAACTATAAGCACTGCTACAATTGCTATCTGCCAAAATCCTATACTCATAGGTTATTTATATCTTAATATAAAAGTTTTAAAAGACACTTTTTTAATTAGGTTATTCGTTTTTGAGAGTGCTATTTAGCATATCGTCTATATCTGAATAGATATCCTCATTTTTATTATCTTGTTTCTCTTTATAAAATTTACCAGTACCGAAAATATCTGATTTAACACTAGCTGTGTCAATTAAACCAGCAGAGCCTAATTCATCTACAGTCGGAAGATCCGAAAGCTTTTGTAGACTAAAGTGATTAAGAAACTCATCAGTAGTACCATATTGTATTGGTTTACCTGGCACGTCTTTTCTACCTGTAGGTTTTACCCAATTTAATTCCATTAAAATTTCTAAGGTATTAGTTCCAAAAGCAACCCCTCTAATCTCCTCAATTTCAGCTCTTGTGACTGGTTGATGGTAAACTATAATTGATAGAGTTTCTATTGCAGCTTTAGATAGTTTTTTTTCTACAGTTTTTTGTTTCGACATAAGATAGGATAATTTTTCTGAAGTTCTGAATGACCATTTGTTAGATATGCAAATTAAGTTAATTCCTCTGTTTTCGTAATGTTTTTTTAAATTTTCAAGAGCTTTTTTTATATTTATTTTTTTTGAAATTTTCGTTTCAATATTTTCCTCATCAAGTGGCTCAGACGATGCAAATAAAATAGCCTCTATTTCTTTTTCTCCATCTGAAATTGATGTAGGAAATTTTACAACATTATCTGTTTTAATTTTTTTCATTTCTCTTTTATAAATACTTCATCAAACAGTTTATCTTGCTTAATTGAAATACTACCTTCTTTAGCTAATTCTAAGGATGCTGAAAAAATACCAGCATTTCCAGTTTTAATCATTTTTTTTTGATTTTTAAAATTTTTAGGAACAAAATCATTTAAATTTTTCCAATCTGATATTTTTCCTATAAATTGTTTTAAAGTTCTAATTCCATCCTCAGTAGTAAATACAGGTAACTTGGGTATAGATATTTTTTGAAAATTTCTAGTATTTATTATTGTTGAATAATTTTTTAATATTTCAAACAATGTTAATGAATATTTGGTTTGGTAAGTAGATCTTATTCTTGCCTTACCACCTCTTAAAAATACATCTCTGCCAAGTCTTTTTCTTTTTAGCATTTGATCAGATAGCAATCTAATTAATTCTAGTTTCTTTAATTGCAGTTTTAATTTTTCTGCTACCTCTAAAACTTTAAATTCTTCTTCTTCACTTTCTGGTAAAAGTAACTTCGATTTTAAATAAGTAAGCCAGGTAGCCATTAACAAATATTCAGATGCAATTTCTAAATTTATATTTTTTTTTTCTGTAATAAAATTATGAAACTGATCAGCTAATTTAGTAATTGATATTTTTTCAAGATCTACTTTTTGAGCTTTTGCTAAATCAAGTAAAACATTTAAAGGACCATTGAATTCGTTAAGATTTACCTCAAAATAAGAAGAATCATTTAAATCCATATGTATACTTTAACTTAAAAATTTATTTATTTGTGATGTTTTTTTTATTAGAAAGCTACTCAATTTAGGCGAATTTTTTGCAACTTTTGCCATTTCGTTTATGTTTCCGTTGCAATGTAAAACAATATCACATCCTGCATCAAATGCCTTAATAGTATTAATTTGAATTGTGTGTTTTAAAGCTTTCATTGAAATATCATCAGTAATAATAATGTTTTTAAATCCTATTTTTTCTCTTATTAGTTTAATAATTTTTTTTGAATGAGTTACACAATTAATTTTATCATAACTATTAATTAAAATATGAGCTGTCATAGCAATAAAAGCTTTGTTATTAACAAAAGGATTAAAATCGTTCTTAAGTAAATAATTTATGCTTTTGTTAATTATTGGTAGTTTTTTATGACTATCAACATTTGCGAGTCCATGACCTGGTATATGTTTAATTATTGAACATATCTTTTGTTGATGAAATTTAAATATAACTTTTTTTCCAATATACGAAACTATTTTTGGATTAGATGAATAAGATCTATCACCAATTATTTTATGTTTATTTTTATATTTAATATCTAATACCGGTGAAGTATTAAAATTTATACCAGATGATTTTAATAAATATGAAATTTGCTTTAGATAAACATCTAAATATAGATTAAATTTTTTTTTATTTTTTTTATATAAATTACCGAAATACTCAGCTGTAAATATTTTGGTATCAATAATTTTACTAAATCTAGATACTCGACCACCTTCTTCATCTATAATTATTGGAAAATTCTTATCATTAAATAATTTTTTAATCCTATTAGTCAATAATCTCACTTGATAAATATTATCTATATTCCTTGAAAAAAGGATAATGCCCCAGGGTTTATATTTTCTTAAAAAGACTATTTCTTTATTAGTAAGAAATTTGCCTTTTATACCACATATGAATGATCTACGTTTTTGTAATTTATTTAAGTAAGTCCCAGAACTTATACTTTTTAGTTTTTTCATCTAAATTTCCATCGACATATTCTATTATGTTATCTGTATCGCTATCTAAAACAAACAAATTTTTTTCATTTATTTTAATTTTGTTATCAATTTCATTTATCGACCTAAAATAAATTTTCTTATTTTCGTCTGAAAAATAATATTTTAAAGAAAAGAAAATAAAAAAAAAAATTGAAATAATATAAAATAAGTATTTAATCTCTTTAAACATTACATTTCTTCCGGTGTTTCAACACCTAAAATATTCATTCCAGATTTAATGACTAAAGAAACCACTTTAAGAAAAACTAATTTCTCTAATTTTATAGAATTATTTATAATAAATCTTTTACTTTCATCATTTTTTCCAAGATTCCAATAGTAATGGAATTCTGAAGCAAGTTCATATAAGTATGTTGTAATTCGATGTGGCTCTAATTTATTACATGAGATTTCAACACATTTAGGCCATTCTGATATCTTTCTTAAAACTTTTATTTCCTCAACACCAAAATTTAAATTTGAATTAATATTTATTGTATCATCAATATTTTTATTTAGTTTCCTATAAACTGATGACATCCTAGCATAACAATACTGTACGTAATAAATTGGGTTATCTTTTGTCTTCTCCTTTACTTTTTCAAAATCGAAATCGAGTTCAACATCGCTACTTCTATTTAACATTATAAACCTCGTAGCGTCTTTTCCTACCTCTGAAATTAAATCTTCTACTGTTATATAGTCACCTTTTCTTTTTGACATTTTAAAAGGCTTACCGTCTTTTATTAGTTTAACTAACTGACTCACTTTGCAAACTAATTTTTCTTTATTATTTGAAAGTGCCTCAACTAATGAAGTAATTCTTTTTACATAACCGGTATGGTCCGAACCCAATATATTAATTAATTTATCAAAATTTCTCTCAACTTTGTTGTTATGATAAGCAGCATCGCTTGCAAAATAAGTCCATGTATTATCCGACTTTTGTAAAGCTCTATCTTTATCATCGCCAAATTCTGTGGATTTAAAAAGTGTTTGCTCTCGTATTTTATAATCATTAGATTGCTTTCTCTCTGGTGCAGATATTGTGCCTTTGTAAAGGAGATTTTTCTGTTTTAATTTTTTAATTACTTTATCAACCTCTTTATTGTTGACTATAGATTTTTCACTTACAAAATTATCATGTTCAATACCCAAATTATTCAAATTATTCTTAATGATTTTCAGAGATTCATTTACTGAAATTTCAGTAAGTTTCTCTGAGATAGTTTCAAAATTGTCGAATTTAAGTTTAGAATTATTGTTGATGATATTATTAGATATTTCTATTAAATAGTCACCTGGATATAAATCTGGATTATCAAACGGAAAAGGTTCCTTAAATAATATTTCTCTAATTCTTAAAAAAACAGACTTTGTAAAGAATACAATTTGATTACCGTAATCATTAACATAATATTCTTTTGTAACATTATGTTTGTTAAAGATTAATAAATTAGAAAGAACATCACCAAGTATTGCACCCCTACAATGACCAACATGCAAAGGTCCGGTGGGATTGGCAGACACAAACTCTATTAAATAACTAATTTTTTTTTCTTTTAAATTTACACCAAAATCTTTTGAGTTCGATAAAATATCTTTTGTGAATAAACCCCAATAATCATTTTTTAATTTAATGTTTATAAAACCAGGTTTTACTATTGTAATTTCATTAATATCTAAAACTTCACTTAGTCTTTTTTTGATTTGTTCGGCAAGGATTAAGGGTGGTTTTTTGTTAATTTTACCCAATACCATTGCTACATTTGTTGACAAATCACAATCAAATTTTTCAGGAGGTATTTCAACTGTTATAGAATTGAGTTTATGTGGTAAAATAAGTTTACCTTTGTCACTTTCATCTTTTATTAGTTTATAAATAATTTCTAGATATTTATCAAAAATATTCATTTTATTTTATTATATAAATTTAAAGCAAACCTATCAGTCATACCGGAAATATAATCTGATATTTGTCTAAAAATAGTAGATTTATTTTTTTTGATACTAAAATACGAAGATGGGTTTTTAGATATTTTCTTGAACAAATAATTTAAAACTTTTTTACCTTTATTATTTCTAATTAAAACTTTTTTATTGTTATACATTTTAAATCGTAAAAAATTTTTAGTATCATTTTCAATATTTAAAAAATTATTTGAAAATGAGATTAAATTAACTTTAGAGTTATATACATCTTTTATTGATTTAATCTTATTGAGTCTAATATTTTTAACACTGTTATTAATTAAATCTTCTACCATTAAATTAATAGAGTCTCTTATTATTTGAAATAATACTGTATTTGTGGTTTTGCCTTTCAATTTTTTTCTATTTTTTTTATAAATTTCATCAAAAAATTTAATTTCTCTTAAATCATTTAATGTAAATATGTTTGCTGTTATTCCATCTTGTATGTCGTGATTATTGTAAGCTATATCGTCAGATATGGTTGCGATTTGTGCCTCTAGTGATGGATATTTTTGTAAATTTATCCTTTTAAATAATTTCTTGTAACCTATTATGTTGTTAAATTTATTTATATTGTCATCAATTGGGCCATTATGCTTTATTAGGCCATCTAATGTTTCTATGGTTAAGTTTAGTCCGCTAAATTTTATATATTTATCTTCTAAATTCATAACAATTCTTAATGTCTGTAAATTGTGATCAAAGCCACCATAACCATTCATACATTCGTTTAGAGCATCCTCGCCTGCATGTCCAAACGGAGGATGACCAAGATCGTGCGATAAAGATAAAGTTTCTGCTAAATCATCATTTAAACCTAAGTATTTACTTATAGATCTAGCTATTTGAGCAACTTCAATGGAATGAGTCATTCTAGTTCTATAATGATCTCCTATTGTATTAACAAATACTTGTGTTTTGTGTTTTAGACGCCTAAACGAGGTGCTATGAATTATCCTATCTCTATCTCTTTGAAAATCAGATCTGAATTTATTTTTAGGTTCATTAAACAAGCGTCCTTTGCTTTTAAATAGACCAAGTTTTGAGTATTTTTTCATACTTTAAAAGTTCAAATAATTAACTATATTAGTAATAACAGTGTTAAATAATGATTAAAGAAATTAAATTTACTGATAAAGCAATAAAACAAATCAACTTTTTACTATCTAAAAAGGACAAAGGCTCTTTTTTTAGAATCGCAATAAAAGGTGGTGGCTGCTCAGGATTTCAATATGATTTTTCATATGATCTTAAACCAAATGATGATGATTTAATTGAAAATAATATACTTATTGATCAACAATCAGCCGATATGCTCAAAGGTTCAGAAATTGACTATGTAGAGGAGCTTATTGGTGAATCCTTTAAAATTAATAATCCACAAACCAAATCGTCATGTGGTTGTGGAGTTTCTTTCTCACTTTAATGATCGTCAGCTCGTGGAATGTAAATTCTGTAAGAGCAAGATTAGAAAACATAAAAGATTATCTTAAAAAATTTTCCCCTGATATTGTTTTAATTCAAGAAATCAAAACAGAAGACAAAACTTATCCATATGATGAAATAAAATCTCTAGGTTATGAAAGTTATGTTTTTGGACAGAAAAGTTATAATGGGGTTGCAATTTTATCAAAAGGTAAAGTTAATAATATTAAGAATGACATTATTAAAGACAAAAATAAACAATCAAGAATTATCTCCTCTGAACTAAATTACAAAAAAAAAATTATCCATTTAATTAATGTTTATATACCTAACGGTAATCCTGTTGATACTGATAAATATACATATAAAAAGAATTGGTTAGATAGTTTTATTAAATTACTTAAACTGAGTTTAAAAAAAAATCAGAATATTATTATTGGTGGAGATTTTAATGTTATTCCTGCAGCAGAAGATGTTTACAACTATAAAAGTTTTGAAAATGATGCACTATATAGATTAGAAATTAGAAAAAAATTTAGAGAAATTTTAAACTTAGGCTTTAATGATGCTTATAGATATCTTTATCCAGATATAGAAGGTTATACATTTTGGGATTATATGAGAGGTGCGTGGCAAAAAAATAACGGTATGAGAATTGATCATTTTCTAGTGTCAAATTCTCTAATAAAAAATGTAAAAGATATTAAGATAAATAAGTATCCACGTGGCAAAGAGAAACCATCTGACCACACTCCTATTGAATTAGAATTGATTTAAAATCTTCTATCCTTTTATACTTCCAGAAGTTAAACCACCAACAAGATATTTTTCAAAATAAATAAATATTAATAATATAGGCAGTGTTACAATTACTGAGCCTGCCATTAAGAATTGTCTAGGAGTTTCGGCATCCCCTGCGAGATAATTAATAGCTCTAGATAAGGTAAATGTTTTAGGATTATCTAAAAACATCAAAGAAAAAAGAAATTCATTCCAAGCAATCATAAAAACATATAATGCAACCGAGGCTATTGCTGGGAGACTTAGCGGTATTATTATTTTTAATATAATACCAAACCAATTATGACCATCTATCAAAGCTGCATCCTCAATTTCTTTGGGGATGCTTTTAAAGTATCCTTGAAGCATATAAATAGCCACTGGAAGTGTTGTTGCTGTATATACTATTAATAAGCCGCTGATTGAATTTCTTAGTCCTAATTGACTAAAAATTGTATAAAGCGGAATTACAAGAACAATAGCTGGAAACATATATATAATTAATATTGATGTTGAAAGAAAAGTTTTACCAAAAAAATTTAATCTCGCTACAGCATATGCAGCAGGTATAGCAAATAAAAGTGTAATTGCGACCGTACCAACAGAAACTATAGTGCTTGTTAATATATATCTACTAAAGTTGTAAGTTTTAAACACAACAATATATGACTTAAAAAATTCTTTAAAATCTTTTGTAAAATCTAAACTAAAATCTAAAGGGTTCATAAGTAATGAAGCTTGAGTTTTAAAGCTAGTTACTAACATTATGTAAAAAGGAAATAGTATGACTAAAGAAAAGAAAACTATTCCAAATAAAGTAATATATTTAAAAGTTACTTTTTCTATAACATGAGGCTGATTAAGATATTTAAGGTCATAGTTACGAATATTATTTAAAAAAAGAAAATAAATTGAAAATATTCCAAAATAAAACCAAAGGGGGGTAACATTATTAATTACATAAAAAACATAAGTAAATACTAAAGATAAACCTAAATTTTTAATTAATAGATTAATTTTATTTCCAAATAAAATAGATAATAAAGATAGACTTAATCCTAAGATTAAATTTGTCTCTAAAGTGATATTTGTCAACTCTAACCCTTGTAATACTGATAATATTATCCAAACCAGCTTTAATGTTAAAAGATAGAGTGTAGAAATTATTAAATAAATTAAAATTGATTTATAATTCATTTGCTTTTTTCCCTATCAATTTAAAATATGAAATCATAAAAATAATTAAGATCAAAACTATAACCATTGAAACAGCTGAGCCCATTCCTATATTTGAAATTGCAAAACCTTGCTCATAAACATTTATTGGAAGTGTCCTGGTTCCTGAGGCTCCACCAGTTAATAAAAAAATGTCTTCAAATTTATTAAAATTCCAAATAAATCTTATCATGAACAATATTGATATAATCGCCGTAATTTGAGGAAGGGTAATATTAAAAAATTTATTAAGTGGACCTGCCCCATCTACATCAGCTGCCTCATAAAGATCTTTCGGTATTGCTTGTAATCTTGCAAGAACAAAAAGGAAAGCTAATGGGAAATATCTCCATATTTCAAAGAATATTACAGTTGTTAGTGCCAATCTTAACTTTAAATCAATTCCTAAAAATTGAAATGTTAAATATTTTTGACCTAATAAATTTATTGGTTGATCTAAAATTTGGAATTTAATAAGAATTGCATTCAAAGTTCCACTGTTTGGATCTAGTAATAAAGTCCATGTATAAGCTAATGCTACCACAGGGCCCACGTAAGGAAAAAGTAAAATACTTCTCATAAAAGTTCTACCGCTGAATTTTTGGTTGACTAATTGTGCAGCTAAAACACCAAAAATGATTGCACCTAATGTACCAAAAAAAGTAAAATAAAATGTGGTTAATAATAGATCTTTAAAATCATTTTTAAAAAAAACTTTTTTAAAATTGTTTAAAGTAAAGTTGGTTGTAAGTAGTATATTATCAGCTTTACCAGATAACTTTGGTTTCTTTGATTTTAAAGAATTTTTATCAATTGAGTTACCATTAACATTATAAATGATAAACTCTAAATTTTCTCTATATTTAGCCTTCCATTCACCAAATGAACAGAAGAGAGTTCTAGATTTAAAGTTGCATCTAGGATCGATATTAATAAATTCTATGTTTGCTGGTAGTTTATCCTTTAATTTAACATCGGTTATATTCTCAAGTAATGAACTATTTCTTAATTTATAAACAATTATTAATTTTGTTGGATCCTCTGGGATTGATTTTATAATTTTTTTGGCTCTTGGTTCGGGTATTCTTATATCTTTTAATTCAACTTCCTTAAAACTTATCCAAATATTTGCAAAAATCGGAAAAAGGATAATAGAAAATACAAGTAGTATCGCTGGCAAAATTAATGCGTATGCGGTCCTTTTTTCTATTTTTGATAATTTGTCAGCCATGCAAAAGCGGATAATATATTATTATCCGCTTTTAAAACATATTTATTTAAAATTTAGCTAGTTCTGCATTAATTTTATCAACTGCCTCGTCTACAGTAATTTGATCATCAATAAATTCTCTTGTAATTCTGTTTAAGAATTGTGCATTGATAATTTTTGAGGCTCTTGATAGTTCACCTTCTTTAACACCCCATCTATTAGCTGTATCTAGACCTGCAACAATATTATTAATAACATCACCTGAATAAAGCTCAGTTAATGGTTTCTTTCTATCAACACCGACTGGCAGTTTACTCCAAGCATTTGTGTATGCGTTAGGATCATTCTTATTTCCTCTTCTAACAGGAAATTTTCCTTCAGGGGCAATACCAAGTGTTGCTGTGTAACCTTCGTTCATTGAATACTCAATAAATTTTTTAGCTTCATCTGTATCCGCATCTGCAGTAATACCCATATATCTTACATCAGCCCAAGCAGCACCTTTTCTGTTATTAGGACCGCTAAAATTAGTAATGAAACCAGTCTTAGATGCTAATTCAGAAGAAGTAGGATCACTATTTATTGTTGGGGGCGCTGAGTCTCTTAATCCTGCAAGCTCGTCCATTATAAATGGAGACCAAATTATCATTGGTGTTTTTCCTGCAAAATATAATTCCCTAGATTGTTTCCAGAAAAGTTCTCCTGGGGGACTAGCCTTAGCTATAACTTTATAAAACTCTAATGAATTCTTTAGAGCTTTCCCTTGTTTTTTAGTTCCACCCTTTTTAACAAAATTAACTCCATTTGCTAAAAGAACATGTTCCAAAACTTGGCTCATAAAGTTTTCATCTGTTTTTGTTGCTGCAACAAATCCAAACATGTCCGAACCTGAAAGAACATTTATAGCCTTTTCAATATTTTTATAAGAAGTTGGTGGTTCTAATCCATTTTTCTCGAAAAGATCTTTTCTATACACTACCATTTGGGTCCAACCATCAACTGGAACAGCAGCAATTTTCCCACCTTTTTTAGCCATGTTTAATGGTCCTGGTGCAAAAGTTTTTTTACCTAATTGCTTTACTACATCATTATTAGCATTTACATCAAGTATACCAGCTTCTGCCCATGGTAAGACGTACTGAAGTGTATGATATATTACATCTGGAAGATCTCCAGCTGCAGCTGCGGCTGTAGCTCTTTTTCCTAAGTCTTTTTCTTCCACAGGAATAACCTCAACACTTATGCCTGTTTTAGATTCGAAATCTTTTGCCATATCTTGTTGTTTAGCCATTCTCGCAGGCTGAACTTCTGTAGTCCAAAAAGTAATTCCTGAAATACTAGAGCTTGCAAAAAATAGTGAGGCAAAAATATAAATAATTATTTTTTTCATTGGTAATGTCTCCTTATTAACTAATTTTTAAAAAATGTATCAAAAAGAAAAAGAATAAAGAACCCTTTAATTATCCCTTTAAATATTATGTTTTATAACGATGGTTTTTATAATGATTATAAAATAGAAATTATACATTAAATTTCTTTTTTATGGCGAAGATAAAATTTATAAATGTAGAAAAATCATTTGGCAAAAACAAAGTTATTAAAAAATTTAATTTAGAAATAAACGATGGTGAATTTACTGTTTTAGTGGGGCCTTCTGGATGTGGAAAGTCTACCCTTTTAAGAATGATTTCAGGCCTAGAGAAAATAGATAAAGGCACAATACTTTTAAATAAAAATATTATTAATGATTTGTTACCCTCAAAAAGAGATATGGCAATGGTGTTTCAGTCTTATGCTTTATACCCACATATGAATGTTTATGAAAACATGTCATTTGGATTAAAAATGGAAAAAATATCCAAAAACAATATTCAAAAGAAAGTAAATCAAGCAGCAAAGATACTAAAAATAAAACATCTATTGGATCGAAAACCGGGACAATTGTCTGGTGGTCAAAGACAAAGGGTTGCAATAGGAAGAGCAATTTCTAGAAATCCAAAAATATTTTTATTTGATGAACCTTTATCAAATTTAGATGCAGCATTGAGATCAGAGATGAGAGTTGAAATTTCTAAATTACATAAAAAAATAAAAACCAATATGATTTATGTTACTCATGACCAGGTAGAGGCCATGACTTTGGCAGATAAAATGGTTATTTTAAATGAAGGTAGAATTGAACAAGTTGGTTCTCCCGATGAGATATATAACTTTCCTAATAACTTATTTGTTGCAGAATTTATTGGAACGCCAAAAATGAATATTATCAAAATTGATAAATCTAATATTATAAACAATACTACTTTAAGAATTTTTGGAAAAGAATATGAGTTTAAAAATTATAAATTTAGCAATGAAATATATTTAGGAATTAGACCAGAGCATATACATCCTAATCTTAAACATGAAATAGAGTTTAATATTAATATTGATCTCATAGAGAATTTGGGTTCTGACAAAATTATTTACGGTTTATTCAAAGATAACGAAATAACAATAAGGACATCAGAAGACCTTTCTCAAAACAACACAAGTTTTTCTTTCAATAAAAATAAAATCGTATTCTTCGATAGTAAAAAAAATAAACTTAATTATTAATTATACTATGAGCAATCCTTTAAAGAAGTAGACATATCTTTTATGAGCTGAAAATACATACCCTTACCTTTGTTTATATTCGCTCCAAGTGGATCTAAAACTCCTGTTTTAACACCTGTATCACTTGCTATTGAATTTATGATATTGGGATTAAACTGTGGTTCAGAAAAAATACATTTAGCTTTTTCATGCTCTATTACTTCTCTTATCTCTGATAATTGCTCAGCTCCAGGCATTACATCAGGATTAACTGTTAAAGCACCTATAACATTGATACCAAATCTTTTTTCAAAATATTGATATGCATCATGAAATACAACAAAGCTCGCATCTTTATTAATTTCATTTTTCACCTCTTTTATAAGACCATCCAAATCTTTAAGAAGTTTTTTTGAATTAGCTTTATATACAGAACTATTATCTTTATCTATTTTGCTAAGTTGATTTGTTATTTTTTTAACAATTACTTTAGCATTTGATGGATCAAGCCAAATGTGTGGGTCATACTCACCATGTGCATGTCCATGCTCATCATGTCCATGGTCGTCGTGATCATCCTCTTTTTTAGCTTTTTCATCATGTCCATGGTCGTCATGATCGTCTTCTTTTTTAGCATGCTCATCGTGACCATGTTCATCGTGATCATCGTGTCCTTCGAAAATATTTTTTTCTCTAAATTTTAGTTTTTTTAAACCACTTTGATCTAACAATTCAAAAACAACAGCATTTTTTGGGATACTTTTTAATGCTGAAGGTAAAAAACTTTCTAAATCCTCACCTACCCAAATAACCAGGTCAGCTTTTTGAAGCATTTTTGCATGAGATGGCTTTATTTGAAAATTATGTGGTGAAGCGACACCATCTATTATTAGATCTGGTTCTCCGACACCCTCCATAATATAACTAGTTAATGAGTGCAAAGGTTTTATGGATGTCACAACGTTAATGTCAGCTTTTAAAGGTGTCAAAATTAATAATATGCCCATTATTGGACCAAATAGTAATGATTTAGAAATTTTTTTCATATAATATCTCCTTATAAATTTGTTATAATGTAACAGTGTTATAATATAACATTTTCAAAATACAAGGATTTAATAGTGGAAAGTTCAGATAATTTATTAGTAAAAATGGAAAAAGCTGGGGTTTTTATAAACAATAAATGGTTGGTTAAAGATGTTTCCCTTGAAATAGAAAAAGGTAAAATAATTACATTGATAGGTCCAAATGGGTCTGGAAAAACAACTACTGCAAAAATGGCTTTAGGTTTATATAAAAACATTAGCGGAAAAGTTGAAAAATTTACAAAAAAAATAGCTTATGTCCCTCAGAAAATCTCAATTGATTGGACTTTGCCTATAAGAGTATTTGACTTTATGAATTTAACTTCGGATTTACAAGAACAGGAAATAAATGAAGCTTTAGAAATTACAGGTGCAAAACACCTTTTAAATAATGATTTAAAAAGTTTATCTGGTGGTGAATTCCAAAGAGTTTTGATGGCACGGGCTGTAGCAAAAAAACCAGATTTATTAGTTTTAGATGAGCCTGTACAAGGAGTAGATTTCACAGGAGAGATTGAACTATATGAATTAATAAAAAAAATATCTGAAACTTTGAAGTGTGGAATTTTACTGATATCTCATAATTTACACGTTGTTATGTCTAAAACCGACCATGTAGTATGCCTTAATGGCCATGTCTGCTGTTCAGGAACACCTATTTCTGTTGCTAATAATAAAAAATATCAAGAATTATTTGGTGAAGATGTTTCAAAAATATTATCTATTTACGAGCATAAACACGACCATAAACACGGCGTAGATGGATCTGTTGAGGAAAATTAAAAATGTTTGATGATTTTTTTATAAGAGCATTATTTGTAGGTATTGGTATGGCTCTAGTTACTGGACCATTAGGTTGTTTTGTTGTGTGGAGGAGGCTATCATTCTTTGGAGATACTTTAGCTCATTCAGCTTTATTAGGAATTACTATTGCATATACTATGGAAATTAATATTGCATTATCTGTTTTTATAATTTCCTCATTAGTAGCTTTGATGTTGCTAAAATTAGAGAAAACAACAAATTTACCAACTGATGCTTTATTAGGATTACTTGCCCACTCTTCTCTTGCAGTTGGGTTAGTTGTTATAGGATTAATAGCAACAATTCGATTTGATTTAATGGGTTTATTATTTGGAGATATTTTAGCTGTGAATGTAAACGATATTATAATTGTATGGTTTGGTGGTGCATTAATTTTATTGGTTTTAAAATTAATATATAAACCGCTTTTTGCATCAACGGTTAATTACGAGCTTGCAGAAGCAGAGGGAATGAAACCAGAGAAAGTGAAAGCTATATTTACTCTTTTACTTGCAGCAATTATTGCGATTTCAATTAAAATGGTTGGATTATTATTAATAACTGGAATGCTTATTTTGCCTGCTGCAATTGCCAGAAATATATCTTCAAATCCAAAAGGTATGGTAATTTATTCAGTTATTGCAGGTTTAATGTCTGTATTAATAGGTTTATTTAGCTCGTTACAAATAAATACACCCTCAGGTCCATCAATTATAACTGCTGGTTTAATATTGTTTATTTTATCATTAATTAAAATTAAAAGGAGTTCTCAATTGAAAAGCTAACTTTTCATTGATAAAAGAAATAATGGCTCAAAAGCAAGAAAATTTATCAAAAAATCAAAAAATAGTTTTAGATTTCATTGAAAAAGCAAATCAGCCCTTAAAAGCATACTCCATTCTATTTAATGTTCAAAAGAAAGGTCTTAAGGCTCCACCTCAAGTCTATAGAGCTTTAGATAGACTAGTTGAAATAGGTAAAGTACATAAAATTGAGAGTAAAAATGCTTTTGTAGCTTGTAAAAACTCTAATTGCACAATTTCTAATGCAACAGCCTTTTCTATCTGCGATGGTTGTGAAAAAGTTACTGAAATAAGTAATCCTAAATTATCTAAATATCTATCTGGTTTTCAGGACAATTCAGGTATGAAGTATAATAAATACAATCTTGAGTTCTTTGGATTATGTAAAAAGTGTAGATAAGTTATTATCTAAAATCAAAATAAAACAAGCTGAAAGGAAAACGTATGTTTATTAAGAAGTATCTTAAATGGATAAGCACATTTCTAATTTTAATTGGTATTCTATTAACAAACCTAAATATATATCCTTTAAATATTTATTTTCATGGATTGGGAGTTGTTGGATGGACTGTCGCTGGATTTATTAGCAAAGATAAAGCGATACTAACTAACTTTGGACTACAAATACCATTGTTCTTAATAGGAATTTATAAGATTATTATATAGTGGAAAATATATTGTTTGTTTGTACAGGAAACTCTGCAAGAAGTATCATTGCTGAATCTATAGTTAATAATAAATATAACGATAAATTTAAAGCTTACAGTGCTGGTAGTAACCCTTCTGGCGAAATTAATAAAGATATAAAACGTTATTTAAACAATAAAGGATTTAATCTTCAAGACTACTCGTCTAAAAATTTTAGTATGTTTATTGATGGAGAAATAAAAATTGATCATGTTATTACTGTATGTAATAATGCTAAAAATGAGCTGTGCCCTATTTGGCCTAAGAAAAATCAAATCATTCATTGGAATATTGAAGACCCAGTAACAAAACTTAATAACATAAATGAGGATGAAAAATTTCAGATAATTACTGATACTTTTAATAATATTGATAAAAGAATTAAAAATTGGATTCTAAATGAAAAATAATAACAGAATATTTCTAGGTGAATTTATTGGAAGTAGCTTTTTAGTAATGGTTATTGTTGGGTCTGGAATAATGGCTGAAAATCTAACAAATGATAATGCTTTGAGATTAACAGCTAATACACTCGCAACTGGTGCTGGCCTATTCGTCTTAATAACTGCTTTTGCAAATATTTCAGGTGCACATTTTAATCCTTTTGTGAGTTTATCAATGTTTTTAAGAAAAAAAATCAATGGAAAACTTCTGATCATTTATATTCCTGCCCAAATACTTGGTTGTTTGGTTGGTGTTATGTTGGCTAATGTTTTTTTTGAACACGATATTCTTGAGTTATCGACAAAAAATAGAGATGGCTTACATATTTTCTTATCTGAAATAATTGCTACTTTTGGTTTAATTTTTATTATTTTTGCTACTCAAAAAGATGGCAAAATAATAATAGCTGCTAGTGTTGCAACATATATTATGGCTGGTTATTGGTTCACATCATCAACATCTTTTGCAAATCCAGCTGTTTCAATAGCTAGAACTTTTACTGATTCTTTTACGGGAATTAATTATTTGAATACGCCTACATATATTTTAGCTGAATTTTTAGGGGCTCTAATAGCTGTATATTTTATTAAAAAATTAATTAAATAAATACAACTTTTTTTAGAATAAAAAAATATTTTAAAGTAGACATCAGTACTTAATAGTTTATTAGTTGACGAATCCCTACCTAGATTCTGATATTAATTTATTCTTTAATAGTATTTTTTTTATTATCACATTACATAGATCTTAAGTCATGAATCGATAGGAACCGAAAACAATAATATAAGGGAGAAAAAAATGAATATGACTTTAATTTACACGGTTATAGGCTTTGCCCTTGCCGGTTATAGCGTAATCGCTAACGACTCAATTCAAACACTAGGTACATTTATTGCCTCAAAAAAGAAGTGGTTTAAATGGTATATACTTGCAGGATCTGCATCAGCTGTAATGATTATTGCGTTAGCATGGGGATGGTATTCGTATGATGGTGATATATCTTATGGAAGATTAACTAGAATACCTTATCAAGAAATTCAATGGTATCACGCAGTAGCGCCTGCAATACTATTATTATTAACTAGAATTGGAATACCAGTTTCAACTACCTTTTTAGTTCTTTCAGCATTTGCCTCAACGGTTGTGCTTGAAAAAATGCTTATGAAAAGCGTTGTTGGTTATGGTTTAGCTGCAATGGTTGCTTACATCGCCTGGATAGGTGTTTCTAAATTCATTAATGAAAAATTTGATGAAGTAGACGAAAAATGGGTAGGCTTCTGGAGAAATGCTGTTTGGATCTCTTCAGGTTGGTTATGGTGGGTTTGGTTATCTCACGACGTGGCTAATATTGCAGTATATCTTCCTAGACAATTAGACTTAACATTACTCTTAATTGTAATGGGTTACTTTACAGCTCTATTATTTTATATTTTCTACATTCAAGGTGGACCAATTCAAAAAGTCGTTCTTGAAAAAACAGGAACAAGATACGCAAGATCAGCAACAATTATTAATGTAATTTATGCTGGTGTCTTATTCTACTTTAAAGAACTAAACGATTTACCTATGTCTACAACATGGGTTTTTGTTGGTTTATTATGTGGAAGAGAACTTGCTATAGCTAGCATGAACAAAGAATATAAGTTAGGTTACGTCTTTCCATTAATTGGAAAAGATTTCCTAAAAATGGTATTCGGCTTAACTGTTTCAGTAGGTATAGTGCTTGCAATACACTATGTAATAATACCAAACAATTGGTTTTAAATATATTTTTGTGGTCGTATTAATTATTTAATACGGCCATATATTTCTTGATGCCTAGCTATATCAATTTCTTTTTTTTTTAAAAGAAAAAATAACAAAACAGCTATTATGACTAACAAAACAAATGTTAAAGTTCCATATAAAATTATCTCATTAAATTGTTACAGATTTGTTAAAATATCTAAGAACTCACTTTTCCTAAATAATTTACTAGAATAACACCTATAATTATTAAGATTATACCAATAGTTCCATAGATATTAGGCAATTGATTATACTTTAAAATACCAAAGATTGTTACTGCAGTAATTGTTATTCCTCCATATGTTGCATAAGTAAAACCTACTGGAATTATATTCATTGCTTTAGATAAGCAAAATAGACATAAAATAATTGAGACCACACAAAAAATAGTTGGGTAAATATTTGTAAAGCCATTAGTAGTTTTTAAAAAGCCATTAGCAGCTATTCCTAAAATAATTGCTAGAAATAAAAAAATATACCCCGAAATTAAATTCATGATTTAACCTACTCTTCCATATATGTCTTGGTATCTTACAATATCAGTTTCTTTTAGAATAGATCCTTTTTGAATTTCTAAAATTTTTACGTTAATTTTAAATGGATTTTCTATTCTATGAATAGCACCCTTTGGAATATATATAGATTGATTTACAGATTTCGATATTTTTTTCTTATTTAATGTAATTAAAGGTTTACCTTGGGTAATTAACCAGTGCTCAGATCGATGATGATGTTTTTGTAGACTTAATATACCTTTTGATTTTACGTTTAATTCTTTAACTAAGAAATTTTTACCTTTGAATAAGTTGGTATAACTTCCCCATGGTCTATAAAAAACATTCTTTTTTTTGAAATATTTTGATTTATTTTTATTAAAAATTTTTGAAATTTCTTTCCAACTTCCTAGATCAGACCAGGGAATATCCAGTTTTATAGCATTAATGTTTTTTGATTTTTCAAGGATTGCATAATCAAAAGATTTTTCAACTGACTTAATAAATACCGATTTGTTTAAATAATAAGTATTATTTTTGTATTTTGATTTATTTACTGATAGTAAGCAGTTCTTATAAGTTTTGGGTTGATATTTTTTAAAATTATTAATTATCGAGTCTTTCCTTAAAAAAAACATACCTGAATTCCAGTAACCTTTTTTCTTTATGACCTGTTTAGCTTTTAAAATATTAGGTTTTTCAATAAACTTTGAAACTTTATTAATATTTTTAATCTTTTTTGTTAAAAAGTAACCATATTCGCTTGATGGATTGGTAGGTTTAATCCCAAATATAAATATATTTTTGTCGTCTAGATTTTTAATATTGTTCTTAATTGATCTATTAAAAATACTTGTTTTTTCAATTAAATGATCTGCAGCAAAATACATTAGAGATTGTTTTAATGGAATATCTTTGATCAATGCAGAAGAAAGTATTGCTGGAGCTGTATTCTTTTTAGCTGGCTCAAGCACAATTTTATATTTCTTTATTTTAGCATTTTTTAAAGATCTTCTTACTTGTGATAAATATTTGTTATTAGTGCTTATGATGGGATAATCGAAGATCGGATTTTTAATCCTTTCAAATGTTTTTTCCATCAGGTTCCATCCTCCAAAGTCAATAAACTGCTTTGGTTGATGGTGTTTTTTATCTTCCCACAGTCGAGTGCCTGCTCCACCACACAAAATAACTGGTCTAATTTTCATTAAATATCAGCGTAAACTTTTACTTCGTTTTTTGCTCCTGGGTGTGTTGGTGCTCCTAAATATGCAGGTCCAACAGTTTGTGCATATTTCCAAAGAGTTCCATTCCCAAAGTTAATTTTCTTTGGTTTCCATTTTTTCTTTCTTTTCGATAATTCTTTTTTTGATAATCTTACGTTAATTGTTCCTTTTTTAGCATCTATATCAATTACATCACCATTGCGTAAAAGAGCTATTGGACCGCCAATAGAGGCCTCAGGACCTACATGACCGATACAAAAGCCCCTAGTAGCACCTGAAAACCTTCCATCAGTTATAAGTGCAACTTTTTCACCTTTTCCTTGCCCGTAAATAGCTCCAGTTGTTTGAAGCATCTCTCTCATACCTGGTCCGCCTCTTGGTCCTTCGTATCTAATAATTATGATGTCTCCATCTTTGTATTGTTTTTTTTGAACAGCTTTAAATGCAGCTTCCTCAGTATCAAAACATCTTGCTCTTCCTGTAAATTGTAATTTTTTAAGACCAGCAACTTTAACAATTGCTCCTTCGGGTGCTAAGTTTCCTTTTAATCCAACTACACCTCCATCTGGAGATAAAGGATTATTATGTTTTCTCATTACCTTTTGTTTTAAATTAAATTTAACTTTTTTTAAATTTTCTCTCATTGTTTTACCAGTCACAGTTAAACAATCTCCATGTATATATCCACCGTCCATTAATGTTTTTAATAACATTGGTACTCCTCCTGCTTGCCACATATCTTTTGCAACATATCTTCCACCTGGTTTAAGATCAGCTAGATAAGGAGTTTTTTTAAAAATTTTTGCAACATCCATTAAATCAAATTTAATACCTACTTCATTTGCAATCGCTGGTAAATGTAATGCTGCGTTTGTTGAACCACCTGTTGCTGCAACTATTGTAGCTGCGTTTTCTAAAGCTTTTCTTGTTACTATATCTCTAGGTCTTATATTTTTCTTAAGTAAATTCATTACAGCTTTTCCACTAAACATTGCATACTTATCTCTTTGCTCATAAGGAGCTGGAGTTCCTGCTGAATAAGGTAATGCTAGTCCAATTGCTTCTGAAACGCATGCCATAGTATTTGCTGTGAATTGTCCACCACAAGCTCCTGAAGTTGGACAGGCTTTTAATTCAAGTTTTCTTAATGCGTGTGCTGACATTTTACCTGAAGAATATTTTCCTACACCTTCAAATACATCAACAACAGTTACGTCTTTACCATTAAATCTTCCAGGCAAAATAGATCCACCATAAATAAAAACGCTTGGTACATTTAACCTAACCATCGCCATCATTAGACCTGGTAAAGATTTATCACATCCAGCAACACCAACTAATGCATCATAACAATGACCTCTAACAGTTAATTCAGTTGAATCTGCAATTACATCTCTTGAAATTAATGATGATTTCATACCCTCATGGCCCATCGCAATTCCATCAGTTACAGTAATTGTACAAAATTCTCTTGGGGTTCCACCATTACTTTTAACTCCTTTTTTAACAGATTGTGCCTGTCTCATTAAAGCAATATTGCAAGGTGCAGCCTCATTCCATGTTGAAACTACTCCTACAAAAGGTTTTGCAACATCTTTTTCTGTTAGATCCATTGCATAATAAAATGATCTTTGTGGTGCTTTATCAGGTCCTACAGATGTATGTCTGCTAGGTAATTTATTTTTATTAAATTTTAACATTATAGATTTTGAATTATTAATGAAATTTTCTTAACATCATTTTTCAAATTATTATAGTTATTTTTTTCTTGTTCAACAACAGTTTTGGGAGCTCTATCTACAAAATTTTTATTTTGTAACCTTTTATTAATGCTTTCCATTTCAGAATTATATTTATTTTGTTTTTTTATAAGATTTTCTTTAATGATTTTAAGATCTATATTCTCTTCAAAATAAACCTTGATTATATCTCCTCCGATAACCATTGTTGCTGAAGGTTTATCCAAATCTTTATTGAAAAAATTATTTACTCTAGCTATTTTTTTTAAAGTATTTTCGTTTTTTTCATAAAAATTGGACTTTTTATTCTTTATACTGCTTAATGATACATCAACAAATGTGCCAGGACTTATATTTAGTTCGTTCTTAAATGATCTAAGGGAAGAGGTAAAATTAATAATATTATCAACATTTTTTATTTCATTGTTCTTTATAGGTTTTTCATCAATCCAATTAGAAAACATAAGGTAGTTTTTGCCTGATTTATCTAGCTTATTTTTCAACCATATTTCCTCTGTTACAAACGGTATGAATGGATGCATTAAAATTAATATTTGAGTGAAAATGAAACCAGAAACATCCTGTGTTTCTTTAATTTTTTTCTTATCATTTGAGTAAAGAACAGTTTTCGAAAGCTCTAAATACCAATCGCAATAAGAATTCCATACAAACTGATATATAAGTCTTGATGCTTCATCAAATCTATATTCTTTTATTTTTATCTCTACTTCTTTTTTAACTTTTACTAGTTCATTAAAAATCCAATTATTAATATTTAAATTAATTTTTTTTGGTTTTTTTTCAGAAAAATTACACTTATTTTGAATTAAGAAATTATTTGCGTTCCATAACTTATTTAAAAGATTTCTGTATCCTTTGACTCTGTCTTCAGATAACTTTACATCTCTTCCAGGTGAAGCCATAGAAAGAAGAGTGAATCTTAAGGCATCTGCACTATATTTATTAATTAATTCTAAAGGATCAATTACATTGCCTTTAGATTTAGACATTTTTTGTCCTTTCTCGTCTCTCACTAAAGCGTGGACGTATATATCTTTAAACGGTTCTTTATTTAGAAATTCCATTCCAAGCATCATCATTCTTGCAACCCAAAAAAATATTATATCAAAACCTGTAACTAAAACTGTAGTAGGATAAAATTTGTTTAAATAATCATTTTTCTTTGGCCAACCAAGTGTTGCAAAAGGCCAAAGCCCAGATGAAAACCAAGTATCTAAAACATCAGGATCTCTTTTAATTGTCACGTCTTTTTTGTAATGTTTCTTTGCTAACTTTTTTGCGTCATCTTCATTTTCTGCTACAAATATTTTTTCATCTGGTCCATACCAAGCAGGTATTTGATGACCCCACCAAAGTTGTCTTGATACACACCAAGGCTCAATATTTTCCATCCATTGAAAAAATGTTTTAGACCAATTACTTGGAAAAAATGTAGTCTTTTTTGACCTAACTATTTTTTTTGCTTTGTTTGATAATTTTTTTGCATCAGCAAACCATTGCTCGGTTAAATAAGGTTCTATTATAGAATTTGATCTATCACCATATGGAACTTTATTTTTAATATCTTCGTCTTTTACGAATAAATTTTTATTTTTTAATTCTAATATTATTTTTTTTCGGGCTTCGAACCTATCTAATCCAATATATTCGTTTGGCGCATTATCATTAATTTTTCCATCCTCTGTAAATATGTTAATTATTTCTAATTTATTTCTTATGCCTACATCATAATCATTAAAATCATGAGCTGGAGTTATTTTAACGGCTCCAGTACCTTGTTCAGGGTCAGCATAATTGTCTGCTATAATTTTTATTTTTTTCTCTACAATCGGTAAAATTACATTTTTTGAAACCAAATTTTTGTATCTTTTATCTTTAGGATTTACCGCTACAGCTGTGTCACCCAACATAGTTTCAGGTCTTGTTGTGGCTATAGTTATAAAATTTTCACTGTTTTCGATTGGATATTTTATATAATATAATTTTGAACTTACTTCTCTTTGATCAACTTCTAAATCAGATATTGCTGTTTTAAGAACTGTATCCCAATTTACTAATTTTTTAGACTTATAAATCAGGCCTTTTTTGTAAAGATCAACAAATACTTTAATTACGGATTTTGATAGATTTTCATCCATTGTGAAAGCGTTTCTCGACCAATCACACGAACAACCTAATTTTTTGAGTTGATTAATAATTATATTACCATATTGATTTTTCCACTCCCAAACTTGATTAATGAATTTTTCACGACCTAAATCATGTTTGTTATTACCTTCTTTTTCCAATTTTTTTTCTACTAAAGCCTGTGTGGCAATACCAGCATGATCTGTTCCTGGTTGCCATAAAGTTTCGTAATTATTCATTCTATGAAACCTCGTTAATAAATCCTGAATAGAATTATTCAGAGCATGTCCCATGTGTAAATTTCCAGTCACATTAGGAGGAGGTATTACAATTGAAAATTTCTTCTTATTTTTTTTTGGTTGAAAAAGTCTATTCTTTTCCCAATAACTATATATTTTATCCTCAACTTCAGAATGATTATAATTATTTCCGCTCATGAACTAGTTATTTTATAAATTAAACTGATAAATAAACAAAGTTCTATTTTGAGGTTAAAAATAATGGACTAATTTTAAAACAGTTATATAAGCTATTTAAGCTAACTATTTTAACTTATTGGCAACGTGGCGGAATGGTTACGCAGAGGATTGCAAATCCTTGTATCCCGGTTCGATTCCGGGCGTTGCCTCCAAAAAAAAGGTTGTTTTAAAACTAAAAAAAAGTAAGTTTTGAATTTAATATTCCTCGGTAGCTCAGTTGGTAGAGCAGTTGACTGTTAATCAATTGGTCGCAGGTTCGAGTCCTGCCCGAGGAGCCAACTAAATAACTTTAGAAATCATATTTCCTGATGTCTGAAGAGTTTTACTAAATTTAATTTTTTGATCTTGATTTAGTTCAGAATATAATTTTATCAAAAAATTATAATTCACGTTCATATGACCTTCTTTGGATTTTTCAATATTTATTAAATAATCGGAAAAATCCTCAAAAAAATAATTTATTGGCACTTTTAAATAATTTGACAATTGAAGAAGCCTTATTGAACTAACTCCATTTGTGCCTTTTTCATATTTTTGAATTTGTTGAAATGTAACGTTGATTGCTTTTGCTACTTTAGTTTGTGTGAGACCTAGTGCTAATCTTCTTAACTTAAGTTTATTACCTAAATGCTTATTAAAGTTTTCTTCCATTAAGACCCCTCTTAATTATGAATTTTCATTGAGTTAATATAATTAGAAAAGGTATTTCAAGTAAAATAATTTATAAAAAATTAATTTTTTTTGAGATTTAATAAACTTGTCAAGAAACTTTTAAAGAATATAGATTAGAATCATTATAAAATTTGGCTTAAAAATAGCTTTGTTCTATCGCTTTTTGGATTTGCAAAAAATTCTTTAGTCTCAGCTTTTTCAACTATCATACCCTCATCCATAAATATAACCTCATCTGCAACTTCTTTTGCAAAACCCATCTCATGAGTTACAACTATCATTGTCATACCGCCTTTTGCTAAATTTACCATTGCATCAAGTACTTCTTTAATCATTTCTGGATCTAATGCTGAGGTAGGTTCATCAAATAACATTATTTTTGGCTCCATACACAATGCTCTTGCTATTGCGCATCTTTGTTGTTGTCCTCCTGAAAGTTGACCAGGAAATTTTTGTGCTTGATCTGAAATTTGAACTTTCTCAAGTTCTTGCATAGCTAATTCTTGAGCTTGTTTTTTAGGCATTTTTCTCACCCATATAGGTGCTAATGTACAATTATCTAAAATTGATAGATGAGGAAATAGATTAAATTGCTGAAAAACCATTCCAACTTCTGCTCTAATTTGTTCTATATTCTTTGTATTTTCACTTAATTCTGTACCATCTACAACAATGCTACCTTTTTGATGTTCTTCTAATCTATTTATACATCTAATTAATGTTGATTTACCAGAACCTGAAGGACCACATACTACAATTTTTTTATTTTTTTCAACTTCTAGGTTTATATCTTTTAGAACTTGGAAATCTCCAAACCACTTGTTCATATTTTGAATTTTTATAATTGCCTCTGACATTTATTTATCTATCCGTTTTATATTTTTCCTCGAGGTTATAACTATATTTGCTCATAGCATAACAAATTATCCAAAAAATTATAGCAGCAAATATATATCCTTCCATTGCAAAACCTAGCCATTTTGGATTAGTTTTTGCCAATGCGAGCATTCCTGCTAATTCTGCTAAACCCACTACAAATATTAGTGGAGTGTCTTTTACAAGAGCTAAAAAAGTATTACAAATTCCTGGGATAACTAATTTTAAAGCCTGTGGTAAAATTACAAAAATATGCATTTTCCAATAACCCATACCTAAGGATTTTGCAGCATCATATTGACCCCTAGGAAGAGATTGTAAGCCTCCTCTAATTACTTCTGCGCAATATGCCCCCTCAAATAAAGTTATTGCAATTATTACTCTAACTAATTTATCCATAAAAAAGTCCTCTGGTAAAAACATGGGAAACATTACTGAAGACATAAATAATACAGTTATTAAAGGAACCCCTCTCCAAAACTCTATATATCCTATCGAAACATATCTTACAGCAGGTAGATTAGATCTTCTTCCTAATGCTAAAATCATTCCTAAAGGAAAACAAAAGATTAAGCAAAAAAATGAAACAATAAATGTTAAAGATAAACCACCCCAAGCACCTGTCTCGATCCACTCTAAACCAAAATATCCACCAGAAATTAAATAATAGATTATTAAAAATGCTATAATTGGATAAATAACAACATAGTAAAGTGCTAAGAATTTCTTCATTTTTTCAGTTGCAAATAATCCAAAAGTTCCCATGCCTATAACCAAAAGAAATGCAGTATTTATTCTCCAGTGTTGCTCATTTGGGTACATTCCATACATAAACCTTCTGAACCAAACTTTTATATATGTCCAGCATGCGCCTGTACCTGTGCATGCTTCTTTAGTGTCTCCAGAAATATTTGCATCTAATATCATCCAACTTAATGAAGGTGGAATAGCTTTAAAAATTAGAAAAATTATTAATAGTGTTAATGCCGCATTAAAATTTGAAGTGTTTATATTTTTGTTTAATATATCTAAAAACTTGTTTCCAGAATATTCGATTCTAATTAGGTTCAGACCAATCATTCC
The DNA here is from genome assembly GCA_902524235.1 of uncultured Pelagibacteraceae bacterium. GTDB lineage: Bacteria > Pseudomonadota > Alphaproteobacteria > Pelagibacterales > Pelagibacteraceae > Pelagibacter. The sequence goes on along the minus strand of CABZCF010000002.1, from coordinate 42,405 downwards.
AATAATGAAGGGTGTTAAAAAACTTACTTTACTTGGAAGAAAAGAGATTAAATTTAACCTAAAAAAAGAATTTAAAAAAACATCTAAAATACTAATTGTAATTAAAAAAGTACCAGTTATTAAAACTAATTGTATATTGCTTCTATCAGATCTTAGGAATGTAAATTTATTCATTATTTTTCCTTAATCTCAATTAGTTTATTATACCAATTCATTAATGCAGCAATTGCTAAACTTATGGATAAATATGTTAACATTGTAATTGATACAATTTCTATTGCTCTTCCCGTTTGCATCAGAGCTGTTCCCGCAAATACTAAAACAAGATCTGGATATGCTATAGCAGCAGCTAATGAGGAATTTTTTGTTAAATTTAGATATTGGTTTGTAGTTGGTGGTATTATTATTCTTAATGCTTGAGGCATTATTACAAGTTTTAAAACTTGATTAGGAGTTAAACCTAATGATGCAGCGGCTTCTTTTTGACCCTTACTTATACCTTGTATTCCTGCTCTTACACACTCTGCTACAAATGTTGCTGTATATAAGGATAAAGCTAACGTAAGTGCGATTAACTCGGGTGGAACAGCTACACCACCGTCATATATAAATGAGGTTGCTGAAAGTTGCTTTAAAACTGGGATTTCAAAATTTAATGAAACTCCTCCTGCTAAAAATGTTAAAGCTGGAAGTATAATTAATATAATTAAAGAAATATAAAATACTGGAATTTGTTTTCCTTCATTATCTCTTAATTTAGTTGCGTAATATCTGATAAAAATAATAGCTATAATTGCAGCTAAAACTGAGTAAAGGAATATATTTAAATTATTCCATATAAAAGCAGGCATATAATATCCCTTAATAGTTAAATAAGTGACACCAAATAAAGGACTTGCATCTTGTGGTAAAGGAAGTGCTCTTAGGGCTGCATAATACCAAAAAAATATTTGTAATAATAAAGGTATATTTCTAAAAAACTCTACGTACCAAGCAGCACTATTTCTTATTAAAAAATTTGGAGACAATCTAGCTATACCAACAATGACACCTATAATTGTACAGAATATAATTCCTAAAACTGCAACTAATAATGTATTTAATAATGCCACAACATAAGCCCACCAATAAGGATCTTGACCATCATAATCTATCAGACTAAATTGCATATCAAACGATGCTTCTTGAGTTAAAAAATCAAAACCAAAATCTATACCTCTATTTTCCATATTCATTTGAGCATTGAATGTGAAAAATAAAAAAATTAGTACTACAACAGTTAAACATATAAATTGGGGCGAGTAATACTTAATTCTAGATGTGCCAAAATTTTCTAGGGTTAGACTTACTTTTGACTCTTTTAAAAATATTCCTCCTATAGAGAAAAATAAAACTGGTGTAAATACCAGTATTGGATTTGCAATTTCGTAGTAATCTTCTGTTAAGTCGCTAAATATATTTCCATAAAAAATTTTTATAAATAAATCTGCAGTTCCAACAAAAAAAAATAAGTAAGCTAAAATTCTAAATTTCATTTTACGGACAATAAAAAAAAGGGCTAGAAAAATCTAGCCCTTTTTAAACTTATTTAATAAGCCTTATCTTGCTGGTGGTACGTATAAAATTCCACCTTTTGTCCATAATTCATTTGGACCTCTGTCTGGTAGAATACCAGGGTCAGCAATATTTCTCTTATAGCTTTCACCATAGTTACCAACTTGCTTGATAATTCTTAAACTCCACTCGTTATCTAGACCAAAAGCAGCACCTAATTCACCTTCTGCACCAACTAATCTTTTGATTGCCGGATTATCAGAAGTTTTCATAGAATCTGCATTAGCTGATGTAATACCATACTCTTCAGCTTCGATCATAGTGTTTAAAGACCATCTTACAATATCTTCCCACACAGAATCACCTTGTCTAACAACAGGTCCAAGTGGCTCTTTTGAAATTGTTTCTGGTAATACAATGTGTTCATCTGGATTGCTCATTTTTGTTCTTTGAGCAGCTAAACCAGATTTATCAGTTGTATATGTATCACATCTACCTGCATCATAAGCAGCAACGACTTCATCAGCTTTTTCAAAAGCTACAGGCTCGTATGAAATGCCTTTTGAATTAAAAAAGTCTCTCATATTTAGCTCAGTTGTTGTACCAATGTTAGTACATGCTGAAATACCGTCTTTAAACTGACTCGTTGAAGTAATTCCAGAGTTTTTTCTTACCATGAAACCTTGACCATCATAAAAATTTACACCAACAAAAGTTAACCCAATGTCAGCATCTCTAGAAAGTGTCCAAGTAGTATTTCTTGATAAAACATCAATTTCTCCAGATGTTAAAGCTGTAAATCTTTCTTTTGCACTAAGTGGAGTAAATTTAACTTTATTTGCATCACCTAATACAGCAGCAGCTACTGCTCTACATACATCAACGTCAACACCAGTCCAGTTACCAGATGCATCAGCATTTGAGAAACCAGGAAGACCTTGTGAAACACCACATCTCACAAAACCTTTTTTCTGAGTGTTTTTTAACGTTTTTGACTTTTTCGCTGCCATAGTTTCAGTAGTAAATGCAAACAACACCGCTACCATTGCAACAAAAGAAGTAAATTGTTTGATTAATTTGAACATTATTATTCCTCTTCTTGTTCGTTTATTTGTTAACAAATATTCAAAAAGATTATTTTTGAATATGTGAAGTAAAGCAGAAAGTGAATAACTCATCAATGATAAAATTTTAAGGATTTACTGATATTTATGGCGCGCCCTGAAGGATTCGAACCTCCGACCCACGGTTTAGAAAACCGTTGCTCTATCCAGCTGAGCTAAGGGCGCTTAAATATAGTGTTATATTAGGTTTCTAATTTTTGAAAAGATATTTTTTTAACAATATGATAAAGGTAATAAATTCAACTCTCCCGATAATCATAAATAACACTAATGTTATCTTAAAAAAATTATTTTGGTTATTAAAATCAAAATTACCTAAGTCATAAATACTCGAATTCACCGTATTCATAATTGTTAAAATACCGAGTTTAAATGAATCTGTAAAAGATATGCCTGATATAGACAATAAAGAAGTAACAACAATTAAAGAAATAAAAAATATTAAAATAGTCAAAAAATATTTGTTTATTACACTATAATTAATCTTACTCTCATTAAAGGAAACTTTGCTAAGAAAAACTTGTTTTGGTTTTGTGTATGATAATAGCTCGTTTTTAGTAAATTTAAATAAAGTAAAAATTTTATAAAATCTAATACCTGAACTCGTTGATAGTAAAGAGCCACCTATAATAACAAATATTAAAAAAATAAATGTTAAATCGAATTTTGAATCAGAAAAATATATACCTATATTTGAAATACTTGTTGTAATTCCCAAAAATAATAAGGGAAAATTATTTTCATTAAAAAAAACAAATAAAATGAAAGTTACTGCTATAAAGTATAATAATAAATAATAATCCTCTGTAAAAAAGTTTAAATATCTATTTTTTAAAAAAATCAAATTATAAATTAAAAAAATGCTAAAAAAAGATATTAATAATAAAAGTGAAAATATGTAAATTTTAAAATTACTATTTAAGATATAATTAATTTCGTTCAGTGGTTTAAAACCTCCGGAGGAAATAATTGTTAATGCGAAGTTAAAGGCATCAAAATCTCTAAAATTAATAATCTTTAATACAAAATAAATAATTATTGTTAATGATAAATATATAATAAATATTTTCATGGATTGTTTAAGAATTTCTGAAGAATTAAATGAAAAGAAATTTGTTATAGACTTTTTTAGATTATCATCAAAAATATCAATTAAGATTATTATTGAAAATAAAAAATATAAACCACCTATCCACTGTGATGTTGAGCGCCATAAAATTAAGCTTTCATCTAGATGTTTAATATTATCAAATATTGAGAAACCTGTTGAAGTAAAGCCCGAAATTGCCTCAAAATAACTATCTATAAAAGATATGTTGTAAATACTAAAATAATAAGGAAAAGAAATTAATATTGGAAATATAGCGTAACCTATAATTATTGTTATTATTTTATTATAAATTGATAATTTTAAATTTTTAGTTTTAATAAAAAGTAAAGTAATCCCCAATATTAATGGAATTATTAATGAGGGAAAGTAGCTATTTAAGTTTAAATATAAATTAAAGTAATATGAGTAAATAATATTCATTAATGATAAAAAGGATATAAATAAAGAAAAACTTGCTAAAAAAACTAAACTGTACTTAGTCATTTGATTATATTGAGCTGATCCTGAACATATTTTCAACTAAAGGAATTTGTTCACTTTTAGTTAAAAAAACTACTGTATCACCTTTTTCGAATTTTGAATTTGATCTTGGTATAAGAATTTTATCTTTTCTCAAAATCGCACCTATTCTAATTTCATCAGGTAAGTTTGCATTTTTTAAATCCTTATTAATAAGTTCAGATGTTTCTATTATCTCAGCCTCTATTACTTCATACTCACCATCAAGTATTGTATATGCGGTTTCAATTGTACCTTTGTGCACATGTTTTAATATTGTTGAAACTGTATCCATTCTGGGATCAATTAAATCATCAATTTTGAGTGAAGACTGAAGTAAAGAATAATTAGGTTTATTAATTAATGCCATAGTTCTTTTGTTTTGTGAAAATTTTTCAACCATCACACTAGACATCAAATTATCTTCGTCATCATTTGTTAAAGCAATAACAGTTTCTACCTCTGGTAAGTTCGCTTCCTCTAATATATCTTCGTCTAATCCATTACCATTAATAACTATTGTGTTGTTTAATTCATTTGCTATTAATTCAGCTCTATCTTTATTTTTCTCAATGATTTTAATTCTTACATCGTCAATAGTATTTTCAAGATTTTTAGCTAGATTAAATCCAATATTACCTCCACCAATAATTAATATTTTAGTTGAAATCTTTTCATCGTGTCCGAATGCAATTAATGTTTCTCTTAATTGTGAAGAGTTTATAATAACATAAGCTTTATCATTTATTTTTAAAACATCATTTTTTTTTAAAAAAATAAATTTTTTATCTCTAATTACTCCTAAAATATTAGCGTTTAAATTTGGATATTTATTTGTAATTTCATTTAATTTTGTGTTTATTAAAGTACAGTTTTTTTCAATAAGTATTTCCAAAAGTCGAATTTTATTTTCTGCGAATGGAATATTATCTAATGCACCTGGTGCTTCTAATTTTCTTTGAATAGACTTTGCGATCTCTAATTCTGGTGAGATTATGAAATCAATTGGTAAATTTTCTTTACTGAATAAAGATGAGAATTTAGGATTTAGATATTCTTGAGATCTAATTCTAGCTATTTTTTTTGGAACATTAAATAATGTCGAGGCAATTTGGCATATAAGCATATTTATTTCATCATTTCTGGTCACTGCTATTATCATGTCGGCATCATTTGTATCTGCTTTTTCTAATATAGTAGGAGAAGTAGCTTTACCTACAATGGCTTTAATATCTAAATTTTCATTAATTTTCTGTATATCTTCACTAGATTGATCAATAACTGTAACAGAATGATTCTGTTGGGTTAATATTTTTGAAATAGTGTAACCTACTCTACCAGCGCCACAGATGATTATATTCATTTAATTTAAATCTTTGACTCCCAGCAATTTTAATTTTCTGTGCAGCGCAGATCTCTCCATACCAACAAATTTCGCTGTTTTTGATATATTTCCACCAAATTTTTTAATTTGTGTAGTAAGATATTCCTTTTCAAAATTTTCTCTAGCCTCTCTTAAAGGAACAGATAAATTTTCAGTAATAGAAAAAATTTCCTCACTAGATTTGGTTAAAGATTCTTTGATGATTTCTAATATTTTTTCATTATCATTACCTGTTTCTAATATAGCTATTCTTTCAATTAGGTTTCTAAGTTCTCTTACATTTCCAGGCCAATTATAGCTCAATAGATAATTGCTATTAGTAATTTTAAATTCTTTTCTATTATAATTTTTACAAATTTCCTTAACGAAATAGTCAATCAATAGAGGTATGTCTTCAATTCTTTTACTTAAAGGATCAATGTTGATGTTAAAGACATTAAGTCGATGAAATAGATCTTCTCTAAAGTTTCCTTGTGAAATCTCTTTTTTAATATCTTTGCTTGTAGAACAAAGGATTCTAACATCTACTTTAATATCATGATTTCCATTTATTCTCTTAAATTTTTGATCAATCACAATTCGAAGAATTTTTGACTGTGTTTCTAAGGGTATTTCGGTAACCTCATCTATTAATAAAAATCCTCCAGAGGCCTTTTCAAGGGCACCATAAGATATTGACCCATCTTTAAGTTCTTCTCCAAACAATTCTCTTTCATATTTTATTACATCTAGTAATGCACCATTAAGAATTATAAAAGGATTTTCAGATCTGCCTGATTTGGAATGGATTTTTCTAGCTATTAATTCTTTACCCGAACCTGTTGGTCCGGTTATAAATATTCTACTATCTGACAATGCTAATTTATTGATTTGATCTTTTATTGAAGTTATATTTTGACTTCTACCAACTAAATCAAATGAATGAAAGAGTTTAGATCTTAAATTTCTATTCTCATTTTTTAGCTTAATATTTTCAGTTGCTCTTTTAACAAAATTTACAAGTCTATTTTTATCAAATGGTTTTTGAATAAACTCAAATGCTCCAGATTTAAGAGATTTAACAGCCATCTCGATATTTGCGTGACCAGAAATAATAATTACGGGTATATCTTTATTTTTATTTTTGATATGATTTAATAACTCTATCCCGTCATTATCGCTTTTATCTAATTTTACATCTATTATTGCTACATCAGGAAGTTTTTTATCAATCTCAGATAGAGCTTGATTATAATTGGCTGCTAATCGAGTTTTATAACCTGAGTCTGAAATTATTTCTTGTAATATTGTTCTTATTTCAGAATTATCGTCAATGATTAATATTTCTGTAGACATTTAAAATGTTATTTTTACTCTAGCTCCTTTTGTATAATTAGATAAATTTAATGATCCATTGTGATCTGTTATTATCTTGTTAACTATTGATAATCCTAATCCTGATCCATTTTTTTTAGTTGTATAATACGGTTTTATTAATTCTTTATTATTTTCTTTTGCAAATCCAATGCCATTATCTTCGATTACAACATCTATATATGCTCTTCTTTTAGTTATTTCTATATTTATTATTCCTTCAAAATCAACGTTTTTCAACCGCTTTTCATTTATGCTTTCAATAGAATTTTTAATTAAATTAAAAATTGCCCTATTGATTTGTTCTAGATCGCATTCGAAATTTATAACATCATGCTTATGAATAAGTGCAATTTTAATACTAGGATTTAATTTTTCTAACAGTTTTATATTATTATTAAATATTTTAACTAAATCATTTTCTTTTATTACTGGTTTGGGCATTCTTGCAAAATCAGAAAATTCATTAACTAGATTTTCAATCTGTTTAATTTGATTTAAAATAATATTTAAATTATTTTTAAATTTATATTTATCAATTTCATCAAAATTTTTTAAATATTTAGATCTTAAATTATCAATTGTAAGTTGGATAGGTGTTAATGGATTTTTAATTTCATGTGCTAATTTTCTGGCTACAGTACTCCATGCCTCATGTCTCTCAGAATTCAGAAGCTTTTCTTGTTGATTTTTTAATTTATATATCATTTCATTAAAATTGTTATTAAGTCTTTCAATTTCTGCGTCAGCTTTAAGCTCTGGTACTTTAACATCTAAATTGCCCTGCCCAATTTCATTAGATGCACTAATTAAATTATTTATGGAAATAAAGAATCTAGAGGAAAATCTTATTGCTATTGTTATTGAAAGAAATAATAAAAGAGCAACAATAATTACATATATCAGAGCAAAAGAAATTTTTATCCCTGTATTTTGATCTTCAACGGTATAATAAAAATTTACTGCCTCTTCTGACTCTCTTAGATATTTTGATATGTCTTCATTTAGAAATTTAACTACATATAAAAAATTGTTGTCATATTTTGGTAATTTTATTATTGCAGCTGATTTATTTTCAAATGCATTTATAATTTTTAAAGGTCTGTCTTCATTTAGAACAAGTTTTAAAGCTTCATCTTCAATTGGAGTATATCCTGTTTCCGAGGATGACATCAAAATATTTTTATCTTTATCAATTATATGAATTTGATCTAATCCTCTTATTATTCTTTGATTATTAATAAATGTCTGAAAATTTTTTTTATTTTTAATATAATTTAAATTTCTATTAATATCATATGCAACTATAATAACATCAGACTCAATTTTATTACGTTTTTCACTTACATACTTTCTTGCTATTTCGTAAGAATTATTGACTGCGGTAGTAATCTTATTATCAAAATATTTTTCAATAGCAAATGAAAATAAAAATAAGGAAAAGATAGAAATCAATATTGATGGAATTAAAGTAAATAATGAAAAAAAAATAATGTATTTTCTGTTAGCTATCGATCCTCTAACATTAATATTTTGTTTTAAAGAGTTTTTAGTTTCTAAGAATATAAATCCAAAGAAGATTAATAATAATATTATATCAACAATTAATAAGTACTTGAGAGTTTCATCGCTTATATTGAAAAAATTTTTCTCAATAAAGGTCAAAAATGTAATAAAACCTAGCAATAATGTTACAAAAAAAATTGTAATTAAAAATAGGTTTCTTTTTATAAATGCTTGCATAAATTTAATTTATATTAAATTTAAAAAAAAATAACATGAATAATTGTTTTATAATTTTAGCCGCTGGAAATAGCAAAAGGTTCAGATCTGAAATACCTAAACAATTTATTAACTACAAAGATTTAATGTTATTTGAGCATTCTATAAAAAAAGCAAAAAAAACAAAATTATTTAATAAAATAATATTGGTAATTAATCATCGTCATAAAAAATATATTAACAAATTTAAAGATAATAGTGTTAAAATTATATTTGGTGGAAATGAAAGATCTATATCATCATTTAAAGCATTAAAATTTATAAAAAAATATAATCCAAAAAACGTATTTATACATGATGCTGCAAGACCAAATTTTTCTTTAAAATTATTATACAAACTCAATAAGGGATTAAAAAAGAACAAATGTGTTGTTCCTTATCTTACCTCTAACAACTCTCTAAAGTTCAAAAATAACAAAAAAATTATTAATTTAGACAGAACAAGGGTCTATGAAACACAAACACCTCAATGTTTTGATTATAATCTATTATTTAATATTTCAAAATTAAATAAAAAAATAGTTACAGATGAATCTACATTATTTCTTGATGCTGGAATTAAGGTAAATTTTATAAAAGGCGATACATTTAATAAAAAAATTACTAAATTAAATGATTTGGAAAATAATTTTAAAAACTATTATGGAATAGGATTTGATGTTCATAGATTAGTACCAAACAGAAATTTATACTTAGGTGGTATAAAAATTAAATCAGATGTAGGTACTTTGGGTCACTCAGATGGAGATCCTATTCTACATGCAGTAACAGATGGAATTCTTGGTGCTTGTAATTTAGGTGATATAGGCACAAAATTCCCAGACACTAGTAAAAAATATAAAAATATTAGATCTACAATTTTATTAAAAAAAGTTATGAGTGATATAAAAAAAAAAAAATATACTATTAATAACATTGATATAAATGTAATTGCACAAAGACCAAAAATATCTCCTTATAGAAAAAAAATTGTTCAATCTATTTCTATGATTTGTGATATACCAACCAACAAAATAAACATTAAAGGAAAAACAACAGAAAAATTAGGTATTATAGGAAAAGAAAAAGCAATAGCGTGTGAGGTAATTGCATCAGTATCAAAGTATGATGAATAGAATTAATTTTTTTTTCGTAACTTTATTTGGTATTGGAAAAATTAGTAGGATACCAGGTAGTTTTGCATCACTTGCAACTACAATTATTTTATATTTTGTATTTTATATACTAAATATTTCACCTGAAAATATTTTAATTGGTATAATTATTATTTTCTTTGTGTCAATTTATGCAATTAATATTTTTATTAAAAATTGTGATGAAAAAGATCCTAGGGAAATTGTAATAGATGAGTTTATTGGACAATCAATTCCTATTTGTCTTTATGAAATTGCACACCAAGGAGTGAAGGATCCAAATGAGGTTTTAATATTTTATTTCATCATGTTTGTTCTATTTAGAATTTTTGACATTATAAAACCTTATCCAGTTAATTATTATGATAAAAATTTTAAAAATGGCTTTGGTGTAGTCATGGATGATGTTTGTGCAGGGTTATATGTCGTAGCAGTACTAGTATTATATATGGTATTTTCTTCATGAAAGAGCTCAGTGAAAAAGTTATTAGATTGTTAAAAAAAAAAAAACTTAAAATTTCTTTTGCTGAATCCTGTACAGGAGGAATGCTTGCTAGTTCAATTACAGAAATTAGAGGATCCTCTAAAATTTTTACTTTAGGATTAATTACTTATTCAAATCAATCAAAAATTAATATTCTTAAGGTTAAAAGGAGTATTATTATAAAACATGGCGCTGTAAGCTACGAAACCTGTTTATCAATGGTTAAAAATCTAAGCTTAATAAGCAAAACGCACGTTTCGGTATCTATAACGGGAGTTGCTGGTCCTGGGGGTGGCACAAAAAGTAAACCTGTTGGATTAGTTTACGTAGGTGTTAAAAAAGGTAAAAAAATTTTAATTAAAAAATATTTATTTAAAAGTAAAAAAAGAAAAGCAATACAGAGGTCATCGGTTAGTAAAGCATTAAATTTAGTGTTAAGTATTGCGAAATAATTCCTCTGCTCTGTTTTGGAAAGCATCAGCGATTTTATTTAATCCATAATTAAAAGATTTGGTCATTAAAATATTTAAAAATTTATTTTTCAATTCAAAATCAACATTAAAAGATACTTCCGTAGCATTATTCTTTTCGGTAAATTTCCAAATATTTTCTAAATATCTTAATGGACCATCTATATTAGTTACATATATAGTATTATTTAGCTTATTGTACTTTACGTCACTTTTGTATGTGTCTTTGAAAATACCCTTACCTATAGTTAAATCTGCAATTATGAAAATTTTATCACCTTTTTCATTGCGTTCATAAACTTTAGAATCTAAACAATAAGGTATAAAATCTTTATACTTTTCAATATCTAGAACTAATTCAATTAATTTTTGTTTATCAGCTTCAATTAATCTTTTTACTGAGGCCTGAGGCATTAATTTTTAATCTCTGGGTTTTTAATTTTCTAAAATCATCATCTGCGTGATATGAAGATCTTGTTAACGGAGTTGAAGATACTAATAAAAATCCTTTCGATTTTGCAACTTCACCTAATTCTTTAAATTCATGTGGATGATAATATTTTTCTAATGGAAAATGTTTAGGTGATGGTTGTAAATATTGGCCTATAGTCAAAAAATCTACTTTGGCTGAAATTAAATCATCCATTACTTGTAAAATTTCATCTTTGCTCTCTCCAAGACCAACCATTATTCCAGACTTTGTGAAAATATTACTGTTTATTTCTTTTGTTTTTTTTAGCAAATCTAAAGATGAAAAATATTTAGCTCCCGGTCTGACCTTTCTATACAGGCTAGGAACTGTCTCAATATTATGATTAAAAACATCAGGGTTTGCTTCAATCACTTTTTTATATGCATCTCCCTTCCTAAGAAAATCTGGGGTTAGTACTTCAATAGATGTTTTTGGATTTCGCTGTTTCGTCGATACAATTACTTCATAAAAATGATTTGATCCCCCGTCTGGTAAATCATCCCTGTCAACTGATGTGATAACTACATGATTAAGATTTAATTTTTTAACAGCAACAGATATTTTGTAAGGCTCAAATGGATCAAGTGGTTGAGGTTTACCAGTGATAACATCGCAAAAAGCGCAAGCTCTTGTACAAGTATCCCCCATTATCATAAATGTTGCATGTTTTTTACTCCAACATTCAGTTATATTTGGACAGTTTGCTTCTTCACAAACTGTAACTAGATTACTTTTATTTATCAAACTTTTTGTTGTAAAAAATTCTTTACTATTTACTAATTTTGATTTGATCCAATCTGGCTTTCTCTTGATCGGATTAATCGGATTTTTTATTTTTTCTGGGTGTCTAATTTTCATTATATTTTATGATATAAATCTTCTCACCTTTTTTTCCAAATACAAATTTGTCTCTTATTAAAGTCTCTATAAAATCAATATCAATATTATCCTTTAAAAGTGAATTTTTTAATTCAAGATTTTCAATTTTGCTTGTTATTAGATTATTTTTATTTTCTAAATCATTTAAAATCCTACTTTTTTTATACCAAGATATGAGACCTCTCTCTCCTCCTAAAAGGTTAAATACAAAATAAATAATAACCAATGAGATAGATAATAATAATATATTTTTTTTAATTAATATTGACATTATAATTTTGCCATATTTTTTTTTGCTAAAATACTTTCCTCTATTCTTATAAGTTGATTATATTTAGATACTCTTTCGGATCTAGCAAGAGAACCTGTTTTAATTTGTTCTGATCCCGTACCAACACACATGTCAGCAATAAATGTATCTTCACTCTCTCCCGATCTATGAGAAATAATAGTTTTAAACCCAATTAATCTTGCAAATTTAATTACTTCTAATGTTTCAGTAACTGTACCTATTTGATTTAATTTGATTAAGATAGCATTAGAAGATGTATTTAGAAAGCCAATTTTCAATCTTTCTAGGTTTGTAACATATAAATCATCTCCTACTATTTGTACATCTTTTCTGTTTTGCTTCATTAATTTTGTCCATGCTTGCCAATCATTTTCTGCAAATGGATCTTCAATAGATTTAATTTTATATTTATCGATCATCCTTAGATACTGTTTTATAGTTTTTTTTACCGAAATATATCTTTTTGAGTGAACACAATATTTATTTTGTTTTATCAATTCATTTGCAGCAACATCTAAGCATATTGAAATATCTTTTCCATTTTTAAAACCAGACTTAGATATAGATTTCACTATTAACTTTAAGGCAGTTTCATTGTTTTCTATCATAGGTGCAAAACCGCCTTCATCTCCCACAGAAGTTGAATGACCTGAATTTTTTAATATTTTTCTTAAATTGTTTATTACTATAAAACACATTCTTATCGCTTCGCTGAAATTTTTAGCTTTATCTGGTCTGATCATAAATTCTTGAATTTGAAGACCATTATTTGCATGCGCACCTCCATTAATAATATTCATTAATGGATAAGGTAGTTTAAAATTACTACTAATTAAAAATGTCTTATAAAGTGGAATATTTTTTATTTTTGCCGATAATTTTTTAACTGCCATAGAGACAGCTAGAATGGTATTTGCACCTAATTTTTTTTTTTGTTTAGTACCATCTAGTCGAATGAGAATATTATCAATTTTTATTTGATCATGTATATTTTGATTTTTGATTTTTTTTGAAATAATTTTATTAACTGAGTCAACTGCTTTAAAAACACTTTTACCAAGATATTTTTTATTATTTTTATCTCTTTTCTCATATGCCTCAAAACTACCTGTTGATGCTCCAGAGGGACATATGGCACTAGCACTAATTTTATTTGAAAAAACTTCAACTTCAATAGTAGGATTACCTCTACTATCGAAAATCTGTCTTGCGATTATTTTTGTAATTTTACCCATCTGTTTTAATTAAATTATCTATTCTAATAATTTTATTAAGTAAGTTTTCAAGTTTATCTATTTGCAACATGTTAGGGCCATCTGAAGGTGCATTATCAGGGTCATTGTGTGTCTCAACAAATAACGCTGCTATGCCAACTGCAGTCGCAGCTTTACTTAAATGTTCAATAAACTCTCTTTGTCCACCACTACTACTGCCTTTACCACCGGGTTGTTGAACTGAATGTGTAGCGTCAAACACGACTGGAAAACCTTGCTCAGCCATAATTGGAATTGATCTCATGTCTGATACTAAGGTGTTATACCCAAAACTTACTCCTCTCTCAGTAACAAGAATTTTATCGTTTCCAGTTTCTAAAATTTTTTTTGTAACATTAATCATGTCCCACGGTGCAAGAAACTGACCTTTTTTTACATTTATTATTTTTCCAGTTTTTGCTGCAGCAATTAATAAATCTGTTTGTCTACATAAAAAAGCAGGTATTTGGATAACATCGATTACATCTGATACAACTGAACATTGATCAGAACTATGTACATCTGTCAAAGTTGGTAATTTAACTTCGTTTTTTATTTTATCGAATACTTTTAAAGATTTTTCTAAACCAAGTCCTCTTTTACCTCCAATACTAGTTCTATTGGCTTTATCAAAAGATGTTTTATATATTAGATTTATACTTAGTTTACTTGTAATTTCTTTAATTTTATAAGCCATTTCAATAGCATGATCTTCACTTTCCATTTGGCAAGGACCTGAAATAAGAACTATTTTTCTATTATTTCCTATTTCAAAATTTGAGCATTTTATTATTTTTTGGTTCATTTAATTTTTTTTGCAGCTTTAATGAAAGATGAGAATAAAGGATGTGGATATAAAGGTCTAGATTTAAACTCTGGATGAAATTGCACACCTATAAACCAAGGATGAGATTTCAGTTCAACAATTTCTGTTAACTTATTATCTGGAGAAGAGCCTGAAAAAATCATACCCTTTTTTTCAAATTTTTCCTTGATATTGAAATTAACCTCATAACGATGCCTATGTCTTTCTGATATATAGGATTTTTTGTAGATTTTTTTTATTAAAGAATTATGTCTTAATTTTGCATTATATGATCCTAATCTCATGGTTCCACCAAGATCCATATTTGAACCTTTTATAATTGAGCCATTTTTATCCCATTCTTCCATTAGTCCAACTACAGGCTCACATTTCGTGTCTAGTTCACTAGAACCAGCATTTTTAATTTTTAAGACATTTCTAGCAAATTCAATTACGGCTAGCTGCATCCCAAAACATATACCCAAAAATGGGATTTTCATTTGTCTAGCAAACCTAATAGACATAATTTTTCCATCTGTTCCACGTTTACCAAAACCTCCGGGGATAAGTATTCCAGAAACTTTTTTTAAATTTTGATTTATTTCTCTACTTTTCAATTTTTCAGAGTCTAAACGTAATAAATTTACTTTAACATTATTTTTTATACCTCCATGAATAAGTGCCTCATCAAGAGACTTATACGCATCTTTTAAATTCACATATTTACCTATTAAAGCGATATTTACTTCATTCTTACTTTTTAAAATTGTTTTTGTAATTTTATTCCAAGGTATGAGATTAACTTTTCTTTTTGGTTTTAGTTTAAAAAAACTGAGGACCTGTTTATCTAATTTTTCATCGTAAAAGCTTTTTGGAGCTTCATAAATTGTTTTTACATCAATCGTCTCTATAACATTGTTATATCTTACATTACAAAAAAGAGATATTTTTTTTCTTTGATCTAAAGGTATAGGCTTTTCTGATCTACAAATAATTATATCTGGCTGGATACCTAAACTTCGAAGTTCCTTTACAGAATGTTGTGTTGGTTTGGTTTTTGTTTCATCAGATGATTTTAAAAATGGCACTAAAGTTAGATGAATAAATAAACTTTTTTTATAACCATCTTCATTTGAAAATTGTCTAATTGCCTCCAAAAATGGTAAGCTTTCAATGTCTCCAACGGTTCCTCCTACTTCGCAAATAACAAAGTCCTCTTTGGTTATGTCTTTTTTTATGAATTCTTTTATTTGATTAGTAACATGTGGTATTACCTGAACCGTCTTACCTAAATACTCCCCTTTTCTCTCTTTTTTAAGAATGTCACTATATATTTTTCCCGTTGTAACATTATCAGATTTTCTAGCTGAAATATTTGTAAATCTCTCGTAATGACCTAAATCTAAGTCTGTCTCGGCTCCATCATCTGTTACAAAAACTTCTCCATGTTGAAATGGACTCATTGTGCCAGGATCGATATTTAAATAAGGATCCATTTTTCTCAACCTAACGTTAAATCCTTGTGATTTTAAAAGAAACGCTAAAGATGCAGAGGATAAACCTTTACCTAAAGATGAAACCACGCCGCCTGTAACGAATATATATCGCGCCATGGAATTATCTTATAGACGTAATCTCAAAAAATTACAAAGATTAATTTATTCAGGTAATTGAGGTGTATCGTCTGGTTTTTCCTCAATTTTATCAAGAACTGAGTTGCTTTCTGGAGCATCACCCCTAGAAAGAATCGTCAGTGAAAGACTGCAAATAATAAATAATGTTGCTACAATTGCAGTTGCCTTAGTCATAAAGTTGCCTGCAGATCTAGCAAACATAAAATTATCTTGGGAAACTCCGATACCAAGAGCACCGCCCTCAGATTTCTGCAGAAGAACTAATATTACGAGAATTGCTGCTAGAATTATGTTTATAACTAATAAAATATTTTCCATTATATCTAAATAATTGTTTTTTTTACTATATCAATAAATTTATCATAATTTTGTGATGCACCACCTATTAAAAAACCATCAATATTATTAATTTTTTTTAAAATTCCTATGTTTTTTTGATTAACCGAACCTCCATATAAAACAACTATATTTTTATTTTTAAATTTTTTCTTTATAAAATTTTTAATGAATTTTACATTTTTATAAATATCTGCATTAGTTGGAACACGACCTGTACCTATAGACCAAACTGGTTCATACGCTATTATTATATTTTTTTTTTGTTTTAAATTTTTTAAGCAAGAATTTAATTGGGTTTTAAGCACATTGATTTCTTTTTTATTTTTTTTATCTTTTAATGTTTCTCCAACACATAAAATAACTTTAAGTTTTTCTTTAATTGAAATTAGTATTTTTTTATTAATTATTTGATTTGTATCCCCATCTGATCTTTTTTCTGAGTGACCTAATATTATGTATTTGGTTCCTAATTTTTTGATTTGATTTGCACTTATCATGCCAGTATACGGACCACTGCCATTTACAAAATGACAATCTTGAGCACCTACCTCAATCTTTGTGTTTATTGTTTTTTTGAGAAATTGATCAAGAAGTGTGAAAGGTGGACAATAGATAAATTTTGCTTTTTTGAAAAACTTGGATCTAGATATATTTATTACTTTATTTAAAGCGTTTAATGACGTTAAATTTCCGTACATTTTCCAATTTGCAACAAAATAAATATTATTGTTTGTCATTAATCTATTTTTAATTTATAGATTTGTTCCTTATAATCAACATTTAACATTTTATTATGCTAGGTAAACTGAGAAATTTTTCTAAAAGCAAATTTGCTGGATTATTGATAGCAATAATAATCATTCCGTTTGTTTTTTGGGGCATGGGTAATGTGTTTAGTGGTGGAAATACAAATAGTGTAGCAAAAATTAATAATGAAAATATATCAACTCAAGATTTTATTGAATATATAAATGAAACAAGGCTTACACCTGAAATTTTAAAAGAAAACCTAGATAAAAACATTTTACAAGAAATTTTAAGTCAAATTATATCTACAACATTGCTAAAACTAGAAATTAACGAATTAGGACTAACTGCATCAGACGAATTTTTATTTAAAAATATAACTACAGATAAAAAATTCATTGATGAAAATGGAAAATTTTCAAGAATAAAATACGAAAAGTTTTTACTGGAAAATAATGTTTCAGCTATTTCTTATGAGCAAAAATTAAAAGATGCGAACTTACAAAATAATCTTTTTCAATACGTTAGCGGGGGAATAAAAAGCCCAAAATTTCTAACTAAGAATTTTTATACAGAAGATACAAAAGAAATTGAGGTAAATTATATTAATCTTGAAAAAATATATAAGAAGAATTTTACTAATTCTGAATTAGATAAATTTATTTTAGAAAATAAAGATGATCTCGAAAAAGATTACATTGATATAACTTACGCAAAAATTGAACCTGAACAATTAGTTAATTCAAACGATTTTAGTTCTGAATTTTTTAAAACTATTGATGATATTGAGAACGATATATCAGCGGGTTTAAATCTTACAAATATATCAAGTAAATATAACA
Source organism: uncultured Pelagibacteraceae bacterium (assembly GCA_902524235.1). Classification (GTDB taxonomy): domain Bacteria; phylum Pseudomonadota; class Alphaproteobacteria; order Pelagibacterales; family Pelagibacteraceae; genus Pelagibacter. The sequence continues at coordinate 24,249 of CABZCF010000002.1, read as the reverse complement.
TCCAATTGATTGAAAAAAATAATTTTTATTTGCAAAGCGAAGAGGACAAAATTTTAAAGGAAATTTATTCTAACAGAAACGGAATGAAGATAGATATTTTAGATAAAGAAAACTTTTTTTTAATTTATGAAATAAAAAAAATTGTAAAAAAACTTCCTTCAATGGATGATAAATTTTTTAATAAGGAACTTGTAGATAAAATAAGTTCTAATGAAAAATTTAATTATAATAAAGAATTGTTAAAAAAGATTGAAAACAATGAATTTAAAGATGAAGAATTCTTAGAAATTGGAAGTAAAGAAAATTTAATAGAAAAACTCACTATCAAATCTAAAAACGATAATTCTTTTTTTAATGTAGATTCCTTAAGTTTACTTTATACGATACCTAAAGACGATTTTTTACTGATTGTAGATAATGAAAAAAACGTATACCTGACTAAAGTTGTTAATTTCAATTATAAAAATTTTAGTAATAGTTCAGAAGAAGGTAAAATATATATTTCAAGATCAAATTTTAGATTAAAAAATAATATTTCAAATTCATATGATGATCTTTTAAATACAAAATATAAAGTTAAAATAAATCAAAATACATTGGAAAGATTAAAAAATTATTTCAAATAATGTTAAATATTGATTTAAAAGATTTTATTAAAAAACATAAATTAAAATCAAATCAGACTTTATATTTGAGTTTTAAAACTAATGGTAAAACTGAAATTTCAAATTTGATTAATAATTTTTTAAATGAAAAAAATAGTTTTATTTTTGAGTCTGTTGAAAAAGGAAAAATCAAAGGTAGATATACAATTTTTGGAAAAAATCCTGATAAAATTTGGGAATTTAACAATAAGAAATGTTATATTTTTAATGGAAATAAAAAAAAAGTTTTAAAAGGTAAGCCAAAAGAAAATATAGAAAAAATAATAGAAAAATTTAGATTTCCCATCCCAAAAGAATTACCGGATGTATGTGCTATAATTGCAGGATATTTCTCATATGACGCTATAAGATACATAGAAGATATACCCAATAGTTGTAAAGATGATATTAAACTGCCAGACTTGAGAATAATTAGGCCGAAAGAATTGATAATTCATGATAATTTAAAAAAAAAAATTTATTATATTTATAATTGTTATTCAGATGAAAAAATAAAAAATTATAATCTGATGTATAGAGAAATTTTGACTACATTAGAGTATAATATTTTTCTTTCAAACCATAACATAACTCTAAACAAGCAATACAAAAAATCAAAGATTTTAATTAGATCAAACGTTACAAAAAAAAAATTTATAGATAATGTTAGAAAAGCAAAAAAATACATTAAAATCGGAGATATATTTCAAGTAGTCTTAAGTCAACGCTTCGAGACTAAATTAACAAAAGAGCCTATCGATATTTATAAAAAATTAAGAGTAACAAACCCTTCACCGTTTATGTATTTTTTTAATTTTAAAGATTTTCAGATTATAGGAGCTAGTCCAGAAATTTTAGTTAGACTTAGAGATGATAAAATTACTATAAGGCCCATAGCTGGCACAAGACCTAGGGGAAAAAACAAAAAACAAGATTTATTTTATAAGGAAGACCTATTGAGAGATAAAAAGGAAATATCAGAACATTTAATGCTTTTAGATTTAGGTAGAAACGATACTGGTAAAGTATCAAAGGTAGGTACTGTCAAAGTAACAGAGAAATTTATTATTGAAAAGTATTCACATGTAATGCACATTGTCTCTAACGTTACAGGACATTTTAATGACAAATTTACAAGATTTGAAACACTAATGTCGGGATTCCCAGCAGGCACTGTATCAGGTGCACCAAAAATACGAGCAATGGAAATTATTGATAAGCTAGAAAAGACCCAAAGAAAAGTTTATTCTGGTGGAATAGGTTATTTTTCTGCAAATGGAAACTTTGATACATGTATAGCTTTAAGAACTGCAATAACAAAAAAAAATAAATTTTATGTTCAAGCTGGTGCAGGAATAGTTGCTGATAGCAAACCCATAAATGAATATTTTGAAACTATTAATAAAGCTAAAGCTTTGTTAAATGCACTAAATTAAATGAAAATTTTATTAATTGATAATTATGATAGTTTTACGTTTAATTTGTTTCACTATTTATCTGAATTGAAAGTAAAAGTTGAAGTTTTTAGAAATGACAAAATTAATTATAAAGACGTTTTAAAAAAAAAGTATGACAGAATAGTTATATCTCCAGGTCCTGGAAATCCTAATCAATCTGGAAATTGTTTAGTTATAGTTAAAAAACTTTATAAAAAAATACCTATCTTAGGTGTGTGTCTAGGACATCAGGTTATTGGACAAGTTTTTGGTTCAAAAATTATACAAGCTAATAAATTGATGCATGGAAAGATTAGTACTATAGTTTCTAAAAAAATAGGAATATTAAAAAACCTTCCAATAAAATTTGAAGCCACCAGATACCATAGCTTGGTCATAGACAAGAAAAATTTTTCTAAAGATCTTATTATTACCGCTGAAACTAAGGATGGTCTAATTATGGCTGTTCAACATAGAATTTACAACATACACGGTGTACAATTTCATCCGGAAAGTATTAAGACTAAGATTGGTATGAAAATTTTAAAAAATTTTATAAATTATAAGTAATGAGGCAAATCATAGAAAAAATTAGAAATAAAGAAAACTTATCCTTTGATGAAAGTAAAAGTGCTTTTGAAATTTTAATGAGTGGTAAAGCTCAAGATCAAGAAATATTTGATTTTTTAACATTACTTTCTGACAAAGGAGAAACATCTGAAGAAATAGCTGGTGGAGTTTATATTTTAAGAGAAAAGTCCAAAAGAGTTGAGATAAATAATTGTATTGATACATGCGGAACTGGTGGAGACGGTATGAATACATTAAATATATCTACAGCATCAGCTTTGTTATTAGCTAGTATGGGCGTGAGGGTTGCAAAACATGGAAATAAGGCAGTTTCATCAAAATGTGGATCTGGAGATGTTTTGGATGAATTAAATATAAATATTAATTTAGAACCAGCACAAATTAAAGACCAAATAATTAAATATAATTTTGGTTTTATGTTTGCTCCAAATTATCATAGCGCAATGAAATATGTAGGTCCTACTAGAAAAAAAATTGGTAAAAGAACTATTTTTAACATGATTGGTCCTTTAAGTAGTCCGGCATTAGTAAGAAGACAAGTTGTGGGTGTTTTTAATAAAAAATTATTAGGATTATTTGCTGAGGCATTAAAGAATTTGAATATAAAGTTTGCATGGATTGTTTGTAGTGAAGATGGTTTAGATGAAATCTCACCTTATGCCAAAACAAACATCATACAATTAAAAGATAAAAAAATATCTGAAATTATAATTAATCCAAATGAATTTAACGTGAATGCTGGAAAATTAGATAATATAATAGGTGGTGACTCAAAATTCAATGCAAATAAAATAATTAATATATTCAAAGGAGAGGATAATGATTTTTCTAAAGCTGTATGCCTGAATGCGGCTGCGGGATTAATTGTAAATGAAACATTTGATAATTTTAAAATTGCATATGATAAAGCTAGAAAACAAATTTTATCAGGAAACACGATTAAACATTTAGAAAAGTTAAGAAATGACTAACAACTTGCTTGACAAAATAATTAGAAAAAAAGAGGAAAAAATATTAAATCTCAAAAAAACAATTGACTTAAATTATTTAGAAGAAAATAAAAATAAAATTAATAATTTCATTAATTTTAAGCAAAAAATTGAGATTAATCTTAAAAATAATAAGTTTTCAATTATTGCAGAAATTAAAAAAGGAAGTCCATCGGCAGGGATAATTATAAAAGATTATGATCCTATTAAAATTGCTAAAATATATGAAAATAATAAAGCAACTTGCTTGTCAATATTGACTGAGGAAGACTTTTTTCACGGTAACTTAATTCATTTGAGTAAAATAAAACAAAAAACTAATTTACCAATTCTATGTAAAGATTTTTTTGTTGATAAATTTCAGGTACCATTAGCTAAGAGTTATGGTGCAGATGCAATCCTGATTATACTTGCTGGGGTAACAGATAAACTTGCTAATGATTTATACGAAGAAGCTTTAAAATTAAATATGTCTGTTATTGTTGAGGTTCATACTATTGAAGAAGCAAAAAGAGCTTTACAATTTAAGAGTGCATTAATTGGTATAAATAACAGAAACCTTAGAACACTTAAGACAGACATAAATACGACTTATGATATTTATGAAGTATTAGTTAAACATTCGGGACCACTGGTATCTGAAAGTGGAATAAAATCCAAAGAAGAATTATTAAAACTGGCTGATAAAACCTCAATTAAAACTTTTTTAATTGGTGAATCACTTCTAAAAAATTTGAACGATAATTCCATTTTTTCAGTTATATAATTGAATTAAGCTTAATTTCATTGATTTTTTTAACTATTGTTTAAATATGAGAACTTTTGTAGAACAATATTTGTACGATATTTGTTCTTATGCTAACAAAAAAACAAAAAAATTTATTATTATTTATTAATAAAAAACTGAGAAGTTCTGGTGTTTCTCCATCTTACGAAGAAATGAAAGATTCTCTAAATTTAAAATCTAAATCAGGAATACATAGATTGATTAGCGCATTAGAAGAGAGAGGATTCATAAAAAGATTAGCACATAAAGCTAGGGCTCTAGAGGTAATAAAACTACCTGAAACTGCATCAGCTAACGATATTTATAATAATTTTTCACCAAGTGTAATTAAAGGCGGTTTAGACGAAAGTAATAAATTCAATGAAGATGAAGTACCTGTTCTTGGAGATATAGCGGCCGGGACACCAATAGAAGCTATTCAAAATGAAGTTACTAGGATCCCTTTACCAGATAATATTGAAAAAAAAGGTGAATTTTTTGGATTAAAAGTAAGTGGTGACTCAATGATAGAGGCAGGAATAAATGACGGTGATACAGTAATTATTAAAAAAACAGACACAGCAGAAAACGGTAAAATTGTTGTTGCATTAATTGATGATCACGAAGCAATGCTTAAGAGAATAAGAAGAAAAGGTAAAACAATAGCACTAGAAAGTGCTAATAGGAATTATGAGACCAAAATATTTGGTCCTGATAGAGTTAAAGTACAAGGTGTTGTTGTATCTTTATATAGAAACTTTCACTAAAATAGTTTAAACGTTTAAGATGTCAAAAGTAGCAACTAGATTTGCTCCTTCCCCAACAGGTCCGTTACATATAGGCGGAATAAGGACTGCATTATTTAATTGGTTATTTGCAAAAAATAATAATGGATCTTTTTATTTAAGAATTGAAGATACAGATAAAGAAAGATCAAAAGATAAGTACAAAGAACAAATAACAGAATCTCTTAAGTGGATTGGTGTGGAAAATGATGGAGATGAATATATCCAATCAAAGAAAATAGAAGATCATATAAAAGTTGCAAACATATTGTTAGAAAAAGGTTTTGCATACAAATGTTATTGCTCTACAGAGGAAATTGAAGAACAAAAACTTAGAGCAAAACAAAAAAAAATTCCATATTTATATGATAGAAAATGGAGAGATAAACCAGAAACAGAGGCACCTAAAGATATAAATCCAGTTATTAGATTTAAAAGTAAAATCAAGGGAAATAGTATTTTAAAAGATTTAGTTCAAGGAGATGTTGAGATAGAAAATAGTACAATTGAGGATTTTATTATATTGAGAAATGACGGTTCACCGACTTATAATTTATCAGCATGCGTTGATGATCATCAAATGAATGTAACACATATAATAAGAGGAGATGATCATAAAATAAATACTTTTAAACAAATGCAAATTTACATAGCTATGAATTGGGAATTACCTTCTTTTGCGCATATACCTTTAATACATACAACAGAAGGAAAAAAATTATCCAAAAGAGACAAAGCATCAACATTAGATGATTATTCAAAAATAGGAATAATGCCTCAAGCTTTAAGAAATTACCTTTTAAGACTTGGATGGTCTTATAAGGATAAAGAAATTTTTACAAAAGAAGAAAGTATTAAATGCTTTAATTTAGAGGGTATTGGTAAATCACCCTCAAAATTAGATATGAGTAGGATTTTATCAATGAATGAGCATTATATTAAAAGTATAGATGAAAATGACCTTTATGATCAGTTAAGTAATTATTGTGAAATTTATAAAGAAAAAATACCAAACGAAAAAATGGAAAAGATTAAATCTTCTCTCACCTTCCTAAAGAATAAGGCAAAAACATTAGAGGATATTTACAATAATTCGAAATATATCATTAATGATGTAGTTAATTTTAACCAAGAAGATTTAAAACTTATTGATGAAAATGCTAAAAAAATTATTTCAGATTTTTTAAAAGAAATTTCAAAGTTAGATATTTTTAGTAGAGATAAATTAGAGCCACTCTTACAAAATTTAATTAAATTAAATAACACAAATTTCAAAGGAGTTGGACAGCCTTTAAGAATAATGCTAACAGGATCAAAATTTGGACCAGGTATTTACGACATATTAACTTCCCTTGGAAAAGATGAAGTAATTAAAAGATTGGATAAAAATTAAAAAGGTTGAGAAAATTCAATTGTTATAAAATTTTGAAAATCATCGTTACTTTTCTGTACTCTTCCTAATTTTGAATAAATATTTAAATCTCTATGAGTTTTTAAATTTAAACCTGTCTCTATTTTCATAAAATAATTATAAGGAACATTATAATTGTATGAATATATGGTATTTGACGAATCGCTTATTAAACTTGCTTGCACTGTAGCTTTTTCAGAATGATCTTGCTTATACTCTATCTTATAAAAACTCAGTAAATCACTATTTTTATGTTCTTTTTTGTAAAATAAAGTTGATCCTATTGAAGATGTGTAATTTGTTAGTGAGTGTGATTTAAAACTTAACTTTTGATCATTTCCATTTTCTGAATAAGCATTAAAATCAGTATATATATAATCCAAACCTGCAAACATTTGAAAATCTATATTATTTAAATTTTTGATGTGATTTAAATATGTAGTTCCATAAAATTGTTCTGAACTTCTGTCACCACCAACTAAATTCGTAGGATTAGAGCGGTCAACTACTCTTTGTGTTAAACTTTTCAATGATCCATACCCTAGCACACTATCTATATAAAATGATTTTTTATTCCAAGCTGAATATAACATTACATTTTCTGCTCTCATTTTTAAGTTTGTGCCAAAATTACTAATAACCGTTTCATCATCTGCTAAATTAAAAGCAATTCCAAACAAAGTATTATTTGCTAATTTGTCAAATCCAATAGTTATCGTATCCATATCATTTTGTTTGCCAAGTTTATTAGTTTTTAAACCAGTCCTACCAGTTGAGATTTTTCCATTAAACCAATATTGCCAATCATTAGTAACAGTATCATTTCTTTTTCTATTTTCTGCATAATTTACAAGTGATGAAAGTCCCTTTGATGCATAATGATTAATAATGTCTTGATAATTTTTACTTACATCATCTAAATTCACTTGTAGAGATATATTATTTCCATTAAATCCCTTATTTTCCTTTCTTAAACGAAATTCATGTAATCTATCTAAAACACTATCCAAACTATTTCTAGCTAATCGAGATGCTGACTCATTCTCAGCATCAACCATGCCAACTAGTTCCTGATCATCAAAGACATTATAAGTGCTTCCAGATGCTTCTATAGACTCGACTGTGAGATTTATATTTGTTGAAGTTGTTGCACTTTCTCCTGGCATTCCACCATACTCAATTATGTAAAAATCAACACCTTGGTTATCTTTAAAATCATTCCACTGTCCACTACTTCGAATATGACCATAGTCCTCTTGTGATATACCTTCATCTGGCCAATCATTAGGTTCATTAGTAGCCCAATTTTCATAAGTAGCATCTGAATGAACCGAACAATCCTCATGAGCAGCAAGAGAACCTTTGCCCCCAATGTCTGCTAATTGGCAGGTGAAAGTTTTACCATTTTCAGGTCCAGAAACCCACTCCCAAGTTCCTTCTGTTTGTGCATGACTATTAGAAGTATAATCACCGTCATCAGATGCACCAATCCATGCATTAGCATTTATTTTGCTAGAAAGAAAAGAGTTTTCTGCAGCACTGGTTATTGTAGCTAAATATCCAGTTAATCCATAAAGTGTAGATGCCTCTGCCGCAGTTTTCGCAGCTGTCCAAGTAATGTCTGTGCTACTAACTATTTCATAATAATGACCATTTCCCGAAAAATAATTAGTTCCAGCTGGGGTAACTGATACAGTTATAGTTGGTGAGCCAGTAGATCCATCACCTTTAAATGATAAGGTTGCAATAGCAGTATTAATATCATCTTGTGAACCCCTAAATCCTACCTCTGTTAAAGAATTTCCTGAACAATCAGTAGGTTCAGCCGATGCATCGCTAGTGTAACCACAATAACCTGCAGCTTTTAACACATTTGATGTATTAGTTACTTTGATGTTTCCAGCTGATGCTACTGCAGAAAATAAAAGTGTTCCTGAATACCCAGAAATTGATGGAGTGATACCCGAGGTAGATAATAAAACAAAACCAGTAGTATTTGCTACTAAATTCGTTGGAAAAGTTAAAGTTTCAGCTTTCGAAATTGAATTGATATTTATTAAAATAATTAAAATTGATAAAAAAAATCTTAAAAAGAGCATAGCTTAATTGTTTATATAATTAAGAACAATATTGGCAGCATTTAAAGATGACAACTCATCATTTTGCATTGATTTTACAGTTTTTTTTACTAATTCTTTTTGTCTTTTTAGTAATTCTGGTTTTTGAATAAAATAATTAACTGAATTAAATATTTCTTTTGAATTACATTCGCTTTGTAATAATTCAGGAATAATTTCTTTTTGATTAATAATATTTATAATATTTGCAAATTTTGTTTTAACCATTCTTTTGATAAAAAAGAAATTAATTGGGTTCATCTTATAAATAATAATTGAGGGTACTTCATATTTACTTATTTCTAAAGATACGGTACCAGATTTCGACACTGCAAAAAAAGAATTTTTGATTATATCTTCTTTAATATTTGAGTTTGATACTATTTGGTAGTTATCATCTTTAAAATCAGAAATTTTATCCAATATTATATTACGCATTACCTCTGTAGAATGAATTACAAAGTAAAAATTATTATACTTTTTATTCATTAATTTCATAAAATCTACCAATATAGGTAATAATAAATCAATTTCTGAAATTCTACTCCCAGGAAATAAAGATATAATTCTTTTATCTTTTGGTAATATATTGGATATATCTACTTTATTCGACTTCAACTCTAATAATGGATGTCCAACGAAAGTGCTTTTCATATTTTCCTCGTCATAATATTTTTTTTCAAATTTAAAAAGTAGCAACATATGGTCTATAAAATTTTTATATTTTTTTATTCTATCTTTTCTCCATACCCAAATTTGAGGTGATACATAATGAATTGTTCTAATATTTGGATTTTGTTGTTTAACCTTTTCAGCAACTCTTAGTGAGAAATCAGGACTATCTACAGAAAATAAAATATCTGGCTTAAACTCAACAATTTTTTTTACAGTTTCATTTATGATTTTTTTTATTTTAAATATGTTTAGCAACACACTTGTTATCCCGATATATGTTATATCTTTAAGATTAGATATACTCTCTATGTTGAGTGATTTAAGATTTTCACCACCAAGACATAAATATTCTATATTATTTTCTTTTAATTTAATTTGCTTTATAACCTCGGAAGCTAATTTATCTCCTGATGGCTCACCAGTTAGAATAAAAATTTTTTTCATTTTATATTAATAAACATTTTATTTTTATTAGCGAAGTTAATACATGCAATTTTTTCTAAAAATATATGTTGTTTATTTTTTAATACTATTCCTTTTAGACCGGCTGACTTGCTTAATTTAAAAGTTTTTAATCCAACCGTTGGTAAATCTATTCTCAAGTCTTGCTTTTTCTTAGGAAATTTTACTAAAACACCGCCCTTCTTATTATTTTTAGATTTGCATTTTATTAGCATTTGTTCAGTTCCACCTTTTTTTTCAATAGCTATTACTTTATTGTCCCTAACAACAGTTCCTTGACTAAAATTATATTTTCCTAAATTAGCTAATGTTTGAATAGCCTTATTAATATCTTTTTTATCATCACTACTTGGTTTTATTTTAGTGTAATTACCTTTTTTTAAAGCCAATTCTGGGTTAAAAAAAAGTGAGTTAATTGTTTTAATTTTTTGCTCTCTTAATATTTTAATTATTTCTTTCAATATTGCTGCATCGCCAACTTTTGATGCTTTAATTATCCTTGGTATTAAATACATTCCTTTTAAATCTAATTTTAGTTTAGAAAAATTTGGTTTAGATACTTTTCCTGCAAATAAAACTTTATTACAATTATTGTTTTTAAAGATATCAAGTATCTTTCCAAATTGTCCAATTGAAACAGGATATGATTTTTTGTCTTTTCTAAATTTTTTAGATTTAGTTAGATCAATAATTAAATATTTTTCTTTTTTTCTCTTAATTTTGTTAAGTATTTCAAGTGGGAAACTCGTTTCTCCAAATATCAAGCCAATCATACTACTCCTTTGAAAAAGGTGTACAAATAGATCTTTTTTTATCTTTAATTATGAATTCTATTACATTTTTCACTAATGGATTTTCCTTAAGTGCTCCATTCATTTTATTTAAATTTTCTGTAAGATTTTTGGTTGCAAATATTTCTTTATAAGCTTCAGACAGTCCTAAAATATCTTTGTTTTCAAAATTTGCTCTTCTAAGACCAATTAAGTTTAAACCTTGAAGATAATTTCTATTACCAACGGATAGACCATATGGAATTACATCGTGTAAAACACCCGTCATTCCACCAATCATGGCCATTTGACCTATTCTTGTAAATTGTTGGACTGCAGAGTTACCTCCAATAATTACATTATTTTCAATAGTTACATGACCTCCAAGTGGTACATTGTTTGCTATAATAACATTATCCCCAACATTACAGTCGTGTGCTACATGTGAAGAAATCATAAAAAGACAATTGTTACCTATTTTTGTTAAACCTCCTCCACCAACAGTGCCTGGGTTAACTGTAACATATTCCCTAAATTTGTTGTTATCACCAATTTCTAATGATGTTCTTTCACCATTGTATTTTAAATCCTGTGGATCATTACCAATAGAACTAAAAGGAAAAAAAACATTTCCTTTTCCTATTTTGGTTTTGCCAGAAATATTTACATGAGAATGAACTATAACATTTTCATCAATTTCAACATTTGGCCCAATAACTGTGAATGGGCCAATTTTTGCACTCGAATGAATTTTAGCTTTTTTATCTACAACTGCAGTTTTATCTATCATTTATTATCTTTTATAAAATTTTTTAGATCTTTAGCAGGATAACCCATTACTTTTGAATTATTTGGAATATTTTTAATTACACCGCTACCACCTCCAATTTGAACATTATCACCAATTTTAAGATGGCCGGATATTCCAGCCTGTCCACCAATCATAACATTATTACCAATAGTCGTGCTACCAGCAAAACCAACTTGTCCTGCTATGATGCAATTATCACCTATCTTGACATTATGAGCTATATGAATTTGATTATCTAAAAATGTATTTTTTCCTATAACTGTATTTGATAAAGATCCTCTATCAATAGTTGATCCACAGCCTATTTCTGAATGGTCATTAATAATTACTATTCCTACTTGTGGATATCTAATATTCGATTTTTTATCAGGAAAAAAACCAAAACCTTTTTTACCAATCACGCAGCCATCCAAAATATGTACATGATTATGAATCAAAGAATTTCTGATTATTACGTTAGAGCCTACAACACAATTGTCTCCTATAGATACATTTTTTTCTATTATAGAGTTATGTCCTATTTTACAATTCTGACCAATCTTTACATTTTTACCAATTAATACATTTTTGCCATGTTCTACTTTATCTTTATATTCTGTTAGTTGAATATCTTCAGCTGAATTATCATAGTCATCCGTAACTGATTTTGGATAAAAAATTTTAGTTATTTGAGCTGTATGAAGAAGTACATTGTCTGAAATTATTGGCTTACAACTACTTGGTAAAATTGATTTTAGATTTTCCTTAGTTAGACAGTATGAAGCTTTTGTTAATTTAGCAAAATCTTTGTATTTATTTGAATGAAAAAAAGTCAAATCTCCTTTTTGAGATGAGTTGAGATCTTTTATATCTATTATTTCATCATCTAGGAATTTTTGAGTATTTAAATTTATTGATTTTATTAAGTAGTTTATATTGTGAGGCCCTGTATTCTCAAAAAAAGGATTGATCATTATTATTTTAATATCAAAACTTATTTTAAATGCTTATCAAGATTTATTGCTGATTATTTCCTATCCACAATAGTAGCAGACCACATTGCATCAGCCATTTTTTTACCTTCTACAAAAGCTTCTCCTTTATATTTCCAGACTCTACTATGCGATCTAACAGCTTCTATATTGAGCTCTAAAGTGCAATCAGGAATCACGGGATTTCTAAATCTAGCCTTTTCAACACTCATTAAAAAAACTAATTTATTATCATACTCAGATTTATCTATCCCAGCTGCTGTAAGAGCAGCTGCAGCTTGGCCAAAAGCCTCTACTATAAAGACACCTGGCATAACTGGTTGATTGGGAAAATGTCCTTGTACAAAAAAACTGTCTTTCTTTACATGCATTAATGCTGTTGCTGAGAAAAGTTTTTTAATATTAATTAATTCATCTATTAGTAACATTGGTTCCCTATGTGGTAGCAATTCTCTAATTTGATCTTTATTCAATTTATTTGTCATTATTTAATTAATATCGATCTTTTTAATCTTTTCATTAAGAATTAGTATTATATCATTTGTAATATCTAATTCTTTTTTTCCTATTATTACATTTTGTTTTTGTAAAACCATAGAAATAGAGTTTTTTTCAGAATATTCTGATAAGATTGGCTTTAAAGTATTTAATATTACATTAGTACCTTCAATTTTTTTTTTATTTAAATTATCTTTATTTTTTTTTATCGAATTTTGATATTCTTTTATTTTACTATTTAAGTTAGCAATTTTTTTTTTTAATTCTTCTTCATTTAATATATTTTTTTGCGAATTAATATTTTCATCTTCGGATTTAATTTCTGTCTCAAGTTTTTTTATATTTTTTTCATTTAAACTATTAATTTCAGAAATTTGTTTATTTAATGAAATTCCAACCATTGACTCATTAAATAGTTTTTCCATATTAATATAAACTATTTGGCTCCAAGCTGTACTAGTTAGTAATTTTATAAATATTATTAAAAAGAATATTAATTTAAAATTAAATGACATTAAAAAGTTGTACCGATTCTAAATCTAAATGTTTCTGTTTCGTCAGTTGATGATTTAGTTATTGGCGAGGCTAATGAAAAACTTAAAGGACCAATTGGTGTAAACCAATCTACTGCGATACCTGTTGAAGATCTAATTTTATTACTATCTAATGAACTATTATAATCAACTCCCCATACATTTGCTGTATCTAAAAATAAACTAAAATCTATATTTTCTAAGTCTTTCATAAAATTTGGTAATGTTGCAGCAAGGTTCATAGCTGTACCGTAATTTCCTCCGATGAAATCATTGCTATCTTTTGGTCCGATTTTACCTACTGCAAATCCTCTTAATTTTCTTGATGGTATAAAAATTCTTTTACTAATTCTTACATCGTCATCAAAATTATTTATAGATTTAGCAAAAAATATAAATGAAAATACAGTTTCATTTCTTAATTTCGTGTAATTTGCATATTCGTAAGCATTCGATATACTTTTATCATCTGCAAGAATTGGTAATGATTGACTAAATGTGCTTCTATATCCATCTGTTGGTTGAAAATTTTGATTTAATTTGTTTAAGTTTAAAGAATATGAAAAGTTCGTATCTAAATAGTCCCCTTCTTGTTTTTTCTTAGCATTTGACGCCATTGAAGAGGTTGTTAAGCTTTCGTAATACATTGATATTTCTGGAGAGAAAAAAATGTCTTGATATTGCTCAAAAGTAGTTCCAAAAGAAAATCCTGTTTCATTCGTTTCATATCCAAATTTACTCATTAGATCATTTCTGCTACTTTCAATTGTAGTATTTAAAGTTTTGTCAGAATTTTTAAAGTTTGGTTCTGATATTCTAAATTTACCCTCTAAAGAGTCATCGCTTAGAGTGGCACTTAAATTTACTTTCGACCCTCTGCCTAAATAATTATTTTCTGCAATTGAAAAAGAGATACTTGATCCACTTGTTCCTGTTCCAGCACCTGCAGAGATTTCCCCTGTAGGTTTTTCCTCAACTATTACATCAATTACTTTTAATTGATCAGATGTACCATCTTTTACATTAGTTTGGACTGTCTTAAAAATATTTCTAGATTTAATTTTATTTATAGATTTTTTAAATAATATTTCATTATATGGATCTCCCTCATCAGAAATTATCTCATTTCTAATAACACTTTCGTTAGTAATATAATTTCCAAGAATATTTATTTTCTCAACATATTCCTTTCTAGACTCTGTCAATTTAATATTTAAATCAATGTTTTTAGTTCCTAGTGTTTCCGAATATGAAGCATTTATAAATTCAAATTGTTTTTGAATAACTATTTTATCAATTTCTTTTAAAATTTTGTCTATTCTGTTTATTGAATAGTTTTTTCCTTTAAGTTTATTCATTGTTTTAGATATTTCTTGAAAATTATCTTTTGAAAAACCTTTTGGAATATCTAAAGTTATATTATTAAACTTAAATTTTTCACCTGCATTAATATTAAATACAAGTTCAAAATTATTACTATCTATTAATTGAGCAAATGAACTATACACTTTTACATTATAATACCCATTATTCTTATAATAATTTTTTAGTAATTTTTCGTCCAGTTTTATTCTATTTGAGTCAACGAATTTCTTTTTAGATATAAATTTCCAAAATTTATTCTCTTCTGAAACAATAATATTTTTTAATTTTCTATCTTTTATTTTTTTATCGCCTATAAATTTTATGGAGGATATATACGCTTTTTCACCTAACTCTATTTCATATTTTAAATCTATGGTGTTATTTACATTATTTTTTACTTTCGATTTAATTTTTGAAAAATAATATCCATTAATCTTTAAAATATTTTTTAGTTTTATCTCATCTCTTCTAACCTTATTTTCAACAAATGGATTTTTTTCTTTTAAACTTAGGTTATCTTTTAATAATTCTAGAACCGTTTTATTTTTAACACCTGTTATTTCTATAGATTGTATAATTGGATTTTCCTGAACTTTAATTATCAAAATATTATTTTTTGTACTAATATTAATTTTTTCAAAAAAGTCTGTCTCATATAAATTTTTTAAAATTCTATTAATTTTATTATTGTCATGATCCTCATTTAATTCAATTTTTCCAAACAGAATAATATTTGAATTAGAAATTCTATTATTACCTTCAATTTCAATTTTGTTAATTATTTCTGCGTTTACTTTAAACGAGAAAATAACCATAAAAATAATATATATAAATAATCGCATTATGATCTATACTATACATTGATTAAGTGTTTTCAATCTTACATATTTATTTAATTTAATTATTTGTTCCAAATTTTTGGGTTTTTTATATTTAAAATTTTTAAACTCTTTAAGGTTAACAATTTTAAATAATATTTTATGAATCTGATTAAATTTAATATTACCATTAAGAAAATTTTCAACTAACTCGTCATTTGCTGAAATTAAGATTGTTTCAAACAAAGATATATTTTCAGGAATTCTATTTAACATTTTAAGAAGTGGAAATTGTTTGTTGATTGGTTTTTTTAATTCTAGATTGTTTAAAACTTTAAAATTAATTTTATTAGTATTCAATTTATGCTTAAGATCCCTACAAATATAATTAAATATAGGAATTTTCATTGTAGTATCATGTATTAATAGTTTGGATGTTCCATTTTTATATTTTATTATTGAGTGTAAATATGACTTTGGATGAATAAGTATTTCAAAAAATTTTTTTTTTAAATTAAAAATTCTCTGTGCTTCAATTACTTCAAATACTTTATTCATTAAAGTAGCAGAATCTACTGAAATTTTTTTCCCCATTTTCCAATTTGGATGCTGAACAGCTTTAGATGGGTTAACCATATTCAATTTTTTTTTATTCAAATTTAAAAATGGTCCACCTGATGCTGTTATAAAGATTTTTTCTATTTGTGATGTAGCAAAACCATTATTTAATGAATATATTGAGAAGTGTTCAGAGTCTATTGGGATAAAAGTGGTATTATTTTTTTTTAATTGTTTAATAATTAAATTCCATCCACAAATAATTGTTTCTTTATTTGCTATACCGATAGATTTTGTATGTTTTATAATTTTAATTGTCGGCTCTAAACCTGCAATACCAGTAATAGAAGACATCACATAATCAATTTTTGAATTAAATATTTTATTGAATGATAAAAAATTGTTATAAATTTTCATACTTTTGTTGCGATTTTTTTTCTTTAATATCTCGTAATGTTTTTGAGACGTAACAATTAAATTTTTAACATTAAAAAGTTTAGCCTGTCTTATTAACATTTTAATATTTTTGTTAGTTGAAAGTAATTTTATTTCAAAATAATTTTTATTTTGTTTTATAATGTTTAAAGTAATTCTTCCTATAGATCCAGTTGAACCTAAAATTGCTATTTTTTTTTTCATAATTATTTTATTTTAAATACAAAAAATAGGAAATTAAAAATACAAAAATCATACCATCTATCCTATCTAAGATCCCTCCATGTCCTGGTATAATATTTCCTGAATTTTTAATACCAGAAAGCCTTTTAAAATAGGACACTACAATATCACCAACTTGTGAAATAAATGATATAGCTATTATAAAAAATATTATTGATGAAAAGTTTACACTTAAATTTATATAATTGAATATTAAAAATTCACTCTTAAATAATAAATAGAAAATAAATAATGGTAATAAAAAACCTCCGATAAAACCTGAAATTGTTTTTTTTGGACTAATTTGTGTCAATTTTGGACCTTTTAATGTTTTACCAAAAAAGTACCCACCAAGGTCTGTTAAAATACAAATAAATAAAATAAATAGAAATAATGAAACTCCATCAAAATCATTATAATTTGTATATCTAACTTTATATGCAGAATAAAATGATAGCATTAAAAGAAATAGTCCTGGTACAAGATATTTTTTAGATTTAGAAATATTTATCCATTCATAAATAGAAATAGCAAAGCATAGATATAGAAAAAAAATAAAATAATAAGATCCAAGCAGTACTATAAAAAAAATAGCCGGTAGCATTAAAAAAGAACTTATAAGTCTCATTTTTAATTCACTATATTTCATATTCTTCCAAAATTTCTTTTTATAAGTTTGAATTTTTTTAAGATTTTGAGAAAATCGTTTTCATTAAAATCTGGCCAAAGCTTCTTTTCAAAAAAAATCTCTGAATATGCAATCTGCCATAGTAAAAAATTACTTAATCTTTTTGTATTACCAGTTCTAATCAATATCTCGGGATCAGGTAATTCTGATGTGTATAAATTTGATGAAATTTTTTTTTCGCTAATATTTTGTTTTTTTTTAATAATTTTCTTTATTGAATCCACAATCTCACTTTTTGATCCGTAATTTATAGCTAAATTTAGATGTAATTTGCTATTTTTTTTAGTTTTATTTTCAGAATAATTAATGATTGTTTTAATTCTATTAGGAAATTTATTTTTATCACCAATAACTTTTAATTTTATTTTTTGTTCAATTAATTGATTTAATTTAGTTTGTAAAAAGTTTTCTAACAGTTTTAATAAAAAATTAATTTCTTTTTGAGGTCTTCGCCAATTTTCAGTAGAGAATGCAAATAATGTCAAATATGGAATTTTTTTTTTTAAAGATATCTTTATTATTTTTTCAACTGTTTTTAAACCGGCTCTATGTCCATAATTTCTTGATTTTTTTTTTTTTAATCCCCAACGTCCATTTCCATCCATTATGATGGCTACATGTTTAATTGGATTCATATCGTCATGATTTCTTTTTCTTTAAGATTTACTTTTTCGTCAATTTTTTTGATACTATCATCTGTAATGTTTTGAATATTTTTTTCCTCTTTTTTTTCTTCGTCTTCAGCAATTTCTTTAGCTTTAAGAAGTTTCTTTAATTCTTCATTTGCTTCACGTCTAATATTTCTAATAGATATTTTGCATTGTTCGCCCATCGTTTTAGTCATTTTTTTAATTTCGTTTCTTCTCTCCTCGCTCAAGCTAGGAATTGGAAGTCTAATCATCTGACCATCTATTTGCGGGTTTAAACCTAAATTAGATTTTTGAATAGCAGAGTCTATTAGTGTAACATTACTATTATCCCAAACCTGGATATTAATAACTCTAGGCTCAGGTGTTGTTATACTGGCAAGTTGATTTATTGGCATTTTTTGTCCATATACATCTACACTAATTAAATCTAACATATTTGAATTAGCTCTACCTGTGCTTAAAGTTCCTAAATCTTTTAAAAATTTTTCAAAAGTTTTATTCATCTTATCTTGATATTCTTTTTTGTTGAACATTAGTCACCTATTTTTATTCTAAAAAAATCTTTAATTTTAAGTGCCGGAAAATTTAACTCATTAAGTATATCTGAAACTTTTTTTTTGGTATCCATTACCCATATTTGTGACATCAAACTATTTTCTTGTTTATATTTTTGTAATTTGCCTAAACTTATTTTTTCGACAATATTATCAGGTTTGCCTGAGTTTTTAAGCTCCTCATCAATCAATTTTTTTTCTTTTTCTAAAATTTCTTCATCAATATCATTTTCGGTTAATGCTAAAGGGTTTGCAGCTGCAATATGCATAGATAATTGTTTACCAAAATTATCTATAACGTCGTTATAATTATTATTTTCTAATGAGACTATTACTCCTAATTTAGCAATATTATTTTTTACAACAGAATGTAAATAATAATAATTCTTTTTATTTTTGTTTAAAAAACTTTTAGATCTTCCAATAGTTATTTTTTCTCCAATTTTTGATATTAATTCAACTAAATTGTCATTTACTGTTTTGCCATTTTTCATTTTTGAATTATTCAATTTATCTTGATCTGATGAAACCTCATTATTAATTTTTCCTATCTCCTCAGCAAACATTAGAAAATCATCATTTTTTGCTACAAAGTCTGTTTCGCAATTAATTTCAATTATTGAGAGTTGTTTCTCAGTTTCGTTTACACAAATTAGTCCTTCGTTGGCTTGTCTGGTCATTTTTTTAGATGCTTTAGAAATTCCTTTAACTCTCAGAATTTCCACAGATTTTTCTAAATCACCGCCTGACTCTTTCAAAGCATTATTACAGTCTTTAAAGCCTGCACCGGTTGCTTTTCTCAATTCTTTAACTTTTTGTATATCGCTCATTTTAGTTTAACGGTTGATTGTTCTTATCGTTAATCTTATTATTTTCAATTTGAGGACTATTAATATCTTTTGAGCCTTCTCCACTTGATGATTGTTTAACGTTCTTATTCGCTTCTATAATAGTAGATTTAATTAGGTTGCAATATAAATCAATCGATCTTCTTGCATCATCATTGCCAGGTATTGGGAAATCAATGCCGTCTGGATCAGAATTTGTATCTAGCACTGCAATAATAGGAATGCCTAATTTAATAGATTCTTTTATAGCTAATGACTCATAATTAGTATCTATTATAAATACTAAATCAGGTGTTTTCTTCATTTCTGATATGCCACCTAATGATCTCTCTAATTTGTCCCTTTGTGCGCTCATTTTTAATAATTCTTTTTTCGTGAAACCTCTATTTTCGGAGGATAAATCTTTACTAATTTTTTGTAATTTTTTTATTGAATTTGAAATAGTGCCCCAGTTTGTAAGCATACCACCTAACCATCTATAATTTACATAATATTGACCAGTGCTTTTACCTAATTCTGCAATTGCATCTGAAGCTTGTTTTTTTGTAGATATAAATAATATTTTTCCATTTTCACTTATAGTTTTATAAACTTTTTCTAAAGCTACCTGTGTTAACTCAAGTGTTTGTGTTAAATCTATAATGTGAATTGAATCTTTTTTTCCAAAGATATATTTTTTCATCTTCGGATTCCATCTTAGTGTTTTGTGTCCTAAATGAACTCCTGCCTCTAAAAGTTGTTGGATTGATAATTCTGGTATTTTCATATTTTTTTCCGGTTGTGCCTCCACAATTACTTCCTTAATAGTTAGGACCGGGGGTATAAAACCATTAATTGTGTGCGTTTTTTAAAAAGGTAAATACTAACAATTTAAGACAATGACAAGCTTTTTTTTAGTTAATTTCTAAGGAAATTTTATGTTTTTTTAACACATTTATAGCATTTCTGTTTACCTTTCTTTTATTATCTAAATCGAAAACCATATACTTATCATTATTTTTATATTTTATAGTTATTTCTGTATTTCCTATTTCATTAATTTGTTCTGACAATTTATTTAATTGATTTAGATCATTAATATAAAACTTAATATTTTTAATTGGAGTTTCATATAAAGATTTTAATGAGGATATATTATAAACATTAAATTTCTTAGTTTTCTTTTCGTCATCACTTATAGTTTTTAGAACCGTTAATAGAACAGAACTGCCCTCTATTAATATATCTCTATTTTTTTCTAAAACCTCAGAAAAAATAAACAATTCAAAAACACAAGAAAGATCAGAAAATTTTATCACTGCATATGGATTACCTTTATTAGTTTTTCTTTCTTGTACTTTTAAAATTGTAGCAGCTATTTTTGACTCTTTTAAATTATCATTTTTAGAAAAAATTTCATAATTCTCAATTTTAAATTCATCAAATAATTCTTTATATTGACTTAATGGGTGATCAGAAATAAAAAAACCAATAGATTCAAATTCTTTTGATAATCTATCTTCAAATTTCCAATCTTCAATTTTGTTAAAAAAATCATCTTTAGACAATTCTTTATCATTAAATAAATCAAATTGATTAGTTAATTTATTATCATCCATGCTTTTAGACTTTAAAATTAGATTAGGTATCGAATCGTAAAGAGCGGCGCGATTATCATTTATTTCATCAAAGGCACCAGCTTTTACTAATCCTTCTAATTGTAATTTATTAATATCTTTATGGTTTACTCTATTAATAAAATCACTGATAGATTTGAATTTTCCACTCTTTTTTCTTTCATTTACAATATTCGAAATTGCATCATATCCAACATTTTTGATTGAACCTAATGCGTAATAAAAATTTTTATCATCAGCTTTAAAGTCTGCATAACAACTATTAATATCTGGTCTTACTACATTAAGGTTAAGTCTTTTAATTTCATCGTAGAATTCGCTGAGTTTTTTTTGATTAGATATATCCATTGTCATTGATGCAGAAAAAAATTCACTTGGATAAAAGGTTTTCAAAAAAGCTGTTTGATAAGCAATAATTGCATATGCTGCTGCATGACTTTTATTAAAACCATATTCGGCAAATGGTTCGATTTTTAAAAATATGCCTGCAGCTATATCCTTTCTAATTCCATTTTTTATTGCTCCGTCTATGAAGCCTATTTTTTGTTTTTCAACTTCTGCACGCCTTTTTTTTCCGATTGCCTTTCTTAAAATATCAGCCTCAGCTGCGGTAAAACCAGAAAGTTTTTGAGCAATTTGCATAACCTGTTCTTGATAGATAATAACTCCGTATGTAGGCTTTAAAATATCTTCTAACATTGGATGTATATAATCCGGTTCTCTTAAACCATTTTTACAATCATTGTAAATCGGTATATTGCTCATCGGCCCAGGTCTATAAAGAGCAACCAAGGCTATAATGTCTTCTAGATGTGTAGGTTTCATGTTAACTAGAGCATCTTTCATACCAGAACTTTCTAATTGAAATAAACCAACTGTATTTCCTTTTGAGAGGGTATTAAAAACTTCTCTGTCATCATAATCTATTTTATCAATTGAAAATTTTTTGTTTTTTTGCTGAATTAGTTTTTGAGCTTTATCTATAACTGTAAGAGTTTTTAATCCTAAGAAGTCGAATTTAATAAGACCGGCATTTTCAGCAGAGTACATATCAAACTGTGTAGATGGAAGTAATAATTCTGATGATGTATCTTTATAAAGTGGAACTGAATTAGTAAGTTTCTTATCAGCAATAACAACACCAGCTGCATGTGTTGCAACATTTCTAAATAGGCCTTCTAATTTAAGAGATAGGTCAATTAATTTTTTAACTCTAGCATCGTCTTTAATTAATTTTTGTAATCTTGGTTCTGAATTTATGCATTCAATCAGATTTTTAGGTCTGGATGGGTCAAATGGTATAAGTTTAGCAATACTATCAACAAAACCATATGATAATCCAATTACTCTACCAACATCTCTAATTACCATCCTAGCCTTCAACTTACCAAAAGTTATTATATGAGCTACGCTGTCTTTGTATTTATTATTTAGATACTCAAAAACTAAATCTCTTTTTTCCTCGCAAAAATCAATATCAAAATCAGGCATTGAAATTCTCGCAGGATTTAAAAATCTTTCAAAAATAAGATTATACTTTATTGGGTCAACATCCGTAATCAATAGACACCATGCCACTAAAGATCCTGCACCTGATCCTCTTCCTGGCCCAACTGGAATTTCATTATTTTTGGCCCACATTATATAGTCAGAAACAATTAAGAAATAACTTGAGTATTTCATTTCAATTATGATGTCTAGTTCATGATTTAGTCTTTTTGTGTACGAGCTATATAACTCATGATCTTCAGGTTTTTGATCATCTCTGCAGAAAACAGTTTTAAATTTTTTATACAAACCCTCGTTTGATAATCTTTTTAATTTTTTATCAGCACTTCCGTCTTTTTCAGAACTTATATTTGGTAAAATTGGATCTGAAGGTGTTGGTCTAAAACTACATCTAAATGGTAAGTTATAGTTATTTTCCAAAGCTTCAGGCAAATCTTCAAATATTTTTTCCATTTCTAGATGTGATTTCAAATAATGCTCACTAGTATAAGACTTTCTAGTCTTATCATTTAAATAAGATTTATTACCAATACAAATTAATGCTTCATGTGCATCATGCATATTTTTTTCAATATAAAAAACCTCATGTGATGCAATGATGGGTATATTATATTTTAAAGATAGGTTTAAATTAAATTTTTCAAAAGATTTCTCGTCTTTATCTGAATGCCTCTGAATTTCTATATAAAAATTATCGCTATAATAATTTTTTAATTTTTTATAAATATCTTCTATTAATTCAAATTTTCCTTTATTAAATAAGTTACCAATTAAACCGTTTATTGCTCCAGACATAATTATTAAACCTTGATTTTTATCGAATAAATCATTTAATTTACAATGAGGCTTAGATAAATTATCATTTTCAAGGTAAGATTTTGATGATAATTCAATCATGTTTCTATAACCTTGCTCATTTTTTGCAATTAAAGTCAGCAAACCTTCTTGATCCTCAAATTTAAAAATTATTTGGGTTCCTATTATTGGTTGAGTTCCACCTTTAACAATTTTTTCAGAAAATTCTAAAGCGCCACACAAATTTGATGTATCTGATATTCCTAAACTTAATATTTTATTCTCTTTACAATGTGTAATAAGATCATCTATTTTTAAAGCCCCTTCGCATATTGAATATTGTGTATGTATCTTAAAATGTGTAAATTTTCTTGGATTTTCAGATTCTTGCATTGTAAGTTTTTATCTTACCATCATGAATTTGCAATTTATAATCTGCCATTTTTGCGAAATATAAATTGTGGGTTGCATAAATTAATACTCTATTTTTATTTTTTAATTTAAAGAGAAGTTTAAATATTTCCTTCGAGTTTTTGTGATCTAAACTTCCAGAAGGCTCATCAGCTAGTATGATTTCAGGGGAATTTATTACGGCTCTAGAAATAGCTACTCTTTGCGCTTCTCCACCTGATAATTCTGATGGATAATGATTCTGTCTATTTTTAAGATTCATCATGCTTAATATTTTATTTGCATCCTTTTTTGCAGTAATTAAATCGTTGTTTATTGTCA
>CABZCF010000001.1 GCA_902524235.1 uncultured Pelagibacteraceae bacterium | reverse complement strand
GAGTTTTTGGTACGGGTGTATCTATAGCTATGGATCCTAGAACTTTAGGAACACAAATTGATGACTCTATTATGGATAAAAGTTTAGACGCTAGATTGGTTGCAATGAATAAAAACTATCTACTAAATGTTAATACAAAAGTTCTAGATGGAAGAATTTTTCTAACGGGAAAGATAGATACGCCTGAGGAAAAATTACAAATAACAAAACTTGCTTGGGAAACAAAGGGAGCAAGATCTGTTAAAAACGATTTAAAAATTAAAGAGGAATTTAATTTTCAGCAATCAGCAAAAGATATTCTAATTACGTCTCAACTTAGATCTGCAATGATATTTAATAAAAAAATTAAAGCAATTAATTATAATATAGATACATTTAAAAAAGTTATTTATGTTTATGGAATAGCCCAATCTGAAGATGAAAAAGATGAGATAGTTAAGGAAGCTAAAGAAATTTTAGATGTAAAAGATGTAATAACTAGCATTCTATTTGTCGAAGACTTAAGAATTAAAAAAGATTAATTTTTTTTGTTATAATCAATGACACCTGCCGAGTACGCAGCCACTGAAGCTAGATTTAAGATTTCCGAGGTTGAACATCTTAAAGGTGCAATTTCAATTGCAGCACCTAAACCAATTAAGAGTGGTCCAATTACTTTTGCGCTACTCATTGATTTCATAATTTTGTATGATATAGCGGCACTATGTTGACCTGGCATTATTAATACGTTAGCGTTTCCAACAATATCTGATAAAGGATATAGTTCTTTGTATTCATCATTAAGTGCCACATCAGGTTGCATGTCTCCATCAAATTTGAAATCTACTTTCATTTTTTTTAAAATTTCTACAGCATCTCTAATGTGTTTAGTACGACTAGTCATAGGTTGACCGAATGTAGAATGTGATAAAAATGCTATTTTAGGAGTGAAACCGAAGAGTCTAACAACTCTAGCAGATGAAATTGCTATTTCAGCCAATTGTTTTGACGAAGGGTATTCATGAACACTTGTATCACCTATGAAAACAGTTCTGCCTTTATTCACAACCATATTCAAGCCAAACATAATTTCTCCAGGTCTAGGATCCACTACCTTGATAATTTTTTCCAAAGATTGTACGTATCTTCTCGTATTTCCAGTTACCATTGCATCTGCATCTCCACATGCGACCATGCATGAACCCCATATAACCCTATCATTTCTAATCAGACGATCGCAGTCTCTTTCCAAAAGTCCCTGAGATCTATGTAGTTTTTTAAATATATAATTAGAATATTTTTCTCTTAAGCTTTTCTTTGTGGAATTTATAATTTCGACATTAAAGTTTTCACTATAACCTATATCTTTAAGTCTCTCTTTCACGACTTTGTCTTTTGCAACTAATATAGGTATACCTAATCCACTATTTTTAAAAGCAATTGCTGCTTTCAATGTATTTTCATCTTCCCCATCTGCGAAAACAACTTTCTTTTGAGTTTTTTTGATTTGTGAATTAATGCCCTGCATAATTGTAACTGAAGGGTCTAGTCTTTGTTTAAGTTGTTCAGAATATAAATCAAAATTATCTATTCTTTTTCTAGCAACACCAGTTTTGATTGCAGCTTTTGCTACAGCAACGGGAATTACATTAATAAGTCTGGGGTCAAAAGTTGATGGAATTATATACTCTTTTCCATATCTAGGCCTTTCACCACCCATAGCTGCAACAACTTCATCTGGAACTCTTTCCCTAGCAAGTGAAGCAATTGCATCTGCTGCTGCGATTTTCATTTCATCATTAATTGTTTTAGCCCTAACATCTAAGGCTCCCCTAAAAATGTAAGGAAAACCTATTAGGTTATTAACTTGATTTGGATAATCAGATCTCCCTGTTGCAATAATAGCATCTTTTCTAACATCCTCTACTTCCTCAGGTGTAATTTCAGGATCAGGATTTGCGCACGCAAATATAATTGGATTTTTTGACATGCTAATGACATTTTCTTTACTTAATACGCCGGCAGAAGATAAACCTAAAAAGACATCTGCGTTTTTTATTGCCTCTTTTAAATTTTTAGCTTTAGTATTTGATGCGTAGAAAGACTTCCATTTATTAAGATTTTTTCTTTTCTTATTAATTACACCTTTACTATCCAACATTATTATATTTGATTTTTTAACACCCGACTTAAGGAGCAAATTCGTACAAGCCATTGCCGATGCTCCAGCACCATTTACAACAATACTTATTTTTTTTTTATCTTTTTTTTGGATATCTAGGGCGTTCATTAATGCAGCATATGTAATTATAGCTGTACCATGCTGATCATCATGGAAGACTGGAATATCTAATATTTTTTTTAATTTATCCTCTATAATAAAGCATGCAGGAGCAGCTATGTCTTCAAGATTTATTCCACCAAAGCTTTTTGCAAAATTTTTAATAGAATTAATAATCTCATCTGAGTCATTAGAATCTATTTCAAGATCAATAGCATCTATATCTGCAAATCTTTTAAATAATACAGCCTTTCCTTCCATTACAGGCTTTGAGGCAATAGCCCCTAAGTTACCTAATCCAAGTATCGCAGAACCATTACTTATGACAGCTACAAGGTTTCCTTTTGTCGTATAATCATAAGCTAGCTCAGGATTTGCGGATATAGCTTTTACAGGTGCTGCAACTCCTGGCGAGTATGCTAATGCCAAATCTCTTTTGGTGGTCATTGGTTTGGACGATATGATCTCAATCTTGCCAGATTTATTACTATTATGAAAATCTAATGCCTCTTTATCTGAATAATGCTCAATATTTTTTTTCTTCATTTTTTTATTAGATATAAAAATAGAACTAAGTTATCACTAATATGATTTATGAATCTAATTAAGTCAACCGGCACCTTTAGTTTTTATACTATATTAAGTAGGATTCTGGGTTATCTGAGGGATTTTCTGATAGCTATGAACTTGGGATCGGGTCCAATTGCTGATGCTTTTTTTGTTGCGTTTAGAATTCCAAACACATTTAGAAGGTTATTTTCAGAGGGAACATTCAATGCTGCATTCGTACCAATTTATTCATCAGAGATGGTTAAATCAAAAAAAAATGCTGAGAATTTCTCTAATGATGTTTTTAAATTTTTATTACTTGGTCTTCTATTATTAACTTTAATTATAGAGTTACTGATGCCCTTATTTATATTTGTAATTGCTCCAGGTTTTAATGAAAGTACAGATAAACTTGAATTAACTATACAACTTACAAGAATTACTTTTCCTTTTTTATTATTTATTAGTTTAGCATCTTTTTTTTCTGCTATATTAAACTCTCATAATAGATTTGGAATAGCCGCGGCAGCCCCGATAGTATTGAACATTATACTAATATTTATT
Organism: uncultured Pelagibacteraceae bacterium; assembly: GCA_902524235.1. Classification (GTDB taxonomy): domain Bacteria; phylum Pseudomonadota; class Alphaproteobacteria; order Pelagibacterales; family Pelagibacteraceae; genus Pelagibacter. The sequence goes on along the minus strand of CABZCF010000001.1, from coordinate 139,156 downwards.
CTTTTTTTTTTAAAATATGAAAATGATACTCTAGTAATATATTTGGCATATGGAGTTTCTTTTGCCGGTATTGTCCAACTTATTATACTTTTTAAATTTGTTAAAAAATATTTTTTACCAAAATTAAAGTTAGATTTTAAGATCACAAAAAAGATTAAAATATTTTTTAATAAACTAATACCAAGTATATTTTCTTCTGGTGTTACTCAGATAAATATATTAGTAGGAACCATTATAGCATCATTTCAGGCTAATGCTGTTTCATATTTGTATTATGCTGACAGAATTTACCAAATAAATTTAGCAATTGCAGGCATAGCAATTGGTACTGTGCTGTTACCCAGTCTTAGTAAATATATTCAATCTAAAAATAGAATAAAAATTGAATTTATACAAAATAAATCAGTTGAATTGAGCTTATTTTTAAGTTTACCAGCAATGTTTGCTTTAATAATTGCATCTGAAGAAATTACTTCAAGTCTATTTGGATATGGTTCATTTGATGAGCTAAGTGTAAAAAATTCTGCTAGAGCTTTATATTATTTTGCTTTTGGATTGCCAGCATTTGCTTTAATAAAAATTTTTTCATCTTTTTTATTTGCACGACAAAATACAAAAATACCTTTTTATTATTCTTTGGTTTCTGTAATATTTAACATCGTTATAAGTATTTTTTTCTTTAAAGAAGTTGGATTTATAATAATTCCTATTGCCACAACGATATCTTCTTGGATTAATGCATTATTATTATTTTATTATTTAACAAAAAAAAGTTTTTATAATGTAAAATTAAACTTAATCTTATCATTACTTAAAATCTTATGTATAGTTTTCACATCCTCTTATTTCTTTTATTTTATGATAAGTATCTTTTCAGAGAGCTTAATATATAACAGTAATTATAAACTTCTCAGTATGATAATTATTGTAATAATAACTTTATTCTCATACATTTTGTTATCAACTTTTACAAAAGCTTTCAAATTGTCAGATATTAAATTAAAGTATTAAATTATGAGTAAAAAAATTTTTTCTGGAGTTCAACCTACCGGGAATCTTCATCTAGGAAACTACCTTGGCGCCATAAAAAATTTCGTAAATTTTCAAAATCAAACGAGTACAGACTGCATTTATTGCGTAGTGGATTTACACGCAATAACAGTAAAACAAGACCCAAGTAAATTAAAAGCTAACATTAGAGAAACCACAGCAGCATTTATTGCTAGCGGTCTTAACCACAAAAAAAGCATAATATTTCAACAATCAATGGTCGCTGCACATTCTGAATTTTCTTGGATTTTAGGATGCTCTGCACGAATGGGTTGGTTAAATAGGATGACGCAATTCAAAGAAAAGGCTGGAAAAGATAAAGAGAAAGCGAGCGTTGGTTTATATGTTTACCCTGTACTAATGGCAGCAGATATATTGCTGTATGATACAACGCATGTTCCAGTTGGCGAAGATCAAAAACAACATTTAGAATTGACAAGAGACATTGCTCAGAAATTTAATTTGGACTTTAATTCAAATGATTTCTTAAAAATACCAGAACCAATGATCCAAAAGGAATTTGCTAGAATTATGAGTTTAAAGGATGGAACCAAAAAAATGAGTAAATCTGATCAGTCTGAAATGAGCAGGATAAATTTAAATGATACAAAAGAGGAAATTGAGAATAAAATAAAAAAAGCCAAAACTGATACTTTGGCTCTGCCAGATAATATTAAGGAATTAGAAAATAGGCCTGAAGCAAAAAATTTACTTGGAATCTACTCTTCATTAAACAATCAAGAAATTAATAAAACAATTAAAGAATTTTCAGGAAAGAGTTTTTTTGAATTTAAAAAAAAACTCTCAGAAATTGCAATTGAAAAAATTTACCCAATATCTCTTGAAATGAGCAAACTAAAAAAAGATTTTACTTTTATTGATAGTGTACTAACAGATGGAAATGCTAAAGCTGACACAATTTCATCAAAAAAAGTTAGTGAGATAAAGAAAATTATTGGTTTTTAACAACAATTAGATCTTTAATTTTATAAAATAACGTCTATATAAGTTTCATGTTTGTACAGACTCAAAATACACCGAACCCAAATTCGTTAAAATTTGTTCCTGGAAAAAAAGTTTCAAGGATTGGTCCTGTCGAAGTTCTAGATTTAAAAGACACAAATAATGAGCTTATAAGAAATATACTTTCAATAAATGGAATTTTAAGTGTATTTCTTTATGAAGATTTTTTATCAGTAAATAAAAAAAATAGTATAGAATGGTCCGAGGCAAAACACATTATTATTTCTTATATAAATGATTATTATTCTAGAGGTAATGACTGTGTAATTCAGGATGAAAATTTTCAAAATAAATCTGAAAATTTAAGTGAACTTGAAAAGAAAATAGTTAATTTGCTCGAAACTAAAATTCGACCAGCAGTTTCAAGAGATGGTGGCGATATAGTGTTTCAAAAATTTTCCGAGGGTGTCGTAACTGTAAAGTTAAAAGGTAGTTGTTCAGGGTGTCCAAGTTCAACTTTAACGTTAAAAAAAGGTGTTGAAAATCTACTTTGCCATTATATTCCGGAAGTTAAAGAAGTTATATCAATTTAACGAAAATTAATTTTTTTTATGGTAAATATATACAAATCTATGTCAACGAATCAGTTAAAAAAAATCTTAATTAAAAAAGGTTTTAAAGTTTACAAACTAAAGAATAAAACACTTTATAAAGATTATAAAAGTTTAATTTTTACCAGCATCATTAGTTTAATTTTAATATCAATTTTTTTTTCATTGCCATTAAGTTCAAAATTAATCGTAGATAAATTTGAAAAACCAGCAGTCGTAGAAAATTATTCAAAAAAATATCTTGAGAAAGTTTTATCTGGTGAAACTTTAATCACAGAAAACTCTGTTGATGATGGATTAGATCCTAGACATTTAGTCGAGGATATAGAATTTAAAAAAGGGCCATCAAAGTCAGTTAGAATTGAAGCCTCAACTTTAAATCAAATGTTTCTTGACAAAAATTATACTTTAGAAATCGTAAGAATAGAAAATATTGTAAAACCTTTTGAGGTTGGAATGTTGCCAGTCGAACTTAAGCAGATACAGAGTACCAAAGAAAGAAAAGAACTATTTATAAAGATTGTTTTGCCATTAATTTTAAGTGAAAACAACAGGATTAGAAGAGATAGAAGTACACTTTTTAAAATTTTGAATAAAAACATAAATTCAAAAGGTGAGAAAAATTGGTTAAATAATAAATTCAAACAATATGGTGTTGTAAATAAAGATGTGTCCACTCTTAAAGTGAGAATGGATGAGATACCTGTTTCATTAGCAATAGCTCAAGCAGCTAAAGAGACTGGATGGGGAACATCAAGGTTTGCAATTGAGGGAAATGCACTTTTTGGTCAATGGACTTATTCAGGAGAGGGCATCAAACCAGCCGGTTCTGATAAAAATGACAAACACAAAGTAATGGCATTTAGTGTTCTTAAAGCTTCAGTACGTGCTTATCAAAGAAATCTAAATACACATTCAAGTTACAAAGAGTTTAGAAAAGTTAGAGCCATTCAAAGAGATAATGATGAACCTCTTAATAGTCTAGAACTTGCAAATTATCTAAATTCTTATGCGGAGACAGGTGAGGAGTATACGAAAACTCTAAAAAAGATTATTGTACAAAATAATCTCAAAGACTTTGATAAAGCCAAAATACTTCCACTAAGCAAAAATCTTAAAGAGAACATTTAATTTTTGATAGAAAACTGCAGACCAAACCATCTCCAGCCTGTTTCATCTTTCATTGAACAATTAATTCTACCTCTTCTAAAGGTAAATTTATCCCTAAATTCTACAAACATTTTATTTTCAATAAAATTGATTTTAGTTTTATCCCATTTATTTCCCTCGTTTGAGAAACAATTTATTTTATGAATATTTTTTTGGTTTTCAAAAAATTCAATCGAGAGATTTGGAGGATTATTTGATGGCAATATGTAACTATCATTTAAATTAACTTTTTTATATTCTAATGGTTTTAACTGAGTTAAAAAATTAAATCTTTCTAAGTCGCCATACTCTTCATTTATTGGAAATCTCGGTAATTCGAATTTATCCTTATTAACATCAATTACTCCAGAATGTTGGCCAAATGCAACTTCAAAATTTTCTTTAATGAATAATTTTTGCTTTAAACTGTATTCACCAAATGGATATGAAAAATATTTAGGATTATAGCCTAATTTTTTTTTGAAAATTTCTATAGATTTATTTATGTCTTTGACAAATTCATCATGTCCTATGTTTAGTAAATACTCATGGCTATGTGAATGATTCCCAATAAATACAAAATCTTCTTTTTCTATTTCATTTATTTGTTCCCAAGTCATATAACCGTTTGATCCAACAGGTTCTGTAGATATAAACAAAATAAATGGAATTTTTTTACTTTTTAAATACGGCCAAGCATTTTCGTAAAATGAGCTAAATCCATCATCTATGGTAATTAATGTTTTTTTTTTATATTTAGCTTGATTAAAGTTATCTAAAAAATTTGATGGTGTGATATAATCCAAATTATTATTTTCTATAATTTCAATGTGTTTCTTAAATATTTCCATTTGAATATTCGTAGAAGGGTACTTATTTTCGTTAAATCTATGATACATAATTGATATAATTCCTTCGTCTTGTGAATAAAATTTGTTAGTATTTTCAACTGCGTGTGATTTTGATATTAATATTATTAAAATAATGAATTTAATAGTCGATGCTACAAAAAATAAAGTTTTTTTAAAAATCATTACAAATGAACAATCTTATACTAGCGAGTATTCTAATACTAAAGAAAACTTTGATAAGATGAGCATAATTATATTTGATTTTTTAAAAAAAAATAACTTAAAATTGGAGCATATTAAAAATTTGTTTGTAAATGTAGGGCCTGGAAAATTTTCAAGCATAAGGTCCTCGATTGTATTGTGTAAAGCATTATCCATATCAAACAACATAAATTTGTATGGTTTTTCATCTAATCAAATTGAAGATAATGATTATAAAAAACTACTTGAATTGTCAGAAAAAGGAGTTTTAATGAAAAACTTGATTAATCCTATATATTCGGGTTAAATAATTATATGTCAGACACAATTGAGGATAAATGCATAACTAAAGGAATAAAATTAACGGATCAACGTAGAGTTATAGCGAGAGTAATGTCGGAATCTAAAGAAACATACGGAGAGGCTGATCATCCAGATGTTGATGAATTATATAATAGGGTATCAAAAATTGACCCAAAAATAAGTATTGCAACAGTCTATAGAACCGTAAAAATTTTCGAGGAAGCCGGTATACTAACTAAACATGATTTCAAGGGCGGTAAAGCTAGATATGAGGAGATTAGAGAAAGTCACCATGATCATTTAATTGACGTCAAAACTGGACACATAATAGAGTTCAGCGATAACGATATTCATGACCTACAAAAAAAAATTGCAGAAAAGTATGGCTATGATTTAGTTGATCATAAGCTTGAGCTATACGGCGTTAAAAAAAAATAATTTAAATGAAAAAAAAAATTTACATTAAGACATTTGGTTGTCAAATGAACGAATACGACTCCAATAGAATTTACGACTCTTTAAAAAATATTAATTTCGAAAAAACAGATAATCAAAGTGATGCAGACTGTTATGTTTTAAATACTTGCCATATTAGAGATAAAGCTAAAGAAAAAGTATATCACGAGGTTGGAAGAGTAAGAAAAATCTTTAGGAATAAAAAAAAACCAATAGTAGTAATTGCCGGATGTGTCGCTCAAGCCGAAAATGAGGAGATGTTTAAAAGAGAACCTTATATTGATATAGTGATTGGTCCTCAAGCTTATCACAAAATTAATGATTTGGTAAAAAAACATGTTAACTCAGATCACTTAGAGGAAACGGAAATTGATACGATAGAAAAGTTTAAACATTTTGATACAATCAAAAATGAAAGTAATAAAGTTTCATCTTTTTTAACAATACAGGAGGGATGCGATAAGTTTTGTCATTTTTGTGTTGTGCCTTTCACAAGGGGACCAGAATATTCTCGACCTTTTAACAAAATAATTAACGAAGCAGAACAAATGATAGAAAATGGAGTTAAAGAAATTACGTTATTAGGACAAAACGTAAATGCTTATTCTGATAAAAATAATTCTAAAGAATTTAGATTGTCTGACTTAATCAAAAAACTTGAAACATATTCAGAGTTGGAAAGAGTAAGATATACAACCTCGCATCCCTTAGATATGACGGACGATTTAATCGATTGCTATAAAAGTTGTAATAAATTAATGCCATTTGTACATTTGCCAATCCAAAGTGGATCAAATAAAATTTTAAATTTAATGAATAGAAAACATACAGTTGAACAATATTTAGAAACATATGAAAAAATAATTAAAATCAATGATGAAATAAAATTTTCAAGCGATTTTATACTTGGTTATCCTGGTGAAGATGACAAAGATTTCGAAGAGACACTTCTCTTGGTTGAAAAAATTAAATTTATAAATTCTTTTTCTTTTATTTTTAGCCCAAGACCTGGAACTAGGGCTGCAGATTTAAATTTAGTAGATAAAGCTATAGCAAAAGATAGATTGGAAAAAATTCAAAAAATTTTATTTACTTATCAAATAAGTACAAACAAAAGTATGGTAAAAAAGAATATTAATGTTTTAGTTGAAAATAAAATAAAATCCCAAAATAAACTGTTTGGGAGAAATAAGTATTTGAATTCTGTAATAATAGACGGAAAAGAAGAACACATAGGTAAACTAGTTAATGTTCATATTGACAACTATAACCAAAATACTTTATTTGGCAAAATAACAAATTTAAAATATAAAGCTGCATAATTGAAAAATACAATTCAAAATACTAAATCAAATATCAAAGTGGTTTATTCTGAAAATGACACTCTTAGTATAATTTTTAATAGTAACGAACTGTTATCAGGTGTAGTAGGTGAGTTTAACAGTAATATCAAAGAATTAGAGAATATTACTCAAACTAGTATTTATACAAGGGGAAATTCTATATCTGTTAAAGGAAGTTCTAAAAAAAATGAGTTAATTAAGAATGCTATTACTTTTTTGTCTGAACAATTTTTAATAAATGGATCAATAGAAAAAAAAGATGTACATTCATCCATTACTAAATTTATGATAAGTGAAAATACAACGAAATTAAATAAAATTGATTATATTATTAAGACACCAAAAAAATCAGTAATACCAAGGTCTGAAAAACAAAAAAACTACGTGAGAGCTTTAAATGAGAAAGACATAATTATTTCAGCAGGACCCGCTGGAACAGGTAAAACTTTTCTTGCAGTAGCAGTTGCTCTCACAATGCTTCTTGAAAAAAAAATTGAAAGAATAATTCTTTCCCGTCCTGCAGTTGAGGCGGGAGAAAGGCTTGGATTTCTACCTGGTGATATGAGAGAAAAAGTTGATCCATATCTTCGACCATTATACGACTCTTTATACGACCTTTTGGATTATGAAAAAATACAAAAAAAAATTGAAATAGGAGATATCGAAATTGCACCATTAGCCTTCATGAGAGGAAGAACCTTAAAAAATTCTTTTGCAATTTTGGACGAGGCTCAAAATGCTACTGATACACAAATTAAAATGTTTTTAACTAGGATCGGAGAAAATTCTAAGATAATTATTAATGGCGATCCATCCCAAATAGATTTGCCTAATAAATCTTTATCTGGATTAGAAAGATCTAAAAAAATCCTCGGAGATATTAATGAAATTTCAACTATAGATTTTGATCACAAAGATGTTGTCAGACACCCTTTAGTATCTAAAATAGTCAAAGCCTATAAAAAAGACGCTGATAATGGATGATAAAAGTCAATGTTATTTTAGATAAAATTGTTTGGAAAAAAAACATTAAGCGTCCTGGTTACTACTTAAAAAAAAAATTTAATAAATTATTAAAAAAATTTAAGCTAACCTCTAACGCACAAGAGATTTCAATATTTTTAACTAATAACAAAAAAATGAGGCAATTAAATTTAAGATTTAGAAAAAAAAATAAACCGACTGATGTTCTTTCATTTCCTATAAATATTTTAAAAAAAAAAATAGGATATTTAGGCGATATAGCTATTAGTTATGAGATAGTAAATAGGCGCTCGAGAAATTCTAATTTTAACTATGAGTTTGATAAGATGTGGGTTCATGGTTATCTTCACCTACTTGGTTATGATCATAAAAAAATTAAAGAATTTGAAAAAATGCATAAATTAGAAAAAAATATATTAAATTACATTGAAAGCACAAATTAAAAATAAAATAAAAAAAAATAAATCCTTTATTTTTATTTTCGGCATTTTATTGGGTATTTTTTCATCATTTGCATTACCACCTTATAATCACTTCATTATAAATTTTCTTGTTTACACATTACTATTCATTTTATGTAATTTTCTAAATGGTAATAAAAAATATTTATTTATCTTCGGATTATTATTTGGTTTTGGCTATTTTTTTTCAAATTTATATTGGATATCTAATTCTTTAAAATTTGACGAAAATTTTAAATTTTTGATACCCGTATCTCTAATTCTAATACCTTTATTTCTCTCAGTTTTCTATGCTATATCTTTTTTAGTTCTGTCCTACTTTAGGCTTAATTATAATTTGTCATCAATATTATATTTTGCAAGCGTCATATCATTTTTCGAATATTTAAGAGGAACAATCCTAACAGGATTTCCGTGGAACTTAGCTGCTTTTAGTCTATCAGAGTTAATATATTCTATTCAAATTTTATCCTTAATAGGCACTTACTCCTTAAATTTACTTGCAATTACTTTATTTGCACTTCCATCATTAATATTTTTTAAAATCAGCGTAAAAATAAAGATTTTTTTGACCATTGCTATGTTTATTGCTGTAGTTGCAAATAATATATATGGATTTAATAGAATTGAAAAATTTTCGAATGTAAAAAATCAAGTATTGGAAACAAAAATTGTTGTTGTCTCTCCAAAAATAAAATTAAACAGGTATTTTTCTAATGAAAGCCCAATAAATAAAATTTATGAAATAATAAAAATTAGTCGTCCAGAAACAGATATAAAAACACTATTTATTTTTCCAGAGGGAATATTGTCTGGTATATATTTAGAAGATTTAAATAATTATAAAAAAATATTTTTTAAAAATTTTTCAGAAAATCATAAAATAATATTAGGTATAAACAGAACTGAAAATCTTAAAATATTTAATTCTATGGTCTTATTGAATAATAAGTTAGATGTACTCGCAAAGTACGATAAAAATAATCTAGTACCTTTTGGCGAATTCTTACCTTTCGAGAATTTTTTAAGTAAGTCAGGTTTAAAAAAAGTTACTCAAGGATATAATTCATTTTCTTATTCTTTAGAAAGGGAATTTATAAGTGATGATAAATACAAATTTTTGCCCTTAATTTGTTATGAAATAATTTACACAGGTAAATTGAATAAAAAATCTAAAGATTTTGATTATATAGTTAACATATCAGAGGATGGTTGGTTCGGTAATAAAATAGGTCCCGAACAACATTTTTCTCATTCAATATTTAGAGCTATCGAGGAAGGTAAAAATTTATACAGATCATCTAATAACGGTATATCCGCTCATATAAATCCTGTTGGTAAAATTGAAGATAAAATAAAATCAACCCAAAGTGGTGTTATAGAAGTTAAAAATGTCAAATTTATCAAAGAAACTATTTTCTCTCAGCAAGGGAACAAGATCTTCTTTTATTTTCTATTAATTTATATTACGTTTTCCTCTTTTTTAAAAAGAAAGGACCTGTAATGAAAAAAAATTTCCTATTTACTAGTGAGTCAGTATCAGAAGGTCATCCAGACAAAGTATGTGATAGAATTTCAGATATGGTGGTAGACTCGTTTTTGTCAAAAGAACCTCAATCAAGAGTAGCATGCGAAACATTGACAACTACGAATAAAGTGGTGCTAGCTGGTGAAGTTAGGGGTCCAAAAATAAATAATGATGAACTTATTCATAATGTTAGAGAATGTATAAAAGATATCGGTTACGACCAGGATGGATTTAGTTGGAAAGAACAAACAAAAATAGAGAGTCATCTTCATGCTCAATCTTCAGATATTGCAATGGGAGTGGACTCATCAGGAAATAAAGATGAAGGAGCTGGAGACCAAGGAATTATGTTTGGTTATGCATGTGATGAAACAGATGTATTAATGCCCGCACCAATTCATTATTCACATAAAATATTAAGACTTATGGCAGAAGATAGAAAATCTGGAAAATTAAAAAATATTGAACCAGACTCAAAAAGTCAAATAACAATTGAATATAGAGAAGGAATTCCAACAGCGGTTAAATCAGTTGTTATTTCAACACAACATTCAGCGGATGTAAATCAAAATAAAGTAAGAGAGCTAGTAAAACCTTATATTGAAAAATCAATACCCAAAAACTTATTAGGAGAATTAAAAGAGGAAGAAATTTATGTAAACCCAACTGGAAATTTTGTTATAGGTGGACCAGATGGAGACAGTGGACTAACTGGCAGAAAAATAATTGTTGATACTTACGGTGGAGCAGCACCGCACGGTGGAGGAGCTTTTTCAGGTAAAGATCCAACAAAAGTTGACAGGTCTGCAGCTTATGCTTCAAGATACCTTGCAAAAAATGTAGTTGCATCAAAAATAGCAAAAAGATGCTTGATTCAGCTTGCTTATGCTATTGGAGTATCAAAACCTCTTTCAATTTATGTTGACCTTTTCGATAATGATGAAGATAAAAATAGACATGTAGAGAAATTAATTAATGAGAACTTTGATTTAAGTCCGCGAGGAATTCGAGAAATGTTAGGTTTAAATAAACCAATTTACCAGAAAACAGCAGCATATGGTCATTTTGGAAGGGTTGCAGAATCAGATGGCTCATTTTCGTGGGAAAAGACTGATAAATCTAATATTTTTAATAAGTAATATATATTGAATAATTAAAAAAATTATCTATATTTCATTTACATTGTTGAAATTTCAAAATGGGCTTCGGCCCATTTTTTTTTATTAATAAAATGTTAAATAGAAGAGCAGATAAATTAGAATTATTAAGAATTGCTGAGGCTGTAGCCTTAGAAAAATCGATTGATAAAGAGCTAATAATTGACTCTATGGAAAGTGGTATAGCAAAAGCTGCTAAATCAAAATTTGGGTCAGAAAATGAAATAACTGTTCAAATTAATAGAGAAAATGGAGATATTGGTATCTTTAGAAAATTAAAGATTGTGGAAAAACCAATGAATTTAAATTTGGAGATAGGATTAACTGAAGCTATTTCTATTAATAAAGAAAACGAGGTAAAAAAAATTGGCGATGAAATCCTTCAGCCTTTACCATCATTTGATTTTGGCAGGATTGCTGCCCAAACTGCTAAACAAGTAATTACATTTAGCGTTAGAGAAGCAGAAAGACAAAGACAATACAACGACTTTAAAGATAAAAAAGACACTATATTGAGTGGTATTGTAAAAAGGTTAGAATTTGGGAACGTAATTGTAGATCTTGGTGGCACTGAAGCAATAATTCAAAAAAGTGAGATGATACCTAGAGAAAATATTAAAGCTGGTGATAGAGTTAAAGCATATTGTTTAGATGTAAGACGAGAACAGAGAGGTCAACAAATATTTCTTTCAAGGGCGAACCATAAATTTATGGAAAAATTATTTATTCAAGAAGTTCCCGAAATCTACGATGGACTCATAGAAATAAAATCTTCTTCGCGAGACCCTGGTAGTAGAGCTAAAATATGTGTAAAAGCAATAGATACATCACTAGACCCAGTTGGAGCTTGTGTAGGTATGAGAGGTAGCAGAGTTCAAGCTGTTGTAAACGAACTTCAGGGTGAAAAAATTGATATTGTAAATTGGTCTGAAGACCCCGCAATTGTGGTAGCTAACGCACTGTCTCCAGCAGAAGTATTGAGAGTAAATGTTGATCAACAAAATAAAAAACTAGATGTCATTTTAACAGAAGAAAATCTCAGCAAAGCTATTGGTAGAAGAGGTCAAAATGTTAGATTAGCAACAAAACTACTAAATTATGAAATAAATATAATGACCGATCAAGAAGACTCTGAGAGAAGACAAATAGACTTTAAGGAAAAAACTGAAAATTTAATAAAAAATTTAGAGTTAGATGAAACTTTGGGCCAATTACTTGTTGCAGAAGGTTTTTCAACTATAGATGAAATAAAGGATACAACAGAGGATCAGCTTTCAAAAATCGAGGGAATAGAGAATGAAACAGCAAAAGAATTAATAGATAGAGCTAAAGAATATCACCAAAAAGATCTAGAAGAAATATCAAAGAAAATTAAAGATTTAGGTTTGGAGAACGACTTAATAAACCATAAAGGACTTACTCCAGGAATGTTAGTTACACTAGGAGAACAAAATATTTTAAAATTAAGCGACTTTGCTGATTTGGCATCAGATGAGTTGACTGGTAGCTTAGACGAAATTAAGGGCGAAAAAGTTAAAATAAGAGGATATTTAGAAGACTTTGCTTTATCAAAAAAAGAAGCTGACGAACTAATAATGTCTGCAAGAGATAAAGTTTACAAAGTTTGAGGCATGAGGAATGGAAAAAAAAAAGTTAAAATTATCAATCACTGGTTCTTCAAGAAAAACTTTAAGTAGTATAGAGCAGGCTAAATCGCAATCAAAAAATGCAGTATTTATCGAGAGAAAAGCTGGTAGGATATTAAGAAAACCTTCTAATCAAAAAATCAGAAGTAATAACAACTTTAAAACTCAAGAAAGACAAATACCATCTAAAAATTCATTTATTGATCAAAGAAATATTAAGTCGGACTTCGACAAAAGAAAATTGGCTGAACAAAGAGCTACTAAAAGACTTAAAGGTGAGTCTGTCCCTAAGGATATAAATAAGAGAAAACAAAGTACAAGTAAGAGAGAGACTAAACTAACACTATCTAGAGCACTAAGTGAGGAAGAAATAGGTTCAAGATCAAGAAGTATAGCATCACTTAGAAGAGCTAAATTAAAAGAAAATAGAGAATTAAAAAAACCAGATTCAAAAAATGAAACCAAGCAAATTAAAAGAGAAATAAAAATTCCAAAGGTAATAACAATAAGAGAGCTTGCTAATAGAATGGCAGAGCAATCTAGTAACATTATTAAACATTTATTAGGTATTGGCCTAACAGTTACAATAAATCATACAATAGACGAGGATACAGCAGAATATCTTGTAAAAGAGTTTGGACATATACCTTTAAGAGAACAAAAAACAGATGAGATTATTGACAAAATTATAGAAGATAAAAACGAAAACCTGAAGAATAGACCTCCAATTATAACAGTTATGGGGCATGTTGATCACGGCAAAACATCGGTTTTAGACTCGTTAAGGAATACGAAAGTTATTGATGGAGAATACGGCGGCATCACACAACATATTGGTGCTTATCAAATCAATTATAAGAATAATAATATTACTTTTATAGATACACCGGGTCATGCAGCCTTTACAGAAATGAGAGCTAGAGGTTCAAAATTAACTGATATAGTAATTCTAGTTGTTGCAGCAGATGATGGTGTAAAACCACAAACAGTGGAGTCAATTAAACATGCTAAAGCTGCAAAGGTGCCAATTGTAGTTGCGATTAACAAATGTGACTTGCCAGAAGCGAATCCATCAAATGTCAGAAATCAATTACTTGAATACGAATTAATTTCAGAGGAGATGTCAGGTGATACTCTTATGGTCGATATATCAACAAAAACTCAAAAAAATTTAGATAAATTAATTGAAGCTGTTCTTCTTCAGGCAGAAATGGTTGATCTAAAAACAAATTTTGAAAAATCGGCAAAAGGAATTGTGCTTGAGTCAAAGATTGACACCGGACGGGGGCCTGTTGTAAGCACTATAGTTACATCTGGTACGTTAAAAAAAGGAGATTATTTTGTCAGCGGCCTAAAATGGGGCAAAGTAAGAGCAATAGTTAATGATAAAGGTGATAGCGTGGACATAGCGTTACCAGCAACTCCTGTAGAAATTTTGGGTATTAATGGAGCGGCTAAAGCTGGAGATGATTTTATTGTTTTAAAAAATGAAAAAGAGGCTAAATCAATAAGTAATTCAAGATTACAGGAGCACAAAGAAGGAAAAAATCCATTATCTATTATCAATAAAGAATTTACATTTAAAGAAAATAAAATAGAGGAGTTAAATATTATAATTAAATCGGATGTTCATGGATCCTCTGAAGCAATTAAAAATGCAATATCTAATATTAAGCACGATGAGGTTTCTCCAAAAATAATATTATCTGACATTGGTATGATAACAGAAACAGATGTGACATTGGCAAAAGCTTCAAGCGCAATATTAATAGCATTTAATGTAAAACCAACAAAAGAAGCTAAAAAATTGGCTGAGCAAGAAAAAATAACGATCAATTCATATAATATTATTTATGAAGTAATTGATTATATAAAAAATAAAATGTCTGGATTGTTAACGCCTGATGTTGAGGAAAACATTATAGGTTCAGCTGAGATACTTGAAATATTTAAGGTTTCAAAAGTTGGTAAAGTTGCAGGTTCAAAGGTTTTAGAGGGTGAGATTATACAAGACTCTAGCGCAAGAGTAATAAGAGATGGTAGTATTGTGTTCAATGGTAAAATAGGGTCTATTTTTAGAGAAAAAAACCAAGCCAAACAAGTTTCCGCTGGACTTGAATGCGGTATTACCTTAAAGGATTTTAGTGATTTTCAGAAAAAAGACATTATTGAGGTATATAGCTCAAAAATTCTAGAAAGATCTATACAATGAAAAATAGTAAGCCCGTCTCGCAGAGACAATTAAGAGTTGGAGAAATGATAAAACAGGCTTTAAGCATGATTTTTATTAGAGATGAAGCAAAATTACCAAACCTAGAAACAAAAGAAATAACAGTTACAGAAGTAAGAATGAGTCCAGATTTAAAAACGGCAAAAGCATTTGTTTTACCGCTAGGTGGTAAAGACTCGAATGAAGCTGTTGATAAATTAAAAGAATTCTCATTTGTAATAAGAAAAGTTTTGTCAAAAAAGGTAGCAATGAAATTTTTACCAAAAATTTTATTTGTTAAAGATGAGTCTTTTGACTATGCAGAGAAAATCGAAAACTTAATAAAACAAACAAATAAGTAAAAGGAATAAATGAATAAAAAAAAAGAATTAGCAATTCATGAAAAGGATACTGGATCCTCCGAGGTGCAAGTTGCACAACTTACTAATAAAATAGAAAATTTATCAAAGCATATAAAAAACAACAAAAAAGATAAACATTCTTCTGTAGGATTGCTTAAAGCAGTCAATAAGAGAAAAAAATTATTACAGTATCTCAAAAAAAATAAAAATGATGCTTACAAACAAGTATTGTCAAAATTAAATCTAAGGAAATAAATGTTTAAAATTATAAAAAAAGAAATAGAAATTGCTGGAAAAAAAATAAGTTTAGAAACAGGAAAAATTGCAAGACAGGCAGATGGAGCAATAATAGCAACATGTGGAGAAACTGTAGTATTGGCAACCGCGGTTGGTTCAAAAAAAGTTAACCCGGATATTGACTACTTTCCTTTATCTGTAAATTATCAAGAAAAATACTATGCAGCGGGTAAAATACCTGGTGGTTATTTTAAAAGAGAAGCTAGACCAACTGACAGTGAAACTTTAATATCAAGATTAATAGATCGACCAATAAGACCTTTGTTCCCTGATGAATTTAAAAACGAAGTACAAGTTCTCCCAACAGTAATTTCTTATGATAGAGAGAATGAAGCCGATATATTGTCTATAATTGCATCCTCTGCTGCGTTGGCGATATCTGGTATGCCTTTCTTAGGCCCTGTTGGTGCATCTAGAGTTGGTTTTATAAATGGTAAATATATTTTAAATCCATCAAAAGAAGATTTAAAAAACTCAAAATTAGATTTAGTAGTAGCAGGTACTAAAGACGCGGTTTTAATGGTTGAGTCCGAGGCTAACGGATTAAATGAGGAGGAAATGTTAAATGCAGTAAAATTTGGACATGAAGGTTTTGTGCCAATAATTAATATGATAAATGAACTTGCTGCAGAATGTAAGAAGCCTGATTGGGTCGTAGAAAAAAAAGATCTTTCAGAAATTACTAAAAAACTTGAAGAAGAGTTTACCGATCAATTAAAAGAAGCATTCTCTACTATAGATAAACAAGAAAGATCTAATAAAATATCTGAAATAACAGATAAAGCTAAAAAAATTTTTGAGGAAAATGAAAATTATACAGATCTTGATGTGAATTCAGAACTTAAAAATCTAGAAAAAAGAATAGTAAGGACAGATATATTAAAAAATAAAAACAGAATAGATGGAAGAGGTTTATCTGATGTAAGACCGATTATGTGTGAAGTAGGATTTCTACCAAGGGTTCATGGATCAGCTCTTTTTACAAGAGGAGAAACACAAGCTATAGTTACAACAACTCTTGGAACATCTGATGATGAGCAGAAAATTGAAAGTTTAGATGGATTACAAAAAGAAAGATTTATGCTTCATTACAATTTTCCTCCTTTTTCAGTTGGTGAAACAGGAAGAATTGGAACAGGCAGAAGAGAAATTGGACACGGTAAGTTAGCATGGAGAGCGATAAAATCCTCGTTGCCTCCAAAAGAAAGTTTTCCATATACATTTAGAATAGTATCTGAAATAACCGAGTCTAATGGATCGTCCTCAATGGCAACAGTCTGTGGTTCATCACTTGCATTAATGGATGCCGGAGTACCTATTAAAGAGCCAGTGGCTGGAATTGCAATGGGATTAATAAAAGAAGGAAGCGAGTTTAGTGTTTTATCTGATATTTTAGGTGACGAAGACCATCTTGGTGATATGGATTTTAAAGTTGCTGGTACAAAAGACGGGATAACGTCTCTTCAGATGGATATAAAAATAACAGGTATAACATTCGAAATAATGGAGCAAGCTTTAAAACAAGCTAAAGATGGAAGGATTCACATATTAGGTGAAATGAATAAGGCCTTATCTAAATCTAGAGACGATGTAGGAAAACATACTCCTAAAATGGAAAAAATAAATGTTGATAAAAAAGATATAGCAACTGTTATCGGAAAAGGTGGAGCAACAATAAGAGAGATAGTTGAAAAATCTGGAGCTAAAGTTGATGTCAACGATGATGGAGAAGTGACAGTTTCAGCACCAGATGAGGAGTCTAGAAATAAAGCAATGCAGATGATTAAAGACTTAACTGCAAAAGCTGAATTGAATAAGATTTACAATGGAAAAGTCATGAAAATCATGGAATTTGGAGCATTTGTAAATTTTTTAGGGAAACAAGATGGACTTGTTCATATTTCTGAACTTGCAGATAAAAGAGTAGCAAAAGTTACAGATGTTGTAAAAGAAGGTGATGAAGTAAAAGTCAAAGTAATTGGTTTTGATAGGGGAAAGGTTAAATTATCTATAAAACAAGCAGCAATATAAGAAAAAAAATGGAAAACCAAGAAATTATTAAATTAATTGAAAATCTTAAAGGAAGAAAAAATTATGAGCAAAAGAAAGCAACTAAACTAGGCTTCCCATCTCTTTATGCATACTTTGAAGACAAAATTTTAAAAGAAAAACAGTCTGCCGAAATAGAAGAGAATAAACTTAATGAGAATGTGAACAAAGATAAAGTTAAAAAAAAAGAAAAAAAAAGCTGCGGCTGTTGTTAAACTAATTTCTTCTCTTTTTTTCCTTTTTCAATTTTCTTTTTTCTTTAAGTGATAACTTCGGTTTTTTTTTAACACTTGAGTCTTTAAATGATTTTCCACTATATCTTTTGGACATTATTTAAGAGATATTTTTTGGATCTGGCATTCCCACTTTGTTATAACCTGCATCTACATAATGAATTTCACCAGTAACCCCTCCTGCCATATCACTTAATAAATATAAAGCAGAATTACCAACATCCATATTATCGACATTTCTCCTTAAAAAAGAATGATCAGCATTCCATTTATAAAGAAATTTAGCATCACCAATCGCTGATGCCGCAAGTGTTTTTATTGGACCAGCACTTATAGCATTTACTCGTATACCTTTTGATCCAAGATCTCGGGCTAAATATTTGACACTCGCCTCTAAAGCTGCTTTACAAACACCCATAACGTTGTAGTTAGGAATTGCTTTACTTGCTTCATAACTAAGTGTTACCAAACTTCCATTTTTATTCATAATTTTAGACGCTTCTTTAGCAACCTCTGTAAAAGAAAAACATGAAATTAACATACTTCTTAAAAAATTTTCTCTTGATGTATTAAGATATTCTCCTGATAATTCAGATTTATCTGAAAACGCTATTGCATGTACAACAAAATCTAATTGTCCCCATTTTGATTTTATATCTTCAAATAACTTAATAACTTCATCTTTTCTTTCTACGTCGCAGCTAAATGTTAAATTTGAGTTTAATTTTTCTGCTAATGGAATAACCCTTTTTTTCAATGCATCTCCTAAATAAGTGAATGCAAGCTCTGCCCCAGATTCAGAAAGTTTTTGCGCAATTCCCCAGGCTATGGATCTTTCATTTGCGACACCCATAACAAGACCTTTTTTACCTTCCATTAAACTCATAATTTAAACTTTCTCAAAAACTAATGTTGCGTTTGTTCCTCCAAAACCAAAACTGTTAGACATAACTGAATCTAAATTAATGCCTTTTTCTACTTTTGTGACAATAGGATAATTTTTTGCTTCGTCGTCCATATCAGCAATGTTAGCTGAGGCTGCAATAAAATTATTTTTCATCATAATTATACTATAAACTGCCTCATGAACAGAGGTAGCACCAAGTGAGTGGCCCGCTAGTGATTTCGTAGAACTTATTTTAGGTTTATAATCATTAAATACTTTTCCCACAGCTTTCAATTCTGTTATGTCACCTACGGGTGTTGAGGTTCCATGAGTATTAATATAATCAATTTTGTTCTTAGAGGTATTTAACGCCATTTGCATACATCTAACTGCTCCTTCACCAGATGGAGCTACCATGTCGTATCCATCTGAAGTAGCACCATAACCAGTAATCTCTGCATAAATTTTAGCACCTCTTGATTTTGCGTGTTCGTATTCCTCTAATACTAAAACTCCTCCACCACCTGATATAACAAATCCATCTCTAGTTTTATCGTAAGGTCTAGATGCTTTTTCTGGCGTATCGTTATACTTTGAAGAAAGAGCTGTCATTGCATCGAACATAGCAGTCATAGCAAAATGAACTTCATCACTTCCGCCTGCAAATATAATATTTTGTTTACCTAATTGAATTAATTCCATCGCATTTCCAATACAATGACCGCTTGTTGCGCAAGCAGAGCTAATTGTATAATTAACACCTTTAATTTTAAAAGGTACAGCCAAAGTAGCTGAAGCTGTACTTGACATGGTTCTTGGTACAACAAAAGGACCCATTCTTTTTGGACTTTTTTCTCTTGTCTTATCTGCCGCTAAAATTACATTTTCTATTGATGGACCTCCGGAACCCATTATCATACCTGTAGAAATATTACTAACTTCTTTTTCCTCTAATCCAGAGTCTTTCACTGCCTCTGCCATTGAAATATAGTTGTAAGCAGATCCAGGGCCCATAAACCTTATAAATTTTCTGTCAACATGGTCTTCAAGTTTAATATTTGGTTTACCGTGTACATGACTTTTTAAATTGTACTCTTTATATTCCTCCGAAAAAGTTATTCCTGACTTGGAATTTAACAAAGATTGATAAACTTCTTCTTGATTATTTCCTAAACAAGAAACAACACCAATACCTGTGACAACAACTCTTTTCATTATTTGAATAATCCTACTTTTAAATTTTCAGCATTATAAATTTTTTTTCCATCTGCCATCAAAATTCCGTTTGCAAGACCTACTGTTGTACCTTCTTTAATAAGTATTCTCTTCATATCGATTTGATAAAAAGCAGTTTTGCAGTTTTTGAGCACCTCTCCTGTAAACTTAACACTGTTAACTCCTAATGCTCTTCCTCTACCAGGATTACCAAGCCATCCTAAATAAAAACCAACCAATTGCCACATTGCATCTAACCCCAAACAACCTGGCATTACTGGATCTTCTTTAAAATGACAATCAAAAAACCAAAGTTCATCTTTAATATCTAATTCAGCTTTTATAATACCCTTTTTAAATTCTCCTGTATTTTCTTTAATTTCTGTGATTCTGTCAAACATAAGCATTGGCGGAGAAGGAAGTTTTGCGTTTCCAGGTCCAAAAAGTTCGCCATTAGCGCAGTTAATTAAGTCTTTATAATTGAAGGAATTTTTCTTCATTAACAAAATATCTTAGTACTTGATTATGGCACAATTTAATATAAATTTCTCCAAGATAAGTTTATTAATAATGAGCAATAACCTTGATTTTGTTGCAAAACTCAGAAATTCTGGCTTAAGGCCAACAAAGCAAAGAATAAAGATCTGTGAAATTTTATTTGGTGGGAAAGAAACCTTTCATTTTTCCATTAACGACCTTTCAAAAATTATTGCACAAAAAACAAATGAAAAAATTTCTTTAGCTACAATATATAACACGGTGCATGCCTTTTTAGGCAAGGGATACTTAAAGCAGATCGCAGTAAATTCCGAACAAAGTTATTATGATACAAATGTTTCTGACCATCATCATTTCTACGATGTTGATAAGGATCAATTAATTGATATACACGATAGTGAAGTTGAACCAGTAAAAATTAATAGAAAAATTCCTGGTAAGAAAATAAAATCTATAGAAGTCCTAGTCAAATTACAAAACATTTAATCTTTGAAATAAAATAAATAATTTCAAATCAACGCACTTGATTATTACTTTAGAATAGTTATAATCTGATTATGAGTAAAGAAATCCTCAAAGAAAAGTCAAAATGTCCATTTACTGGCGCAGGCACACCACCAAAAAATCCAACTGGAAAAGGTACATCTAACAGAGATTGGTGGCCAAATAGCTTAAATTTAAAAATTTTAAGTCAGCATTCAAATTTAGTTAATCCTATGGATGATAAATTTAATTATGCAAAAGAATTTAAAAAATTAGATTTTAAAAAATTAAAAAAAGATTTACAAAAATTGATGACAGACTCCCAAGACTGGTGGCCCGCCGACTATGGGCATTATGGTCCTTTATTTATAAGATTAGCATGGCATGCGGCAGGAACATATCGAACTGCTGATGGTAGAGGTGGGGCTGGTACAGGAAATCAAAGATTTGCCCCATTAAATAGTTGGCCAGACAATGTAAACCTGGATAAAGCAAGATTACTACTATGGCCCATAAAGAAAAAATATGGAAATAAAATTTCTTGGGCCGATTTATTTATATTGGTGGGTAATATTGCTTTAGATTCGATGGGATTTAAAACATTTGGATTTGGAGCAGGTAGAGAAGACATATGGGAACCTGAGGATGATATTTATTGGGGATCTGAAAAAGAATGGCTTGGAGTAAATAGATATAGCGGAAAAAGAGATCTAGAACAACCTCTTGGAGCTTCACATATGGGTTTAATATATGTTAATCCGCAAGGACCAGACGCTAACCCAGATCCTATGTTAGCAGCTCATGATATAAGAGAAACTTTTGGGAGAATGGCAATGAATGATTACGAGACGGCAGCACTAGTGGCCGGTGGTCATACATTTGGAAAATCTCACGGAGCAGCACCAGAGTCTCATAAAGGACCTGAGCCAGAAGGTTCAAAAATTCATGAACAATCAACTGGTTGGAATAGCAATTATAAAAGCGGAAAAGGTATTGATACAATAAGCAGTGGTATTGAAGGTGCTTGGACACAAAATCCAATTAAATGGGATATGGGATATTTAGATTGTTTGTACGGGCATGACTGGGAACTTACAAAAAGCCCTGCAGGAGCACATCAGTGGACACCTAAGAAAAATGGCCAAAAAATTAAAATGGTTCCAGATGCTCATGATAAAAACAAAATGCACCCACCAATGATGCAAACAACAGATATCTCTTTAAAAGTAGATCCTAGTTATGGTCCAATAACAAAACATTTCCATAAAAATCCAAAAGAATTTCATGATGCTTTTGCAAGAGCATGGTTTAAATTAACTCACAGAGACATGGGGCCAAAAGTTTGCTATTTAGGACCAGATGTACCAAAAGAAGACTTAATATGGCAGGACCCTATTCCAAAACAAAGATATAAACTTACAAGTAAAGATATAGGAAGCTTGAAGAAAAAAATATTGAAATCTGGTTTATCGATTTCTCAACTTGTAATTACCGCTTGGTCTTCGGCTTCAACATTTAGAGGATCTGATAAAAGAGGTGGCGCAAATGGTGCTAGAATAAGACTACAACCACAAAAAGACTGGAATATTAATAAAATTGCAAAAGTAGAAAAAGTTTTAAAAAAATTAAAAAATATTAAAATAAATTTCGATAGAAATAAAAAAAATGTTTCAATGGCAGACTTAATTGTACTTGCAGGTAATACAGCCATTGAGAAGGCAGCTTTAAAAGGTGGTCGTAAAATTAATGTTCCATTTCTACAAGGTAGGGGAGATGCAACTCAAGAAAATACAGATGTATTTTCATTTGGTTTGCTTGAACCAAAAGCTGATGGGTTTATAAATTACGTAAAACATGATTATAACATTTCACCAGAGGAGATGTTAATAGATAAATCTCAATTAATGGGTCTCACTAGCCCAGAAATGACAGTCTTAGTAGGTGGCATGCGGTCACTAAATTCTAATTATGATGGTTCTAATAATGGAATATTTACGAGCAAAAAAGAAACTTTATCAAATGATTTTTTTAAAAATCTCTTAGATATGAATATTACATGGAGTGAAAAAGATGATAAAGACAAATTTTTTATAGGTAGAGACAGAAAAACAAACAAAATTATATGGCATGGATCTCGTGTTGATTTAATCTTTGGATCTAATTCTCAATTAAGGGCTTTAGCAGAGGTCTATGCTTGTGAAGGATCAGAGAAAAAATTTGTAGATGATTTCATTAAGGCTTGGTCTAAAGTCATGAACCTCGACAGATTTGATATCAATTAAATTAATATGATAGTAACTTTTGGTAAAATAGTATGAATGCATTTATTGCTGCTGTTCTTGAAAAAAAAACTATTTTAGTAGCTAATGAAGCAAGACTACTAAAAAAAAGTTTTTTAGGTATTGCTATTCTTGCAATGGCTTTTCAAGGAAATAATTTCGGAGAAATGATACGAAGTACTCTAGTAGATGCGTATTTGCAAGTATCTGTTTTTGTTGGTTTTACATTATTTATTTTTATAGGGATGGATACTTTAACTAAGTTTAATATTTCGGACGTTCTATATAAAACAAAAAAATACCATGTAATTATGGCCTCTCTGTTAGGAGCTTTACCAGGATGCGGAGGTGCAATCATAGTAGTTACTCAATATATACAAGGTAGAATTGGTTTTGGATCTTTAGTGGCGGTTTTAACAGCAACAATGGGAGATGCAGCATTTCTTCTATTAGCCGCTGAACCAGTCACAGGGTTTTTTATATTTGGACTAGGAGCTATAGTTGGGGCATTATCCGGATATATAGTAGACAAAATTCATGGAGAAAGTTATCTTCAAGGAAATTCAAAATTAAAAGTTGAGTTTGAAAAGATTTCTAAAACTTTTGTCTCTAAATTTAACATATTCTGGACATTAATTTTTTTACCTGGCTTTGTTATTGGATTATTTGTTGCATTCCAAGTAGATGTTGACCAGACAATCGGAATTCCGAATGGAATAAGTCTAACCAGCACTGTTGGAGCTTGTGGGGCAATTTTATGTATATTTATGTGGTCTCTTAATCCTTTAAGTGATTTTCAGTGTTCTACTGATAGAAGCAGAAATCTTTTATCACGAGTTGTTGATACAACAAATTTTGTAACTACTTGGGTAATATGCGGATTTTTAACTTTTGAAATATTTATGTATTTTACGGACTATAATTTAAAAACCTTTTTTGAAATTTGGTTACCTTTTGTGCCATTCATGGCAATACTTTTTGGATTTTTACCGGGATGTGGGCCACAAATTGTTGTTACCACGTTTTATATTAATGGTTCCATACCATTATCTGCTGAAATAGGTAATGCAATTTCAAATGATGGAGATGCATTATTTCCAGCAATAGCACTTGCGCCGAAAGCAGCAGTAATAGCGACTCTATACAGTGCTGTTCCAGCAATGATAGTAGCATATGGGTATATGTTTTTGTTTGAGTAATTAAAAATAATTTCTTTTTAATATTTTATTTATTTAATCCCCAAAGATTTTTGACTTCAACCCAACCGAAGTATTTACCTGTTTCAATTTTACACCAACTCTTTTCACATTTTTTTACTAATAAGAGTCTTCCAGTCTTTGCTTTTACAACTGGTTTTGAAAATTTAGAAGGTTTTTTAAAAATATTAATATCATTTAATGTAACAGCAGATTTTACTTTTTGTAGCTGAGATATATGTATCCATCCGCTATTTTTTTTGTGGTCAATAATGCGTCTAAAATTTTCTTTCTTATCGATTATTTCAACTGGAAGAAATTTTTTTTTATATATGAACTTAATTGGATAGTCAAAGCTTGGGCCATACCTAACGTTTACTTTGCTATTTTTTAACATTAAGAAAAAACTTTCAGATGAATACGCGTTGCTAAAGAAAAAAAAAATAAAGTAAGTGAATATTAAAACTTTTTTAAGGCACATTTACTAAAAACTTTTAATTTTATTATATTTAACTTTTCTAAAATTCAAATTTAATAAATCTAAAATAAGTACATAACCATTAAGATTTTTACCAATATTCAATATTTTTTTTAAAATTTCATTAGATTGAATTGATCCTATCGTGCTTGCTACAGTGCCTAAAATCCCTTCA
Organism: uncultured Pelagibacteraceae bacterium; assembly: GCA_902524235.1. Taxonomy (GTDB): domain Bacteria; phylum Pseudomonadota; class Alphaproteobacteria; order Pelagibacterales; family Pelagibacteraceae; genus Pelagibacter. Next base: position 114,093 of record CABZCF010000001.1, on the reverse strand, counting down.
TAGTCACAGTTTAGTATTTCGTCAGATATATTTTCTTCTTGATAAAAACTTCTTATACAGGGAGTATTTTTTTTCTTAAAATCAAAACTAAAAATATGTCCATTAAATTTACTTATAGCACCTGTAACAAGAAATTTTTTATATTTTTTACAAAAATCATTTACTAAAAGTTTTGTTTCAAAATTATCAGATCCATCAACGATATAGTCGTATTTTTTGATAATTTTACTTTGATTTTTTTTATTTAATTTTAAATTATAACATTTAACTTTAGTTTGAATATTAATTTTATTTAATTTTTTTTTTGCAGTTATCACTTTTGATTTCTTTAAATCTTTTAAATTAAAAAGACTTTGACGATGAATATTTGATAAGTCAACTTTATCAAAATCAACTATACCTATATTTCCTATTCCTGCTCTTGTTAAAAATTCTGCAACAGGACAACCTAAACCACCCATCCCTATGATTAACACCTTTGATTTTATAATTTTTTTTTGACCTAAGGCACCCACATCTTTCAATATTATTTGTCTTGAATATTTTTCAAGTTGATATTTATTTAATCTTAAACTCATTTACCCGTCGAACCGAACCCACCAGATCCCCTTAAGCTATTATCTAAATCATCTACTTCTTGAAAGTCGAATTTTAATATTGGCGTAAGTACCATTTGTGCAATCCTATCTTTATTATTTATTATAAATTCATTTTTACCATGGTTAAAAAGAATAATTTTAATTTCACCTCTGTAATCGCTATCAATTGTTCCTGGTGTATTTAAAACTGATATTTGAGACTTTGCTGCTAGCCCTGATCTCGGCCTTATTTGCACCTCGCAATCTTTAGGTATAGAGATAGATAATCCAGTAGGCACTATGCAAGACTCTCCAGATTTTAGAGTAATTTTCTCATTTAAATTCGCCATTAAATCAACACCTGAAGACCCTGCAGTTTTATATTCAGGCATCTCAACATTAGGATCAAGTTTCTTAATCATAACCTTGATCATATTATCAATTTAATTCTTGATTAATTTTCTCTACAATTTCGTTTGCTAACAAAGCTTTTTTCATTTTAGATATGACTTCTGACTTTCTATTTTTATAAAATATTGAAACTTTATTAAAATCTGAATTAAAACCTATATCTTTGTTACTTACATCATTCGCAATAATCCAGTCACAATTTTTTTCATTCAATTTAAGTTTAGAATTTTTCTCGAGATTATCCGTTTCTGCTGAAAAACCAATAACTAATTTTGGTCTTAAAGAGTTATGTTTAGATACCAAGCTCAGAATATCTCTGTTTCTTGTTAAGTTTAATTTCATATTTTCTGATTTTTTAATTTTAGATTTACTAAAATTATCTATTTTAAAGTCTGAAACAGCAGCAGAAAAGATAGCTACATCAGCGGGTAAATTTTTTAATGTTTGTTCAAGCATTTGATCAGCAGTATTAATTTTTATTACGTTTAAACTGGAGGGAATTTTTAGGTTCGTCGGCCCTGTTATAAGAGTCGTATCGTATCCATTATCAGCTAATGCTCTTGCAATTTCATATCCCTGCTTACCGCTTGATCTATTAGATATGAATCTTATAGGATCAATTGGCTCTACCGTAGGGCCTGCTGTTACCAAAGCTTTTAGTTTTTTATTACGATTAATTTTTTTAAAGTAATTATTAATTTCATTAAAGATATCTTCCACACTCGACATTTTTCCTTCGCCATATTCACCGCAAGCCATATCACCTATATCTGGACCTATAACATTGTATCCAAACTCTTTTATCTTTTGAATATTATGTTTGTTAGAAACATGTTCCCACATTCTTACATTCATTGCTGGTGCTAAAAAGATTTTTTTATTTGAGGCTAAAACAACTGTAGTAGCAAGGTCATCAGCTATTCCATTACTTAGTTTTGCTATAGTATTTGCTGTTGCAGGGACGATTAAAACTATGTCAGCCCACCTAGATAATGATATATGATCCATTTCAGCTTCATTATTATAATCAAATATATCTGTATAAATTTTCTCTTGCGATAATGAGACCACTGATAAAGGTGTAACAAATTTCTCTGCAGACTTAGTAAGAATTGTTTTAACACTAGATCCATTTTTTTTTAACAATCTTATTAAATCGAGACTTTTATATGCAGAAATTCCTCCGCATATAATGAGAAGTATTTTTTTATTATTTAAATAATTCATTTCTAGATTAAAATACTATGATACTAAAAAAAACAAGAAATATTATACCAATAATACTTTGATTTCTAAATGATTTAATTTCTAATTGTTTTTCTTTAAATGCAGAATAAGATGTTGAAGTTTGTGGTATCTGTCCGCTAGACAAGTAGGTTAATGCCTGATTAGCTTTGTCCATTATCTCAGGAAGTTCAGGTAGTCTTTTTAATGCTTCAGCTGTATCCTTAATCGTATCTTTAAAATTATTTATTGGATCTTTACTTTCTTTTAGCCATTTTTCCAAAACTGGTTTAGAAGTATCCCATATATTGGTGTCTGGATTTAATTTTCTTGCCACCCCTTCTACAACGACCATAGTTTTCTGTAACATCAAAAGCTGAGGTTGAGTTTGCATATTAAACTTATCAGTAATATCAAATAATTGTTTTAACAATTTCCCCCCTGAAATATCCTTAACCTTCTGTCCAAAAATTGGCTCACCTATAGATCTTAAAGCTTGTGAAAGAGATTCAACTTGAGTATCTTTTGGGACCAGTCCTGCAAGAATATGAACCTCTGCAACTTTTTTATAATCTCTTTTTATAAAACCGTATAAAATCTCAGCAAGAAATCTTCTATTAATCTTATCGATTCTACCCATTATCCCGAAATCAACAGGTACAATCTGACCATTCTCATTCACGAATAAATTCCCTTGATGCATATCAGCATGGAAAAACCCATCTCTAACTGCGTGTCTTAAAAAATGCTGAATCACATCATTCGCTATGCTTTTAATGTCAATATTTTTCTTCTCTAATTCGTTTTTCTCTCTTATTGAAACTCCCTCAATCCAATCTAGTGTAAGTACTTCCTCACTTGTAAAATTCCAATAAATTTTTGGAACTTTAAATCCAACATCGTTTTTAGTATTCTCAGCAAATTCGTTTGCTGCAGCTGCCTCAAATCTAAGATCCATCTCGTGATTAGTAATTTGTTTCAATAAAAATACAACTTCAACAAGTTTCAGTCTTCTTGTGCTTTTAATTGTACTTTCTATTAAATAAGCAAAAAGCATTAGTGCATCAATCTGTTCATTAAAAATCTTTTTTATATTTGGTCTCAAAATTTTTATAGCAACATCTTTAATTATCCCGTTATCATCTATTTGTGCTTTATGAACCTGTGCAATTGATGCTGCTGCTACCGGTTCGCTAAGATTTAAAACTAAATTATAATTTTGTTCACCAATGTTTTTTTTTAATATTTCTTTAGCATCTGACAAAGGAAATTCAGGAACTCTATCTTGTAATTTTTCCAACTTATTTGATAGCTTCTCTCCAATAATGTCAGGTCTCGTAGATAAGAATTGACCGAGTTTAATAAAGCTTGTACCCATATTTTGAATTGAATTACAAAGTTTTTCCTCATCGCTTAAATTCAAAGTTTCGTTTTTTTTTTTTGAAAACCTAATTGAAAATAATTTAAAAAAAATTTTAAGACTAAGTGGTGGTTGATGTATTTTGTAAATGACATCTAAGGCATCTGATAATGCTAGGGATCTCGCTATTTTAAATAGGATTAGAATTTTTTTTATCATTATATTTTCCAACCATAATGTATAGCAACTATCCCACCATTTAAATTGACGTAGTTACAGTTCTTGAAATTTTTACTTTTTAAAACTTCTAATAACTCTTCTTGGTTTACAAAATTTTCTATACTTTTAATTAAATATTCATATGGTTTACTATCTCCAACTACATATTTACCAATACTTGGAATTATCTTGGAATATTGTTTGTATATAAAATCCAAATTCTCGTTATCAATTTTTGAAAATTCCAAACAGAAAAAACGACCACCTTTTTTGAGTACACGATAAGCTTCTGATATAGTTTTTTCAATATCTGCTGTATTTCTTAGACCAAAACTAATTGTATAAAAATCAAAACTATTATCCTTAACCTTCAATTTTTCTCCGTTACAAATTTTCAACTCTAAATTTTTTAGATGGCCTAATCTTTTTTTACATTTCTCAATCATATTAATATTTGGATCAACTGCTAAAATTTTTGTGTCATTGCTTGTATGTTTAGAAAATAATTCGCATATGTCGCCTGTACCACAACCTACATCAATCAAAGACTGGTCATTTGAGGGACGCATAATGTTTAGTAACCTTTGTTTCCAAATTCTGTGCATTCCAAAAGACATCAAGTCATTCATAACATCATATCTTTCAAAGACCGTGCTAAAAACATTTTCGACGAAAGATCTATTTTGTTGTAAATTTTGGGTCATAATTTTTTTAAAATGGTAATATAATATTAAATGCCAGAATTGCCAGAAGTAGAAATCGTCAAACGGTCACTCCAGAAAAGCGTATATTTAAGAAAAATACTTAATGTCAAAGTAAATAATCGAAAGCTTAGATACAAAGTAGATAATAATTTCGAAAAAAAACTTAAAGGTAAAAAAATATTAAATATTTCTAGAAAAGCTAAATATATTACAATCTCGTTAGATGACTATACTTTTTTTTGTATACATCTTGGTATGTCAGGAACGCTTCACATAGTCAAAAATAAATTTAAAAATAAAAAAACAAATTTAAGTTTTTATCACTCTCCGGTGTTAGGTAAAAATCACAATCATTTAATTTTTTATTTTAAAGACTTCAAGATAATTTATAATGATCCGAGAAGATTTGGATTTATAAAACTATTTGAAAATGAGAGTACTTTTAATAATTACTTTAGCAGAAATGGTTGTGAACCATTAAGTAAAAAATTTAATTTAGAATACTTGAAAAAAAATTTAAAATTATCCAAAAAAAATATTAAAAATGTATTATTAGATCAAAAAATTATCTCAGGAATTGGAAATATTTATGCAAGTGAAATTTTATTCCATTCAAAAATTAGACCAATTAGATTAGCAAATAGCTTAAACTTAAAAGAAATCAGCAATATAATCATATCAACAAAATTCATTTTAAATAAAGCTATTAGAAAGGGAGGATCATCTATAAGAGATTTTAAAAACTCAGATGGTAACGCTGGGTCCTTTCAAAACGAGTTTAAAGTTTACAATAAAGAAAATGAAAATTGTCCCAATAGCAGTTGTAAAAACAAAATTAAAAAACTTAATATTTCTAATAGATCAACATTCTATTGTAATATCTGTCAAAAATAAATTTATTATTTTATTGACCACTTATAAATACCAAGTTATACGTTCGCGATTATGGCAAATACAAAATCTGCAATTAAAACAATTAGGCGAATTTCTAAACAAACAGTAGTTAACAAATCAAGAAAAAATAGATTTAGAAGAGCTATAAAAAAAATGAATATTTTGTTAGAAAAAAAAGATAAAAATGAAGCTTTAAAATTTTTGCCTAAACTTAATTCTGAGTTAATGAAAATAGCCAAAACTGGCATTGTTAAAAAGAAAAATGCGTCAAGAAATATTTCAAGAATAACAAAAAAAATAAACAACCTTTAGTTAGGTAATACAAACAACTTTAAGTAGTCTTAGATACAAACAGATCTTTTACATTAAATTTTTTTTTTACTCTAAGTTTTTCAACTTAGAAGATATTTATTTTTAATTTGACACAAAATATAAATAAAAATAATTAGTTGCATCTATATATGGTAAGAGACAATAAATCTTTAAGTAATATTTTTTGTACTAATTTAATTTTAGTTTAACTATTAGTTGAATTCTAGTTTAAATTTTACAATTGCAGATTTTAAATATTTTTTAAAATTAAAATAATTTTATTGAATAATTATTTCCAAAGTTCTAACTCAAACATCCCATGAAAAATAATTTAACTCAAAATTCAGATCAAATATTTGAAAAAAAAATTAGCTGGGAAGATGTTCAAATAGTTTTCAAAGAAAAATTTGGTAGCGAGATATTTGAAAGCTGGTTAAAGAAAATAGTTTTTGTTGAGGAATACAAAAATTATTTACTTCTTTCGGTTTCAACTAGATTTATCAGAGATTGGATTACCTCACGATATTTAGATCAAATTTTACAAATAATCAAAATTAAAAAAAAAGAGATAATTAGAGTTGAATTTATCATCGATACACCAAAGGACAGCAAACTTACTGAAAAAAAAACAGATTTAAAATCATTTCCAAATAAAAACATATCTTTTTTAAAAGATAGTTATTTACAATATAATAGAATAGATCCAAATAAAAATTTCGAAAACTTTGTTATAGGAGAAAGTAACAAGTTAGCATTTGAAGCTTCAAAAAAAGTTTCAAATGATATTTCTCATTATAACCCTCTTTATATTTACGGTGGAGTTGGTATGGGTAAAACTCATTTATTGAATGCAATTGGTTTAAAACTAAAAAACATAAACAAGGTTATGTTTATTTCAGCAGAAAGATTTATGTATCAATTTGTAAAATCTATAAAAACAAATGATATGGTAAAATTTAAAGAATACTTTAGAAATACAGATGTTTTGTTAATTGATGATATCCAATTTATGAATGGAAAAGAAGCAATGCAGGAAGAGTTTTTTCATACATTTAATGCACTACTTGATAAAGGATCACAAATTATAGTTTCAGCGGATCGCCCGCCAAGTAAATTGGTTCGTATACAAGAGCGTATAAAATCAAGATTTTCTGGAGGGCTTGTTGTTGATATTCAAAACCCTGATAAAGAATTAAGATATAAAATAATTAAAATTAAATCAGATGAATTAAAATATCTAAATTTCAATAGTATAGAAATATCTGAAGAGATAAAAATTCTTATTAGCACTGAAATTAAAACAAGTATCAGAGAGCTAGTAGGTGCTCTAAATAGAATAGTTTCATTTTCAAGAATTTATAACAAAGTGCCTTCATTAGCAGAAACAAAAGTCATCTTAAAAGACCTACTAAGTATTCCAGAAAACAAAGTAACAATGGATGTTATACAAACTGAAGTATGCAAATTTTTTAAAATTAGTAAAAATGAGATGTTATCATCTAGAAGATCAAGATACTTGGTAAGACCTAGGCAAACAGCAATATATTTAGCCAAGTCATTGACATCAAAATCTTTACCGGAGATAGGTAGAGCATTTGCTAATAGAGATCATACAACTGTAATACATTCTGTTAAAACTATTGAAAAACTGAAGAAAATTGATAATGAGCTTAATTCAAACATAGACAATTTAAAAAATCAAATTTTATTAAATAAGAGTAATGAAATTTAGTGTAAATCAACAAGATATTCAAAAATCCCTTAACTATTGTCAGGGTGTAATTGAAAAAAGAAGTACATTACCAATATTGTCAAACGTACTATTGGATGCCTCAAACTCAAAATTAAAACTTACAGCTACGGATTTAGATGTAATTTTTATTCATGAAATCGAGAACGTGGAAATACAAGAGGAGGGAAAAACCACAACATCTTCATCAATTATGTATGATATTATAAGGAAAATTTCATCTGGGAGGAAAATTAATTTTTCGAATATTAATGACTCCAAGCTAAATTTAGAATCGGAAAATTCAGTCTTTAATTTAAATTGCATAAGCTCAACTGAATTTCCTGTCACCGATGAGGATTTTAATGAAAAAGAATTCGAAATAAATTCAAAGGGTCTTCTTAAATTACTAAATAAATGTAAATTTTCAATATCCTCTGATGAAACAAGACACTATTTAAGTGGCATCTTTTTACATATAACAAGCATAAACAACAGCAGTTATTTAACTGCGGCTGCAACTGATAGCCATCGAATGTCTATTTCAAAACTAAGACTAAAAGATGATGTAAAAATTGATTCTCTTATACTACCAAAAAAAACAATATTTCAACTTTGTTCTCTATTGGAGGATAATAATGGTAATGTAAAAGTCTCAACAACTAAATCAAAAATTAAGTTTAAAGTTGGAACTAGTATATTAATTTCAAAATTAATTGATGGTAAATTTCCTAACTATACTCAAGTTGTTCCCAAAGAAAACCAAAAAAAATTAGAAATTGATTTAAAATTATTTTTAAATTCAGTAGATAGAGTTGCATCTGTTTCATTAGATAAAAAAGATGGAGTAAAGTTTAAATTATCTAAAGATAAATTAGATTTATCGGTCAACAATACCAATAGTGGAGATGGTAATGAAAATTTAAATGTTAAGTTTGACCATGAGTTAGATATCAGTTTTAATTCGAGATATCTTTTAGACATCGCTTCACAATTAGATGGTGATAAAATTGAATTTTTTTTGAAAGATACTGGATCCCCCGCTTTAATAAAAGATCCTTCAGATTTTGATAGTATTTATGTCGTAATGCCAATGAAAGGCTAACTTATCTTATCCAACTCTTCATACATTTTATTTTGTAAACTTTTCAAAAAAACATTTTCATCTAATCCAATTTCAAAGGGTTTTAAAATTGAAATTATCAATTGTTTATTTGATTTCATTACGCCTTTTTTAGGCCAAACTGATCCTGAATTTAAAACAACTGGAAGACATTTAATATTTAAATTGTAAATTCTTGAAACTCCCTTTTTAAAATCTGGTCTTTCTTTCACATCGTATCTTGTACCTTGTGGAAATATTATTAATGGGTTATTTTTCTTATGAATTGATAATTTTACTCTCTCATAAAAATCAACATTATCCTTGCTAGTTTTATTTCTAGTAATTTCTATACATCCTATTTTTTTTAAAAATGAACCAAATATTGGAATTCTTATTAATTCCTTTTTTAAAATAAAAAAAGGTGATTCAAATATTGTTTGTAAAAAGAAGGTTTCAAACTGGGATTGATGGGTACAAGCAATGAAAAATTTATTACTTCTGTCAATATTTTCTAGACCTTTAACAATTATTTTTGTTGATAAAAATATTCTTAAACAAAATTTTGCCCAATATCCTGATAGCTTACCACCAAATGATGCAATATTGCTCGGCATTATTAATGATGGTAAAAAAATAACACATATTAAAACAAAACCTATATAAAAAAAAAATTTAAAAAAAAATCCTCTAATCATATTATTTGTTAAATTAAATCAGTAATTTTTTGTCTTTTTTTAATTACTATGGTTTTTAGGCCTTTAACCAATATTTCTGGTGAAGCAGGTCTTAGATTATAATTTGATGATAGAACCATTCCATATGCGCCCACATCACAAATAATCATTAAATCACCATTTGTAAGTTTCTGAAAACTTGAAGTTTCTAAGAATTTGTCAGTTGTTTCGCAAATTGGTCCAACAAATTCATGTTTTTTAGTAATTTTATTTTTACTAATTTTATAGGGAAGTATTCTATGAATTGAACCATACAAGGCAGGTCTAATAAAATCATTCATTGCAGTATCTAAAATTATAAAAATTTTTCTTCCACTTCTTTTTATATATGTAACTTTGGTTAAAATAATTGCAGTGTTTCCTATTATAGATCTTCCAGGCTCAAAAATTATTTTAACTTTATTTTTTCTTAAAAATTTTTGTATCATAGAGCTATATTTTTTATAGTTTAGCAAATTATCATTTTTAGTGTATTGAATACCCATACCACCACCGAGGTCTATAAATCTAAATTTATGATTACATTGATTTAAACATTTTTGAATTACGTTAAGCATTGTTTTATAGGGTTGATGATGAGTTATTTGACTACCAATATGAACACTTAGACAATTAAACTCCAAAAATTTCGAGTTTTTGTAGTTTCTAATTATTTTTTTAAAAGTATTAATATCAACACCGAATTTATTTTCTTTTTTTCCTGTCGAAATTTTATTTATTGTTCTTGCGTCTATATCAGGATTTAACCTAATGCCAATGCTAACTTTTTTCTTATTTTTTCTAGCAATTTTTTCGATATTAATAATTTCATCCTCTGACTCAGCATTTATTAACAGTATATTTTTTTTAATTGCATAATCAATTTCATTTGACGTTTTCCCTACACCTGAAAATACTATTTTCTTTACATCTATACCAGCTTTTAAAGCCATCATCATTTCTCCTTTTGATACTACATCTGCGCCTATATTGTGACTTTTAATAATTTTTAGAATATCTAGATTCGCATTAGATTTTACTGAAAAACAGATTATTGGATTAATTTTTTTAAAATTTGTTTTAAATTTTTTTATATTACTTACAATTTTCTCAAATGAGTAAACATAAGCTGGAGTGCTATATTTTTTTGCGATTTTGTTAGCACTTACCTTTTCTATATAAAAACGATCATTTTTATATTTCATTAACCAACTACTATTTTTTTCAATACTTTAAAATTGCTTCCCTTATATTCAGGATCTCCTTTTTTTCCACAAGAAAACGCCAAATTTAAAACAATGATAACGAATATAAATTTTTTAATCATTTCAAATCCCTTTTATAAGACTTTATCATTTTTTTTATATTTTCAAAAGAAGTTCCACCAAAAGATTTTTTTGATTTAATGGAAACATTTAAATCAAAAACTTTCAACACATCTGCTTTAATATTAGGCTCAAATTTTTGCATTTCTTTTAAAGATAAATCTTGTAAGTTTTTTTTATTCTTTTCGCAAAAATTTATTACTTTCGCAGTTAATATATATGCTTTTCTAAAGGGATATCTTAATTGTTTTACAAAATAATCTGCTAGATCCGTCGCTGTAATAAAACCCTGTTTTGTTAGATTAGTCATTTGTTTTTTATTAACACTAAAGTTAGACAAAACTTCATTCATAACTAAAATACAATTTTTCAAATTATCAAAAGCTTCAAAAACTATTTTTTTGTCATCTTGTAAGTCTTTAAAATATGATAACGGTAAACCTTTTAAAATAGTAAGCATAGAGAAAAGGTTGCCATAAATCCCTCCTGTTTTTCCTCTTAAGTATTCTAGTGGGTCAGGATTTTTTTTCTGAGGCATAATAGACGAACCAGTAACAATCTTATCATTTAAAAATATCAAATTGTATGCATCCGAATTCCAAATAATAAATTCTTCTGAAAGTCTTGATATATGCATTGAACATAAAGAAGCTGAGTAAAGAAAATCTGTTACAAAATCTCTATCTGATACTGTATCAATCGAATTTCTAGTAGGATTTATAAATCCAAGTTTTTTAGTAGTATAATTTCGATCTATATCAAATGATGTTCCTGTTAAAGCAGCTACACCCAATGGATTTTCCTTTAAATTTTTTAAATTATTCTTAAATCGTATTTTATCTCTGGAAAACATTTCTACATAGGCAAGCATGTAATGTGAGAATGAAACAGCTTGTGCATTTTTTAAATGTGTAAAGCCTGGCATTATTGTATAAATGTTTTTTTCAGAAATTTTTATTATTAATTTTGATGAAACATTTAATAACTTAATTATTTCATTAGTACTTTTTATCATCCATAACTTTAAATCCGTAATGACTTGGTCATTTCTAGATCTTGCCGTATGAACATAGCCAGCATCTTCTCCGATAATTTCAAACAACCTTTTCTCAATACTCATATGAATATCTTCATCTTTGCTATCAAATTTATATTTTTTTTTGACAATTTCATTTCTAATTCTGTTAAGTCCAAAAATAATTTTATTTTTTACTTTAAAAGTAATTATCTTTTTTTTAAAAAGCATTTCCACATGAGCAATTGAGGCTTGTATATCCTCTTTAAAAAGTCGTTTATCAAAGCTTATTGAGCTTCCTATTTTTTGAAACAGTGAGGAAGATTTAATTATTCTCGTGTTCCAAACTGACGTGTTGTTTTTATTTTTTGTCATGATAAGTATTTTTCAATGAAATCATTGTTTATTAAATTATTTATTATTTTTATATATTTAATATCATCAAGTTCAGCATATTCAATAGAGGTCCCGAAAATTAAAAATCTAATTTTACATAAACAACCTAAAAAACTTGAAAACATTGAATTTCAAAACATCAATAATAAATTGATTAAATTGAATGACCTTAAAGATAAATTTTTAATTATTAATTTTTGGGCGACTTGGTGTGCTCCTTGTAGAGAAGAAATGCCATCATTAGATAAATTAGCCAGTGAAAAAAATTTTAACAACTTAGAGATTTTGCCAATTAATGTTGGCAGTGAAAAAATTTCTAAGTCTAAAATATTTTTTGAAGAAGTGGGAATAGAAAATTTAAAAATTTATCACGATATTGACATGAAGTTACCAAAGAAACTTTTGCTAAGAGGTTTACCCACAACTTTATTAATTAACAAAAAAGGTGAGGAATTTGCAAGAATTTTAGGTAGTGTAGATTTTGAAGATAAAAAACTAATTAAATGGTTAAAAAATTTTGACTGAATGAATAAATGGAAAATTTTAGTTTAGATAGCATTACTATAAAACCAAAAAAAATGAGGCTATAAAAAAAGCAATTGTACTATTACATGGCTATGGAGGTGATGGTAGCGACATAAGTATGCTATCACATAATTGGAAAAGACATTTAAAAAATACGGTAATCATATGTCCAAATGGTCATGAGAGGTGTAAAATCAACCCATCAGGATTTCAGTGGTTTGATTTATCTACAGATGATGAAGATTATATTCTAAATCAGTCATTAAATGCTGAGATAAAAATTAATAATTTTTTATCAGAGATTAAAAATGAATATAAATTGAAGAATTCTGACATTTGCTTATCAGGTTTCAGTCAAGGCTGTATGATGGCAATAAATGTTGCTCTTACTTCAAAGATACCATTCAATTGTTTAGTTGGTTTTTCTGGAAAAATAATAAACAAAAAAAATCTATCAGAAAGGATAAGTTCAAAACCTAAAATTTTGTTAATTCATGGTAATTTAGACAATGTTGTAACTCCTGATAATCTTCTAGATGCAAAAGATTTTCTAATCAGAAATAAAATTCATTGTGATACAAAAATAATAGATAACTGTGATCATAATATACCGTTAGAAGCCTCTTCAATAGCTATAAATTTTATAAAAGAAAATTTAAATAATTAATTTTTTCAATTTGTAACATTGAATTATTATTTTATTTAGGTTAGTCTTTTCAAATGATATCTGCATTGGATAAAAGTTTGTCACTAGAAAAATGCCCTGCTTTAGTGCTTAATGCTGATTATAGACCTTTGAGTTATTATCCGTTGTCATTATGGAGTTGGCAGGACTCAATTAAATCTGTTTATTTAGATAGAGTATCTATAGTAAGCTACTATGATAGAGTTATTAGAAGTCCATCATTTAGTATGAAACTCCCTAGTGTCATAGCTCTCAAGTCATTTGTGAAACCATTGTCAAATCCCAACTTTACAAGATTTAACGTTTTTTTAAGAGACAAATTCAGTTGTGTTTATTGTGGTAGTAAGAGCGAATTAACCTTTGATCATTTACTACCAAGATCAAAAGGTGGTAAAACCGATTGGGATAATGTTGTGACAGCATGTTCTAATTGCAATGTTAAAAAAGGGGGAAGACTTTATGAAAATTCAGGAATGATCTTAAGTCAAAAGCCTTTCAGACCTAGTACTGAGGATTTACACAGGAATGGTAAAAATTTCCCACCCAATTTTCTTCATAAGAGTTGGATGGACTATTTATACTGGGATGTAGAATTAGAACCCTAATTATATTTTTTCAGATATATTTATTGCAATTTTTGAACCAGTTTTAATAATTTTATCCAATATAGAGTAAAATCCTTTTTTAGATGCGCCTTTTTCGTATGCGATATCTTTATGATGTAGTTCATCTTCTCTAAATTTTATGATCTTATCCCTTAATTCTTTTTCATCATCTTTAATTTGATTTATTTGGTCTTGATAATGTTTATCTATTACTTCTTCTACAGAGGCGGTACACAACATTGCAGCTTTTTTACCAAGCAGTGTAGTTCCAAAACCTAAACCTACACCTAATAAATCCCATAATGGTAGAAACTTTGTAGGTTTAATTTCTCTTTTTTTTATTTCATTCTCAAAATAATCACAATGCTCTCTCTCGTGCTCTCTCATTTCTTCAATTGTTTCTTTCAATTGGTTATCTTTATATATTGTATTTAAAGCTAAAAGTTGCCCTTCATAAATTTTAATCGCACCTCTTTCACCTGCGTGATCTACTCTTATAAATTCTTCAAGTTTTTTTTTGTTTGTTTTTTGCATAATTTAAATAATTAATTCCAAGTGCTATTATAGTCAATGAAATGATCAAATTTATCGTCGCAAGTGATAATCCAAATATCTTAAAAACGACATCTTTACAGGAAACATTTATATCCTTTAATTTGTTTAATAACTCGTCCTTATCTTGAATATTTAAGCTTTCGTTCGTACATCCGCTAAATTCTGAAAAAATTGAGTTTTCTATACCTACGTGATATCCTGACAAGAATGCATTTAGAGAAAAAATACTTACCAATGCTACTAGCCAAATAGTTTTGTCGCTTAAATTGTACCCAAAGAAGCAAATAAATACAGATAATATAAAAGGTATTCTTTGATAGATACAAAGTTTACATGGATAAACTTTTAAAACATATTCAATGTACATAGCACTTAGTAAAGAAAAAACACTTATTAAGAATATAATTAAAAAGAATTTTTTTTCATCTACGTAGTTCTTAATCATATTACAATAAATCCTTTTAAAAATTTATAAACAAAAAAAGCAACAACTATAATTATAATGCTTATAATAATTGATACTTTAATTAGCTTTTTTTCGATTATTTCCTTCATAGCAGAACCGAATTTACCAATTAAAAAAGAAATTAAAAAAAATCTTGTACCTCTTGTAATAGCAGAAACTATTAAAAAGTAAAAAATATTGAATCCTACAAAGCCACTAGTTATCGTTAAAAGTTTAAAAGGAACAGGAGTAAATCCTGCAATTGCTAAAAGAGTCATCCAAGCAATTACACCACCCTCTGAAGAAAACTTTTCTTTTAAAAAGGAAGTATTGTCTACACCATATAGTTCAAAAATTTTTATTCCAATTTCATTAAAGAAAACAAAACCAATTAAATATCCGAGTAAAGCACCTAAAACAGATCCTGTAGTTGCTACAAAAGCTATTTTAACCCAATCATTTTTTTTTGCTATGGTCATTGGAATAATCAGCACATCAGGAGGAATTGGAAAAATAAAACTTTCTATAAATGATATTATTCCAAGTATTAATTTAGAACTTTTATGCCCAGCCAATTTAATTGTTTTATTATAAAGCTCTTTAAACATATTTACTTTTATTTTGTGATATTCTTTTTATACTATTTAAATTAAATATTAATATATTTAATACTTGGGCGAATGGCGGAATTGGTAGACGCGTTGGACTCAAAATCCAATAGTAGCAATACTGTGAGAGTTCGATTCTCTCTTTGCCCACCAAAATATTATGAACATAAAAAATATTAATAATCTAAATCAGCTTTTCTTTGAAAAATATTTGTCACTAAAAGATAAGAATGAAATTCTATTAACAAATCTTAAAGAGCCAAAAAAAAGTTATAGTTGGTTAGAAGTCTTTAAATCAATTAATATCCTTTCTACAGAACTGAGCAAATTTGTTACAAAAGGTGATAGATGTTTACTAATATCTGAAAACAGACCTGAGTGGTTTATTTCTGATATGTCAATCATGCTTTCACAATCAATTACTGTTCCAGCTTATACAACTTATATCGAGAAAGACTATGAGTACATTATTGATGATTGCAGTCCATCAGTTATATTCGTTTCAAACAATGAACAATTTAATAAGATAAAAAATTTAGTAAAAAAAAAAAATTTTATAAAAAAGATATTTTCTTTTGAAAAAATAGAAGATTTAGATCCTGAGAGTTATGTAAATATAAATAATTTAATAATTGAAACAAAAGATAACAATTTTAATTTTTCATCTAATTTGAATAGAAAAGATGTGGCTTGCATAATTTATACTTCAGGGACACAAGGGAATCCAAAAGGTGTTATGTTAAGTCATGGTGGAATTTTAAATAATTGCGAGGGAGCAATTGAACTTTTAAATCCGCTAATTAAAAATAATAATCCGAAATTTCTTACATGGCTACCTCTATCTCATTCCTATGAGCATACTGTCCAGTTTGTTCAGGTTAGTGTAAATGCAAAAGTGTTTTATGCAGAAAGTATTGAAAAATTGATAAAGAATATGAATGATTGTTCCCCCGATATTATGACGGCTGTTCCACGATTTTATCAAAATTTATTTCAAAAGATAAATTCTAATTTTGAAAAAATAAAGGGTGTTAAAAAAGTGTTAATAAACAAAACAATTAGTTTAGGTTTAAAAAAAAATAAAAAAATACCTTTGAATTTTTTTGAAAAAATTCAAAATTTCCTACTAGATAAAATAATCAGAAAAAAAATTAAAGCACAATTTGGGGGGTCTATTAAAACTTTTGTTTCAGGCGGTGGTGCTTTGGATAAAGAAGTTGGTTATTTTCTTAATGCAATAGGATTGCCTACTTTACAAGGTTATGGTCTAACAGAGGCCTCACCGGTGGTAAGCTGCAATCCAATAGACGACATAAGAGTTGATACGGTAGGACCTCCATTTAAAGGAAATGAGGTCAAAATAGCTGAGGATGGAGAAATATTAGTTAAAGGCGAAAATGTTATGTTGGGTTATTGGAATAATACTATAGAGACCAATAAAGTTTTGAAAGATGGATGGTTACACACAGGAGATATTGGAGTGTTTGAAAAAAATTATCTTAAGATAACTGACAGAAAAAAAGATATTATAATTACACCTGGAGGTGACAACATAAGTCCCTTAAAGATTGAAAATGAGATTATAAATTCAAATCTTTTTGATCAAGCAATTGTATTTGGAGAGAACAAACCTTATTTAATTGCATTGTTAGCTTTAAGTGATGACAAAAAAGATTTAGATAAAGTCAAAATTAAAGAAGAAATTGAAAAAATTAATAATAATTTATCAAAAATTGAAAAAATTAAAAAATATTTTTTAATTAATGAAAAATTTTCAATCGAGAATGGAATGTTGACACCAACTTTAAAGTTAAAAAGATTTAAAATTATTCAAAAATATAAAAATTCAATTGAAAAACTTTACCAATAAATAAACCAAATAAATAGTTTATTAATCGCAATTTACTTAACTTTTTTTAAATTATTTAAAAATTAAAAAAATAAAAATTTTTTTTGTTTTTTTTTTATTTAATTAAAGAATTGACATAACTAATTAAAAAAAATAAAAATTATATATGCGCGAATCAATAATGATTCGTAAAACAAGGGAGCTAAAAATGGCTAAAAGACGAAAAAAAGCTAAAAAGAAAAAGAAAGCTAAAAAGGCTAAGAAAAGAAGAAGAAGATAGTTTAGTATTCTTTTTCTTTAATAATTACGCTTCTCATGGCGATTGCGTGGGAAGCGTTTTTTTATACGCTCTCAGAAACTTCATTAGTGTCAACTACTTTTTCCTCTGTATTGACTTTAACCTCTTTAGGATTCTCTTTATCTAAATTCCGCTTTAAGGCTTTATCCAATTTTTTTTGAGTATTCTCTAAATTTGTGCCTAACACTATTTGAAATTCTGTAAGTAGTCTTTCATACGCTTTCTCGAATAGCTGTCTTTCACTATAGGATTGGTCGATCATTAGATCTTCACCTTTATTTAGGTCTCTAACTACTTCTGCTAACTCATAAATTTTACCTGATGAAATTTTCGCTTCATACTCTTGTGCTCTTCTACTCCACATGGATCTCTTAATTTTAGGCTTGCTTTTAAGTATACTTACACATTTGTTAATTTGATTTATTGTTGCTAATGGCCTCAAATGTGACTGTTTATTAACGGGTATCATTCCGCTAGCCTTATCTTTTTCAAATTTTAAGATGTAAGTCTCTACATCAATTCCACCTATACTAATTTTCTTGAACTCAGAAATTTGACCCACTCCATGTTTAGGATAAACGACATAATCTTTAATTTTGTAAACCCTTTTTTCAGTAGATTGTTTTTTTATTTTTTTAATCTCAGGTTTTTGATCTGCAATACTTTTAGTAAGTCTTAAATTTTGTTGATTATTCTCACTTTTTTTCTGTTTGATTTTTTTATCGTCTTTAACTTTTTTGTTATTACTTTTTCTCAATTTTACGGTTTTGGCTATTTTGTTTAACTTTATAGGATTATTAGATTTTTTTTTTGCAGATATAGATTTAATTTGTTTATTCTTCTTTTTTTTAAAGGTTTTCTTCAAAATATTTTTCAAATTTATTTTTTTCATCTTTTAATTTGTCTCCATAAGGACTTTCTTTTTTTTCTTTAATATTTGGCCAAACATCTGAATATTGTTTATTAATCTGAAGCCATTTATCTGTCCCCTTGTTTGTATCTGGTTCAATTGCACCTATAGGGCACTCAGGTTCACAAACGCCACAATCTATACACTCATCAGGTTTAATTACAAGCATATTTTTTCCTTCATAAAAACAATCAACTGGGCATACTTCGACACAATCCATTAGTTTACATTTTATACATTTATCGTTAACTATGTAAGTCATTTAAGTTTTAAATTAATTTTTTCTTTTATCTCGCCAACTTTTTTTTGATCTAGGTATAACAGTCCTGTTAATCTTCTCATCAAATTTGCCTCATACATATCTGATTCATTATCTGAGTAAATAATTTCCCATAAAGACTCAACAACAATTAATTTCATTTCTTCATCTATATTTTTTAAATTTTTTGTAAAATCCAGGATTTGGTTTGAGTCACTTTCTATTTTTTCTGCTTCCTCAATAATCTTTTCGATTTCGTTTGAGTTTGCATCAAGATTTAGTAATGTTTTTTTAACAATTTCCTTTTCTTTTTCTGTATAATTTTGATCGATTTTAGAGGCATGAATTAATAGACAAGCCACCTCTATCAAAGAAAATTCTCTTTTACTTTTATCAGCAGTTTTATCTTTCAAGAAATCAAACATTAATCAAAGTTTATCTGGTTCAAAACATTAAATGGGTTATCACTATTAAAATTATTTTTTTGTCTGTAATTAGCTTTTCTAGGATTATATTTAAAATATGTCTCTTTGTTTTTTTCAAATAGTTTGTAATTCATACTTTTTATTAATTTTATAAAATTTTCCTTACTGCACCCTAATAAATTTAACATTTCAGGGACAAGTTTTACTTCCTGATTATTTTCTAAATTATTTTTTATTATATGAATAAACAGTCTTTCTAAAATGTCAATTCTCACAAAAAACCTATCAAATTTTTCAAAGCCACACAGCAGCATAAAATCTTTATTTTCAAATTTTGAATTATCTGTAAAATTTAGACCAAATGTTGGAGGCTTTAGTGATAAATTAATTTGTTTAAAATTTTTCCACAATAAAACTCTTAATGAAACTTGTTTGGGTTTAAATAATTTAAAAAGAAAAATATGATATCTGCCAAATTTGACACCTATATCTCTTAAAGATTTTCTGTCTTCTTGGGTTAGTTTTTTCACTAATGATCCTACCTTTTCCCTTTTTACTACCCCATAGTTTTCATATAATTGATAGCTTAAGGCTCTTACCTGTGAGTTGCTTTCTTTTATGGACTTAAGTTTAAATAAAGAATCTAATTCAATTGTAATTTTATTTGATATCCATTTTACAAGGTAATCTTTAAGATCTTTTTGTTCTGTAAATTCAATCATATCATCTATAATTAATTCAATTTCAGGATTCAAATAATCTTTACCAGGATATAATTTTGCTATTGGATATTTATTCCAATAAATTTTAAAGTCCTCATTCAATTCAAAATCGGTACATCTCAAAATTAAATTAATTCTTCTTAATATTTCAGGAGCAACATTTTGTCTTGCAGCTTTCTTTAATGATTTAATGTCTGCATCCAGCGCTCCAATTTTAAGGTCTAAATCCATTTTCAATCCTTTTAATGTTCCTATGAATTGATCGTTTATAAGAACTCTTTCATTTTCAATAATTTTTGTTTCAAAAGTAATATCTTGCTTTAAACCTTTTGCTAAGACACTTGCTCTTTTGTCTATAAAGCTCTTCGTTAATTCTTCATGCAGTCTATCAGATAACTTATCCTCCAAGTATTTTGTCCTTTCTATCCAGTAATCCTGGTTCTCGACCCAATTTGATTTATTCGCGACATAAGACCAAGTTCTTACATTAGCAATTCTATTCGAAATAGAGTCTACATTTCCCTCTAATTTATCTAGATTTGATAATTGAGCTTTCATATATTGATTAGTAATTTTTGCTTTACCGCCTTTTAAAAATTGAAAGACTTTCTTAACTATTTCAAGATGATGTCCATATGTTTTTTTAACAAAATCAGGAATTTGACAACATTCCCATAAAAGTTTTATTTCTTCAGATTTTTCCTCAATCTTAAGATCATTATCTTTTATCAAATATTTTAGCACTTTTTCATCTTCACATTCACTTATTCTTCTCAACCAATCCTTGTTTGGCTTCTCCTCTAAAGTTTTTATTAAATTATTTATAGATCTAAAGTCTAAATTAGAATTTCTCCAAAATATATTTCTTATATCTTTAAATTTATGTTTCTCTAAAAGTTCGACTTCTTCGGAAGTAATTTCTTTACATTCTCCAGTTATACCGAAAGAACCATCGTTTTTATTTCGCCCTGCTCGTCCTGAAATTTGCCCAATCTCTGGTAAGTTAAGTCTTCTTAGTTTTTTTCCATCAAATTTCTTTAGATTAGAAAAATAAATATTGTCTAAATCCATGTTGATACCCATTCCTATTGCATCTGTAGCTACCAAATAATCAACATCACCTTTCTGGTATAACTCAACTTGAGAGTTTCTTGTTTTAGGACTTAGTGAACCCATGACAATAGCTGCTCCACCCTTCTGTCTCCTTAAAAGTTCTGCAATCGCGTATACCTCTTCAGCAGAGAAGGCTATAATTGCACTTTTTCGTTCTATTCTAGATATTTTTTTATAGCCACTATAAGTAAGTTGTGAAAGCCTATCTTTGCCTATGAATTCTATATCCTCTTTTAAATTTGATAAAAGAGATTTCATTGTATTAGATCCCATTAGCATAGTTAGTTTTTCACCTCTTAAATTTAATAATCTGTCTGTAAAAATATGACCCCTTTCCCGATCAGAACACATCTGAATTTCATCGATACCAACAAAATCCAATTGCTTATCGATTGGCATTGATTCTACTGTACATAAAAAGTATTTTGAATTAGCGGGTATTATTTTTTCTTCTCCTGTTATTAAAGCAACATTGTTTACACTTACTCTTTTAACAATTTTATCGTACACTTCTCTTGCTAGTAATCTTAATGGGAAGCCAATCATGCCTGTATCAAAACTAAGCATTGTTTCAATAGCCATAAAAGTTTTCCCAGTATTCGTAGGTCCAAGAACAGCGGTGATTTTATCTTTTTGCATTATCTACTATTTGTATATCAACTATTTTTATAACTACATATTGTTATCTAAAAAGAACAAAAATAGGTTAAAAATAGTCCGAATCGTTCAATGAAAAGTTCTCATTTTTCTTTTTTTTATAATTAAAGAATAACATAATTGAAATTATTTCAATATAAGAAATTATGACTAAAATTTTGTGGAAAGCCAGTACAAGTCAGATAGAAAACTCAAATCTTTATCGTTATGAAAAATTTCTAAAAATTAATTACAAAACAAAAAAAATTAAAAATTATAAAAGTTTACTTAGTTGGAGCATAAAAAAACCTAAATATTTTTGGAGTTCGATTTGGGATTTTGCTAAAGTATATGGAGAAAAGAGAAAAAAAATAAAGTTATCCAAAAATTTGTATCAAAGTAAATTTTTATTAAACTCTAAATTAAATTTTGCTGAAAATATGCTTAGAAAAAAAGATGCGGATTTGGCGATCACATTTAAGTCTGAAAATGGTTTTAGTGAAAAAAAAACGTGGAAAGAACTTTATAATAATACAAGTAAAATTATTTCATTTTTAAAAACTAATGGCATAAAACCAAAAGATAGGGTTGCAGCTTACTTACCAAATATAATAGAGACTGTTGAATGCTTTTTAGCAACATCCTCAATAGGAGCAATATGGTCATCCTGTTCTCCTGATTTTGGCACACAAGGTGTGATTGAAAGATTTTCTCAAATCGATCCTAAGATTTTAATCGTTGTAGATAGATATTATTATAATGGTAAAGAAATAAACGTTTTAAGCAGAGTCCCAGAAATTGTTAAAAATATAAAAAGTATAAAAAAAGTTTTAGTAATAAATTATCCTGGTAAAAAAAATTTAAATACAAAAAAAATAAAAAAAATAAAAAAAATAAAAATCTATAAATGGAAAGATATTCTTAAAACTACCACGTCAAAAATTGAATTTAAAAAATTTAACTTCGAGCATGAACTTGCAATTTTATACTCTAGTGGCACTACAGGAAAACCAAAATGTATTTGTCATAGAGCAGGTGGTGTATTATTACAACATTTGAAAGAGCATCAATTGCATTGCGATATAAAGCCAGGAGATAAAGTTTTTTATTTTACCACCTGTGGATGGATGATGTGGAATTGGCTCGTTAGTGCTTTATCATCCAATGCATCTTTATTATTATTTGATGGCTTTCCAATGTATAAAAGAAAAGACCTACTATTCAAAATTGCAAATGAAGAAAAAGTTACATTGTTTGGTGTTAGCGCAAAATACATCGATACACTCAATAAAGATAAAGTAAATATTAAATCAAAATATAAGCTTGAGAAATTACGAACTATTTGTTCAACAGGTTCTCCATTATCAGGTAATGGTTTTGAATTTATTTACAAGAAAGTTAAATCAAATGTTCATTTAGCATCAATTTCTGGAGGGACTGACATTGTCTCTTGTTTTGTTTTGGGGAATATTTATGAACCTGTTGTCAAAGGTCAGATTCAAAACTGCGGTCTTGGAATGGACGTAGATGTTTACAATGATAAAGGTAAATCGGTTAAAAATAAAAAAGGTGAATTAGTTTGTAAAAATGCATTTCCATCTATGCCAATAAAATTTTGGAAAGATAAAAATGATAACAAATTTAAAAATGCTTATTTTAATAAATACCCTGGAGTTTGGCATCATGGGGATTTTGCAGAAAAAACTAAATCAAATAGTTTTGTGATTTATGGAAGATCAGATGCAACTTTAAATCCAGGAGGGGTAAGATTAGGTACAGCTGAAATTTACACTGTTCTAGAAAAATTTTCTGAGATAGAGGAAGGATTAGCGATAGGTCAAAATTGGAAAAATGATATTAGGATTGTATTATTTTTAGTCTTAAAAAAAAATATAAAATTATCTGAAAAACTCAAAATAGAAATAAAAAAAAGCATACGTAAATATGCTTCCCCTAGACATGTCCCAAGTAAATTAATTCAAATTGGAGATATACCAAGAACTAAAAATGGTAAAATTGTAGAATTAGCTGTAAAAAACATAATTGAAGGAAACAAAATCAAGAATATTGAAGCTATTTCTAACCCTGAAATATTAAAAAATTTTGAAAATATCAAAGAGCTTAAAGATTAATTAAATTAAACTTATACCATTTTTATAAAAATATAGTGCCATTAAAAAAATTAATATTACATATATTAATCCATACAAAATATACTTAAATTTTTTTTTCATTAATTAATAAAGTTTCTTCTAATTTTTTTCCAAACACCAGAACCAATTGCTAAAACTTTTTTATTTGATGATAATTTACACCTCATAAAAATAAGAGAGTTTGTAACTTTTTGTATTTCAACATCTCCAATGATTTTGTCACCTATTTCACTGGATCCTATAAATTTGATATCTAGAGATATTGTTACACAGACATGTTTGTTACCCGATGCTCTGTGTACTGCTGTACCAGAACCTGCATCAATAATTCCAGAAAGAAATCCTCCATGGGTAATTCCCGCTCTATTTAAATGAATTTTTTTTACCGTAGTTTTAAATTGATACTTATTCTTGTTAATTTTTCGAAACATTAACCCACCGTTATGTTTCATAAAACCAGGTTTTGTGCTTATATTTTCAAATTTCTTCATTATATAACCAAAGTTATTAAAATTAATATTATTACAACAATTAAAAAAAAGTAAATCACAGAAGATTGTAAAGATATTTTCATAGACTCCTTTCCTGGTGCGCCTGCTAGGAGTCGAACCCAGAACCTCCTGGTCCGTAGCCAAGCGCTCTATCCAATTGAGCTACAGGCGCACTTTTATATTTTAATTCTTTATATTTTTAATGTAATTTATTAATTTAGCAATTATTGTATTTGAAATGTCAAAAAATTTTAATGATATTGTTATCACTAACGCTTTAAGGACACCAATAGGCAAATATAAAGGTAGTCTATCCTCTTATCAAGCGCACGATTTGGGTGCCGCTATTATAAAAAAATTATTAAAAATATCAAAAATTTCTCCAGAGCATATAAATGAAGTTATAATGGGGCAAGTACTTACAGGAAACACAGGGCAAAACCCAGCAAGACAAGCTGCAATCAAAGCTGAAATACCTACAAACAAAACAGCTTATATTGTAAATCAGGTTTGTGGTTCAGGATTAAGAAGTATTGTTTCCGCATATCAAAATTTAAAGTTAAATGACGCAAGTATCGTATTTGCCGGCGGCCAAGAGAGTATGACAAATTGTGATAAAGATGTGATGCTTAAAGATGGACTAGTAGATGTTTATAACAAATATCATATGGGTGTTACAGCCGAGAATGTTGCAGAAAAATGGAATATTTCCAGAAGAGAACAAGATAAGTTCGCTTTTGAATCTCAAGTTAAAGCACAAGAAGCTATAAAAAATAATAATTTTGAGGAAGAAATTTTAGACGAATTTGGTGTATTAGATGAGCATCCAAGATCTGATGTTACGATTGACAGCTTGGCTAAATTAAAAACAATTTTTAAGGAGAATGGAACTGTTACCCCAGGAAACTCTTCCGGAATTAATGATGGTGCTGCAGGGGTTATTATGATGCAGCGAAGTGAGTCAGAAAGGAGAAAATTAAATCCTTTAGTAAAAATAGTCTCTTGGGCCTCTTGCGGTGTTGATCCTGCATTAATGGGATCAGGCCCTATACCATCAGCAAAAAAAGCACTTGAAAAAGCTAATTGGGAAATAAAAGATTTGGATTTAGTCGAGTCTAACGAAGCTTTTGCATCTCAAAGTTTAGCAGTTATTAAAGATTTAAAAATACCAAAAGAAATTGTAAATGTAAATGGAGGAGCTATTGCTCTTGGCCATCCTATAGGAGCTTCTGGCACAAGAATAATTGTTACTTTAATTCATGAAATGATCAGAAGAAATGCAAAAAAAGGTTTAGGAACTCTTTGCATTGGTGGAGGAATGGGTATTGCGATGTGTATCGAAAGAGACTAATTTTTAAACTTAATCAAATCTCTTTTTAAGTAAAGTGTATTGTATCCAAACCCTGGCGTCTAGGTCATCACTTTTATTAACATTAAATATTTTTTTGATAATAAATTTAATCATATAGATATTTAATTATTAAAACTTGTCCTAAAATAGATACAATTGTGGTAGAAATATTATTACTTATAAAAAATGATTAAAAATGTAGAAATATTACCTGATAAACTAAAAATTTTTTTTTCTAATAAAGAGGAAATTTTTTTGAATATTTGGCTAAGAGATCACGCCCAGGATGATAATAGCTGGGATAAGAGAAGTCATCAAAGAAAAGTATTTACAGCAAAATTAGACACAAATTTACATGTTAAAAAAGCTGAGGTAAAAGATAACGGTCATTCCGTCGATATTTTTTGGTCCGATTTAAATAAAAGTATAAATTATACTGCTGATTTTTTTTTAAACAATTTAACAAAATCTAATAATAAATATCAAAATTTAAAAATTTGGACAAATAAGGATCTAGATCAAAATATATACACAGATTTTAACGAAACTATTTCAGAGGATGGTTACAAACTTTTTCTAAAAAAATTATACAAATATGGCTTCGCTGTAATTCAAAATTGTAAAGCTGAAATGAGTTCAGTAGAAAAAATAGCAAACAAAATTGGTTATATAAGAGAATCAATTTTTGGTGGGTTATGGAGTTTTGAGTCTAATGAGGATAAGGCAGACAGTGCATACACACAAGAGGAGCTTAGACCACACACAGATTCTACTTACAGCAATGATGCGCCAGGTCTTCAGTTGTTGCTTTGTTGTCATTACAAGGCTTCTGGAGGAGAATCTATAATGGTTGATGGTTTTAAAATTGCCGAAAAAATTAAAAATGAAAAAAAAGAAATTTATGATTTATTAACCCAGATTGAAGTCACCGGTCAATATATTGGAGATGGAGTTTTCCTTAAAGCGAAAAGACCTATATTTAGGGTTAATAACGATAATGAACTAATTCAAGTTAGTTTTAATAATTATGACCGTGCACCATTTAAATTGAGTGAAGATAAAACTAAAAAATTTTATGAAGCTATTAAAGAATTTGATTTAATTGCAAATAACAAAGAATATCAGTGGAGACACGTGCTTAAACCAGGGGAATTATTAATATTTAATAATTGGAGAATACTTCATGGCAGAGGATCATTTAGCGGAGAAAGAAAAATGTCTGGCTGTTATATTAATAAAGAAGATTTTGACAGCTCATGTAGAATACACAATATCATTTAACTTTATAAATGAGTAAATCGATATCCTTAATTTGCGCATTAATCACAACTTTTATTTGGGGAACAGCTTTTATTGCTCAAGATACTGGAATGGACAATATTGGTCCATTAACCTTTAACACAGCAAGGTTTTTTGTAGGATTTGTAACAGTCTTACCAATTGCCTTTTTAGTTGAAAGGGGAAAAATAATTGAAAATATAAATTTAGATAAAAAACTTTTCTTTAAATATTTATTTTTGATGAGTTTATCATTATTTTTTGGCACCTACCTTCAACAAACATCTTTATTGTACACCAATATAGCCAATGCTGCGTTTTTTACGGTTTTCTATGTTCCATTAGTTCCAATAATATTATTCATAATTTACAAAATCAAAGTACATTGGAGTATTTGGCCCTCAATATTACTTTGTATTATTGGTGTTTACTTTTTAAGTGATTTTTCAAATTCAGAAATTTTGATCGGGGATAGCTTGGTAATATTATGTTCAGTATTTTGGGCATTGCATATAATCTTTGCAGGAAAATTTATGGAGAAATTTGATATTCCAATTTTTTTTGCGGCATTGCAAGCAATATTGGTCGGTATGTACTCACTTTTATTTGCATTATTATTTGAAGAAATAAAAATGACAAATATTCTTTTAGAAAACTATTCGATTATTTACGCAGGTTTTCTGTCAGGAGGAATTGCTTTTACTTTGCAAATGTATGCGCAAAAAAATATTGAGGAAGCCCCTGCTGCTATAATTTACTCTTTAGAGGGAGTATTTGCAGCGTTAGCGGGATGGATAATACTTAACCAAATGTTAGATTTCAATAATATCTTAGGTTGCTTTCTAATTCTAATCGCAGTTATCCTATCCCAAATTACACCATCATTTAAAAAACTAGCCGTAAGCGATAATAAATAATAATAAAGACAATACCAATCTATAGTAAACAAAAATATTTAAGGAAAATTTTTTCAAATAGTAAAGTAAAAATTTTATTGTCATATATGAAAAAATAAATGAAAATAAAATTGATAAGAATATTGCTAAGTTAAATTCGAAAGTTTTATCTGGCATATCATTTAAGCTTAAAAAACTTGCACCTGTTAACGCAGGTATTGACAAGAAAAAAGAAATTTTTGCTGCATCAACTCTATTAAAGTTTGAAAATCTACAACCTGTAATAATTATACCCGATCTACTCACACCCGGAATTATAGATAATGCTTGAAAAAAACCTATTAAAAATATGTTTTTTAGATTTAAATTTTCTTTAATATTTTTATTCTGAATTTTTTTATCAGAAAAATATAAAAGAATGCCAAATATTAGAGTTGTCCAAGCAATTACTTTTAAGTTTCTAACATGATCAATAAATCCAAAACTATAAAAAAAGTAACCGAAAATTAACAAAGGTATTGATCCAAAAAAAATTAAATTCAATAATTCTTTACTTTTATAAACATTTAAAAGGTCTTTCCAAAAATATACTATAATTGCAATAAGGGACCCTAAATGCAGACTAACATCAATTTCTAAAGACGAAAAATTCGACTCTTTAATTTTTGAAAATAAAAACAAATGTGCAGATGAGCTTACAGGAATAAACTCTGATATGCCTTGAATAATAGAAAGTAATAAAATTTCCAAATAATAAGAGGTCATTGATTTAATTTTCCTAAACTAAATAAAATCAAAATAAAGCAATTCCATGAATGCATATCTAATATGATCAATTGGTAAAAATGGCATAAATTGCTACTTTTTTTAAATAATGAGACAGTACTGCTGTCCTTATTTAACTACCAGAGTGACTATTTTTAGTGTACGAGTCCACCACTATGTCTGAAAAAATGCTAAAATTTGTAGATTTAGGTCAACAAACACCACCTAAAAGAGGAATAAAAGAGCGAAAAGATGATTTCAATGAGATTTATAAAGAGTTTATTTCGTCAAAAGCAAAAGAGCAATCAAGCAGGTGTTCTCAATGTGGTGTACCTTTTTGCCAGGTTCACTGTCCCTTAAGTAACAACATACCTGATTGGCTAAAATTAACTGCTGAGGGTAGGCTAGAGGAAGCATATCAGCTATCTCAAAGTACAAACAACATGCCGGAGGTCTGTGGGAGAATATGTCCTCAAGATCGATTATGCGAGGGTAATTGTGTTATCGAGCAATCAGGTCATGGAACTGTAACAATTGGCTCTGTAGAAAAATTCATTACAGAGAATGCATGGGAGCAAGGTTGGGTTAAACCAATTCAAGTAAAAAAAGAGAGAAGTGAAAGTATCGGTATTATAGGTGCTGGACCAGCTGGTCTAGCATGTGCAGAGGAACTTAGAAAACAAAATTTCCAAGTAACTATTTATGATAGATATGATAGATCTGGTGGACTTTTAATTTATGGGATACCTAATTTTAAACTTGAAAAATATGTTGTTCAAAGAAGGACTGAACTTTTAGAAAATAGTGGAATAAAGTTTGTTCATAACTTTGAAGTAGGTAAAGACGCTACATTAAAAGATTTAAGAGATAGGCACGACGCAATTTTAATTTCTACAGGAGTTTACAAAGCAAGAGAAATAAATTTACCAGGTAGCGACTTAGCTAATATCTTCCCCGCAATGGAATTTTTGACTGCTTCAAACAAAAAAGGCTTAGGAGATAAAGTAGAATTATTCGACAATGGCACTTTAAACGCTAAGGGAAAAAATGTGGTTGTAATCGGAGGGGGTGATACAGCAATGGATTGTGTAAGGACGGCAATCAGACAAGAGGCAAAATCTGTAAAATGTTTATATAGGCGAGATAAAGAAAATATGCCTGGGTCAGCTAGAGAAGTCCAAAACGCAGAGGAGGAAGGAATAGAATTTGTATGGTTATCAAGTCCAGCAAAATTTAACGGAAATAACAAAGTTGAAAGTGTTGAAGTAAATAAAATTATGCTTGGAGAACCTGATGATAGTGGAAGGAGAAGACCAGAAATAATTAAAAACTCAAATTATACTATTAATGCTGATTTAGTAATCAAGTCTTTGGGTTTTGATCCAGAAGATTTACCAAACTTATTTAATGAGGAAAGACTAAAAGTTACTAAGTGGGGAACAATTAAAATTGATTATGAAACAATGGAAACATCAGTGCCAGGAGTTTTTGCAGCTGGTGACATTGTTAGAGGAGCATCCCTAGTCGTTTGGGCTATAAAAGATGGAAGAGATGTGTCCGATCAAATTATTAAATATGTAAACTCAAAGAGAGAGAAAAAAGTTGCTTGATGAATTTAAGAAATAAAAATCTAAAAAAACTTAAAAAAAACCATGTCTACTCAGAAAAAATGGAGCATGACGCATGTGGTGTTGGATTGGTAGCTTCAACAGAAGGTAAAAAAAGTAGAAAAGTAGTAGAATATGGAATACAAGCACTGAAAGCTGTTTGGCACAGAGGAGCCGTAGATGCGGATGGGAAAACTGGTGACGGTGCAGGTATTCATATTGAAATACCATCAGATTTCTTTGTTGAAAAAATAGAGGTCACAGGCCACAAGCATAATTCTAATGATGAAGTTTGTGTGGGCATGATATTTCTTCCAAGAAATGATTATTCTGCTCAAGAAAGCTGCAGGACTATAGTTGAAAGTGAGTTAACCAAAAATAATTTCTACATATATGGATGGAGACAGGTTCCAGTAGACTCAACAGTTTTAGGTGAAAAAGCCGAGCTTACAAGACCAGAAATAACTCAAGTTTTATTTAAAATAAATAACAAAGAAATTAGAGGTAAAGATTTAGAGAGAAAACTTTACGAGACTAGAAGAAAAATAGAAAAGTCCTGTAGACAGAAACATTTGAATAATTTTTATATTTGTTCTTTCAGCTCAAAGTCAATTATTTATAAAGGAATGTTTTTAGCAGAAGCATTATCAGATTTTTACCTAGACCTAAAAGATGAAAGGTTCATATCAAGATATGCAATATTTCACCAAAGATTTTCAACCAATACAGCACCGAGTTGGGACCTCGCTCAACCTTTCAGGTCAATTGCACATAATGGTGAAATAAATACTTTAAAGGGAAATGTAAACTGGATGAAAGTTCACGAGGAAGAAATGTTTGACTCAAACTATGATAACATGGAAAATTTAAAACCAGTAATTCCCGAAGGTAATTCAGATTCAGCATCATTGGATAACGTATTTGAACTTTTAAGTATGTCAGGCCATTCAGCACCGTTAACCAAGTTAATGTTGATACCAGACGCTTGGTCGAAGAAGAGTAAAATCTTACCGAAAAATCAATTAAAATTATTTAATTTCTTAAATAGTACAATGGAGCCTTGGGATGGACCAGCAGCATTAGCAGGCACTGATAATGAATGGGTTATTGCAGCATCAGACAGAAATGGATTAAGACCTTTAAGATTTACCATAACCAGAGATAAACTTTTATTTGCAGGATCTGAGACCGGTATGGTTGATTTGAATGAAAAGAAAATCATAAAAAAAGGAAGATTGGGACCTGGGGAGATAATAGGAGTTAGAATTGAGAAGGGCAAAGTATTTACTAACAGCCAGATCAAAGACTATTTAGCGAAAGAGTATAAACATTTTAATAATCAAATCATTGACCTAGATAAAAAGTTTCCTATAGAAAAAGAAAATAATAATTATGAGGGCGCAGAACTTAGAAAACGTCAGCATACTTTTGGATATAGTTTAGAGGATTTAGAACTAATTCTCCATCCAATGGCAGAAGATGCAAAAGAAGCAACTGGATCAATGGGAGATGATACACCCTTAGCGGTACTTTCAGATAAATACAGACCTTTATATCATTACTTTAGACAAAATTTTAGCCAAGTAACCAACCCTCCAATTGACTCATTAAGAGAGAATAAAGTTATGAGTTTAAAAACTCGATTTGGTAATTTAGGAAATATTCTTGATTTTAATAATCTTACAGAAGAAAACATATATGTCCTCAACAGCCCAATCTTATCAAATTCGCAGTTTCAAAAGTTTATAACTTACTTTGGAAACAATTATAAAATTTTTGACTGTACTTTTAAAAATGGAGAAACACTCGAAGACGCTTTAAACAGGCTTAAAAAAGAGACTGAAATTGCTGTTAGACAAGGAATAACACAGATAGTCATATCTGACAAAGATATTTCAGATGATAAATATCCTATACCTACTCTATTAAGTGTTGGTGCAATTCATACAAATTTGGTCAAATTGGGACTTAGAGGATATGTTTCAATAAACGTGCAATCAGGCGAATGTTTAGATACTCATTCTTTTGCAACCGTAATAGGTGTTGGTGCGACCACAGTAAATCCATATTTAGCTTTTGATAGTTTGTATGAAAGATTTCAAAAAAAATTATTCAAAAATTTAAGTTTCGAAGATTGTATAGTTAGATATATTAAATCAGTTAATCTTGGATTGTTAAAAATAATGTCTAAGATGGGTATATCAGTTTTAAGTTCTTATCGAGGTGGGTGTAACTTTGAAACAGTAGGTTTAAGTAGAACTGTAGTTAATGAGTATTTTCCTGGAATGATGTCCAAAATTTCCGGAATTGGATTAACAGGAATAGAAAAAAAAATTAGATCAATTCATAAAGATGCTTTTCAAACTGGTGCAAATATCCTGCCAATTGGTGGAATTTATAGATACAGAAAAAATGGTGAAAAACATCAGTATCAAGGGAAATTAATACATCTTTTACAAAGCGCAGTAGCAACAGGCTCATATGAAACATATAAAAAATATGCTAAAGGCATTTATAACCTACCACCTATAAGTTTAAGAGATTTAGTTGATTTTAATAAAAAAACATCTGTAGGGATTGAAGAGGTTGAACCAATTGAAAATATTTTAAAAAGATTTGGTAGCGGAAGTATGTCTCATGGCGCATTGTCAAAAGAGGCCCACGAGACGTTAGCAGTAGCTATGAACAGAATTAAAGGGGCATCCTGTAGTGGAGAAGGAGGAGAAGACTCTGAGAGATTTAAAATAATGTCTAATGGTGACACCGCAAATTCTAGAGTAAAGCAAATAGCATCAGCGCGTTTTGGAGTGACAGTCGACTATCTCAATAATTGTAATGAAATAGAGATAAAAATTGCTCAAGGAGCAAAACCAGGTGAAGGTGGACAACTGCCTGGTTTTAAAGTTACAGATGAAATAGCTAGATTAAGACATTCTACGAAAGGTGTTACACTTATTTCTCCACCACCACATCATGATATTTATTCTATCGAAGATTTAGCGCAATTAATTTATGATCTTAAACAAATTAATCCGAAAGCAAGAGTAAGTGTAAAATTAGTAGCTTCATCAGGCGTTGGAACTATTGCAGCAGGAGTAGCGAAAGCAAAAGCGGATATAATTTTAATCTCTGGACATAATGGTGGTACGGGGGCCTCTCCTCAAACTAGTGTAAAATATGTTGGAATTCCATGGGAAATGGGTCTTACAGAGGCTAATCAGGTATTAACACTAAATAATCTTAGACATACTGTTACTTTAAAAACTGATGGAGGTATCAAAACTGGAAGAGACGTAGTTATTGCAGCAATGATGGGTGCAGAGGAATATGGTGTAGCAACCACATCATTGGTGGCGATGGGATGTATAATGGTTAGACAATGTCATTCAAATACTTGTCCTGTAGGCGTTTGTACTCAGGATGAAAAACTGAGAGAAAAATTCAATGGAACACCAGAAAAAGTTGTAAATCTATTTAGTTTTATTGCTCAAGAGGTTAGAGAAATAATCGCTGAGTTAGGTTTCAAAAGTCTAAATGATATTATTGGGAGAACAGATTTATTAAAGCAGATTAGTAAGGGTTCTTCTAATTTAGATGATCTAGATCTTAATCCATTATTTGTACAAGCTGATCCAGGCAAAAACAAAAGGTTCTGTGAAAAACGAATTATTAATTCGGTCCCTGACACACTTGACCAAAAAATATGGGGTGAGATTGAGGATTGTATCGATAATGATAAAAAAAATGAAAAAATCTATAATATACAAAATACAGATCGGGCAGTAGGAACAAGAATTTCTTATAATTTATATAAAAAATTTGGAAATAATAAATTGCCTGAGAATTCCGTGGAGATAAATTTTGTAGGATCGGCAGGGCAATCTTTTGGTGCTTTTGGAACAAAAGGTTTAAAACTCAATCTTAAAGGCGATGCTAATGATTATGTCGCGAAAGGTTTATCTGGTGCAACTATTTCAATAAAATTACGTGAAGAAAGTAATTTGATATCAAATGAAAATACAATTATCGGTAACACAGTCCTATATGGAGCCACTTCAGGAAATTTGTTTGCAGCTGGTCAAGCTGGAGAGAGGTTCGCGGTGAGAAATTCTGGAGCTACATCAGTTGTTGAAGGATGTGGATCAAACGGTTGTGAGTATATGACTGGTGGAACTGTGATAATATTGGGTATCATAGGCGATAATTTTGGAGCAGGAATGACAGGTGGTATGGCATTCGTTTACGATGAGGAAAAAGAATTTGAAAAAAAAGTTAATCTGGAAACAGTCGTTTGGCAAAGATTAGAAACAGAATACTGGAAAAACTACTTGAAAAACTTAGTAAGTCAACATTTTAAAGAGACCAATTCAAAAGTTTCAGAAAAAATAATTAATAACTTTAATCAAGAGTTGAATCATTTCTACCAGGTTTGTCCGAAAGAAATGATCGATAAATTAGATAACCCAATTACAAATAAAGAGTTACAAGAATTTGCGAGCTAAACGCTCTGATTAATTATATTTTCTAGTTCTTTTAATATTTTCTTTTGATATTTTTTTGAAAATAAACTGTGATCACCATTTTTGATTACAATTAATTTTCGTTTTGCATTAGTAAATATTTTGATTAATTTTCTAGAAAATTTTACTGGAATTGCCTCATCTTTAGTTCCGTGAAATAATGTCACTGGAATTTTAGAGATAATTTTCTTATTGAATACTTTATTTTTTCTTCCATCTTTAATTAATTGATATGTTATAGGATACTCATACCCACCATGTTTAAGGTTATAAACTCCTTTTTTCATAGTTTCATATTTCATTTTGCTAGTAAATTTTTTCCACATAACTTTATCAAGAAACTCAGGAGCTGAACCTATCCCAATAAAACCTTTTATCTGTCTTTCAAAATGTTTAAATTGCAATGTGGATAACCATGAACCCATACTAGATCCAATAATAATAAATTTATTATTTTTAACTTTCTTTTTTATAAAAGAGCTGACTTGATTACTCCATTTAGTAATATTTCCCTGAGTAAATTTACCTGATGATTTTCCATGTCCGGAATATTCAATAGCAAAAAAACCCAACTTAAGTTTATTACATAATTTACTGAATACTTTTGGTTTCTCGCCGTCTATATCAGACATAAATCCATGTAAAAAAATTATATAGGGATTCTTCCTTAAGTTGTTTGTTAAATATCTAATTTTTATATTTTTTGATATTTTAATGTATTTAATTTGGTTCATAAAAGTTTATTAGAATTATTACTTAATATATAGTTAGTTGCAATGTCATCAAAAATAAAAATTCTACAGGTAATACCAAAGTTAGGTTATGGAGGAGCTGAAACTGGATGTTTTGACCTAGCTCACTATCTTCATGAACATAATTGCAATTCTTATATTGTAACTAGTGGCGGACCGTTATTAAAATATATTAATAAAAAAAAAGTAAAAATAATACGATTACCCGTTCAAAGCAAAAATCCAATTTTAATTTTTGTGAACTCTATATTATTAACATTAATAATTTTTTTCCTCAATGTAGATATAGTTCATGCTAGAAGTAGAGCACCAGCTTGGTCATGTCTCATCGCAACAAAGTTAACTAGACGAAAATTTGTAACTACTTTTCATGGCACTTATAATTTTAAAAGTGATTTAAAAAAATGGTATAATTCAGTAATGGTTCGATCTGATCTAATTATAGCAGGATCTAATTTTATATTTTCACACATAAAAGAAAATTATTCAAAATATTTGTCAAATAAAAAAAAATTTTTAGTTATTTTTAGAGGTATAAATACAGACTATTTCAATCCAAAAAAAATTAAAGAAAGCGACAAAAATTTATTAAAAAAAAAATGGAATATAACTGACGAAAAAAAAATAATCCTACTACCAGGAAGATTAACTGAATGGAAAGGTCAAGAAATGTTTATTGAGGCAATAAGCTTATTAAAAAAAAATTTATCTGAACTAGAATTTATTGCAGTAATACTTGGAAGTGACCAAGGTAGGAAAATATATAAAAAAAAATTAATAAGATTAGTTGAACAACACAGATTGAGCGGTAATGTTATTTTTGTAGATCATTTAGAATTAATGCCAATAGCATACGAAATATCAACTGTTATTGTGTCATCTTCAATTGAACCAGAAGCATTTGGTAGAGTATCGGTAGAAGCACAATCCATGGAAAAACCAATTGTTGCAAGTAACATTGGTGGCTCTAATGAAACTATTATCAATGATAAAACTGGTTTTTTATTTAAAGCTGGTGACTCGAAAAATTTAAGCGAAAAACTTAAAGAGGTATTAAATTTAAGCGAACTAACGTTAAATGGCATTGGCGCCGAGGGTAGAAAAAATATAATTGCGAAATTTAATGTTGAAAAAATGTGCAATACTACTTATTCAGAGTACAAAAAATTAATAAATGCCTAACATTATTTTACCAGACGGAAAAAAGCTCAATTTTGAAAAAAAAATTGATGGCTTAAAAATTGCAGGATTAATAAGCAGCTCTTTAGCGAAGCAAGCTCTTGTTATGGAGGTTGATGGAATATTAAAAGATCTTAGCCATGAAATTACCAAAGATTCTAAAGTAAGAATAATTACGTCTAAAAATAAAGAAGGTTTAGAGGTTATAAGACATGATGCAGCTCATATAATGGCAATGGCAGTTCAACAGTTATTTCCTGGCACCCAAGTAACCATTGGTCCAGTAATTGAAAATGGTTTTTATTACGATTTTGCGAGAAGAGAACCTTTTACTAGCGATGATTTATTAAAGATCGAAACTAGAATGTCTGAGATTATAGATCAAGATGTTAAAACAAAAAGAGA
The DNA here is from genome assembly GCA_902524235.1 of uncultured Pelagibacteraceae bacterium. GTDB lineage: Bacteria > Pseudomonadota > Alphaproteobacteria > Pelagibacterales > Pelagibacteraceae > Pelagibacter. Next base: position 77,076 of record CABZCF010000001.1, on the reverse strand, counting down.
GGTCTGGGAGAGGAATAAAGCTATAAATCATTTTAAAAAAATTGGGGAAAAATACAAAGCAGAAATTATAGAAAGCATTCCAGATAGTGAGGAACTTTCAATATATCATCACGGTGAAACTTGGTATGACTTATGTAGAGGTCCTCATTTATCTTCCTCAGGTAAAATTGGAAAAGCTTTTAAACTTACAAAAGTTTCAGGAGCATATTGGCGCGGTAACTCAGATAATGAAATGCTTCAAAGAATATATGGTACGTGTTGGAGTTCAAAAAAAGAATTAGATGAATACTTAAATAGATTAGAGGAAGCAGAAAAACGAGATCACAGAAAGCTGGGTAAAGAGATGGATCTTTTTCATTTCAGAGAGGAAAGTCCAGGATCAGTCTTCTGGCATCAAAAAGGTTGGAATTTATTTCAAAAATTAATTTCTTATATGAGAGCGAAACAGGATAAAGCAGGTTACAACGAAATTAATACACCTGAGATTTTAGATAGATCTCTTTGGGAAAAGTCAGGACATTGGGAGAAATTTGGGGATAACATGTATACTTCTACTACTCCAGATGAAAAAGTATTCGCAATAAAGCCAATGAATTGTCCTGGATGCGTTCAGGTGTTTAATCAAGGTTTGAAAAGCTACAGAGATTTACCACTAAAGATGTCGGAATTTGGAAAGGTTCATAGATATGAGCCATCTGGCTCTTTGCATGGTTTATTAAGAGTTAGAGCATTCACACAAGACGACGCACATATTTTTTGTACTGAGGATCAAATTACTCAAGAATGTTTGTCGGTAACAAATTTAATTTTAGAAATTTATAAAGATTTAGGTTTCGAAAATATAATTTTAAAGTATTCAGATAGACCAGAAGTTAGAGTAGGAGAGGATCATGTTTGGGACAAATCTGAAAAAGCTTTATTAAAAGCAATTAAAGAAACAGATTTAGAATATAGCATTAATAAAGGCGAGGGAGCATTCTATGGTCCTAAAATTGAATTTGTTCTTAGAGATGCTATTGGAAGAGATTGGCAATGTGGAACTCTACAAGTTGATTTAAATTTACCTGGCAGACTAGGTGCTAGCTATGTTGATAAAGATGGTTCAAAAAAAGTTCCTGTGATGTTGCATAGGGCTTTATTTGGGTCCTTAGAGAGATTTATTGGAATTTTAATTGAAAATTACTCAGGAAAACTTCCTTTCTGGCTTTCACCATTACAAACAATGGTCATACCTATCTCTGACGATTTTGATAATTACGCAAAAAAAGTAAACATTGAATTAAGAAAAATTGGCGTAACTAGTGAGGTTGATTTAAAAAATCATAACCTTAATTACAAAATAAGAGAACATTCCTTAAAAAAAATACCTTTATTATTGATTTGTGGGAAAAAAGAAGTTGACTCTAACACAGTAACTATTAGACAATTAGATTCTAAAAAACAAGAAAGTATGGATTTAGAAAAATTTTTAATAAAATATTCTTCATTAAGTAAGCCTCCAATTAACTAAGTGCCATTTCCAAAACAAAATTATTTTCAAAAAAGAACAAAACCTAAAGGTCCTAGATCTAATAATAGAATTACTTCACCAGAAGTACAAGTTATTAATAGTGAAGGTGAAAATCTTGGAGTGCTAAACCTACAAGAGGCAATATCCAAAGCTAAAGAGGAAAATCTTGATTTAATCGAAATAGCTCCAAATGCAAGACCACCTGTATGTAAAATAATGGATATGGGTAAATATAAATACGACCAACAGAAAAAATTAAACAAAGCAAAAAAGAAACAAAAAAAAATTGAACTAAAAGAAATTAAATTAAGACCTGTTACAGAAGTTCACGACTATACCTTTAAGATTAAAAATGCTCAAAAATTTCTTTCTAAAGGAGACAAAGTAAAGTTTACTATAAGATTTAAAGGAAGAGAAATGCAACATGCCAAGTTAGGGAATGATCTAATGGAAAAAATTAAGATCGATATGGAGACAATTGGTAAAGTAGAGTTGCAACCAAAATTTGATGGTAAACAAATGATCATGGTAATTCAGCCTTTATAGGCTATATTATCTATTGTAAAATAATATTTATATTAGTATAACCCACCACTATGCCAAAACTAAAAACAAAAAGTTCAGCTAAAAAAAGGTTTAAAATTTCAGCAAGTGGAAAAGTAATAATGGCTCAAGCTGGTAAAAGGCATGGTATGATTAAAAGAACTAATTCGCAAATAAGAAAACAAAGAGGAACAACTGTAATGTCAAAACAAGATGGAAAGATTGTGAAATCTTACATGCCCTACAGTTTGAGGGGTTAATATGTCAAGAGTAAAGCGTGGTGTAACAAGCAGAGCTAAACATAAAAAAGTTTTAAAAGCTGTAAAAGGTCAGTGGGGCAGAAGAAAAAATACCATTAGAGTCGCTAGACAAGCGATGGAAAAAGCAATGCAATATGCTTACAGGGACAGACGAAATAAAAAAAGAGAATTCAAATCTCTTTGGATACAGAGAATTAACGCTGGAGTAAGACAAGAAGGTTTGACATATTCAAAATTTATTAATGGATTAAACAAATCAGGTATTAAAATTGATAGAAAAATTCTTGCAGAAATTGCATATGATAACCCAGAGGCATTCAAAACTATTGTAAAAAAAGCTCAAGCGGCTCTTAATTAACAATCATTGTCTATTGTTTTTATTTGTTTAAGAAATAGTCTGTTTAAATGTCTGAATTTGAAAAAAAAATAATTGAATTTAAAGAAAAAATAAAAAACACAAAAAATTTATCTGAATTAAACAATATAAATTCTGAATTATTTGGTAAAAACGGAGTAATAAACTCAGAGTTTAAAAAACTAGGATCATTATCCCCAGATGAGAAAAAAAATATTGCTGCTAATATAAATAGTTCAAAAAAAGAACTTTCAGAACTTTTTTCACAAAAATCAAATGAAGTTTTAGATAAAGAAATTATTGAAAAAGTTAATAAAGAAAAAATTGATGTAACTTTGCCTGAAAAAGAATTTAAAATTGGAAAAGTTCATCCAGTTTCTCAAGTAATTGATGAAATATCTTGTATATTTTCAGAGATAGGATTTTCCGTCGAAGAGGGACCAGATGTAGAGAATGAATATAATAATTTTACAGCACTCAATACACCTGAAAATCATCCAGCAAAAGATATGCATGATACTTTTTATTTAGATCAAGATATGAAAACTTTATTGAGAACCCATACTTCTCCAGTTCAAGTACGTACAATGTTAAAAGGAAGACCGCCTTTTAAAATAATAGCCCCAGGTAGGACATATAGAAGTGATAGTGATCAAACTCACACTCCTATGTTTCACCAATTAGAAGGTCTTCACATAGATAAAGATATAAACATGGGTCATTTAAAAGGTTGTCTCAACTATTTTATTAAAGAATTTTTTGAAGTAGAAAAAATTAAAATGAGATTTCGTCCTAGCCATTTTCCTTTCACTGAACCATCGGCAGAGGTAGACATAGGTTATAGAATCGAAAATAGTAAAATTATAATTGGAGAGGGAGATAAGTGGCTTGAAATACTAGGTTGCGGAATGGTCCACCCAAATGTTTTAAAAAATTGCAAAGTAGATCCAAATAAATTTCAAGGTTTTGCATTTGGTATAGGTATAGATAGACTGGCTATGTTAAAATATGGGATCAATGATTTGAGATCTTTTTTTGAATGTGATTATAGATGGTTAAATCATTATGGTTTTGATCCATTAGACGTTCCAACTAATTATAGAGGATTAAGTAGATGAAGTTTACCAAAGATTGGTTGAGTGATCATTTAAGTACCAGTAAAAGTGAAAAACAAATTATTGAAAAACTTAACGGAATTGGTTTAGAAGTTGAAAAGGTTGATCATGCAAAAAATGAACTAAGTGAATTTGTAGTAGCAAAAATTATTAAAGCTAACAAACATCCTAACGCTGACAGATTAAAATTATGTGATGTTGATATAGGAACAAAAGAAACTATAAAAGTTGTTTGTGGAGCACCAAATGCGCAAGACGGTTTATTAACTATCTATGCTCCACCAGGCGCAACAATACCAAAAAATGGAATGAAGTTGGAGGTTTCAAAAATAAGGGGAGAAACTTCTTATGGGATGCTTTGCTCTGAATCTGAATTGAAATTGTCCAATGAGTCTGAGGGTATTATTGCGCTAAATCAAAAATATTCTAGCAGTATCGGAAAACCATATTTTAAAAATAAAAATAATAATAATGTTATAGAATTATCTATTACACCTAATAGACCAGATTGTTTGGGAGTAAGAGGAATAGCTAGAGACCTTTATGCATGTGGATACGGCAATCTAAAAGAAATTAAGAAAATTAAATTTAACAAAAAGTCAAAGCACAACTTGAAGACAAAAATAGAAAAAAGTAAAAATCAAGCATGTTCTATATTTGGAAGTTGCCTTATTAAAAATATATCTAATAAAGAAAGTCCGAGCTGGTTAAAAGAAAGAATTTTGGCATTAGGTTTAAGACCAATATCTGCAGTTGTTGATATAACAAATTATGTAATGTTTGACTTGAATAGACCACTTCATGCATATGATTTAGATAAAATAAAAAATTCAATCACTGTAAGAAATTCAAAAAAAGGTGAAACACTAAAGGCACTTGATAATAAAACATATGTTTTAAAAAAGAATATGTGTGTAATTTCAGATGATGAGGGAGCTCTTGGTTTGGGTGGAATAATTGGGGGTGTTAGATCAGGAACAGAATTAGACACTAAAAATATTTTAATAGAGTCAGCATATTTTGATCCAAGTATTACAAGAAAAACATCAAAAGAGTTAGAAATTAATAGCGATGCAAAATTTAGATTTGAAAGAGGAATTGATCCTCAGTCAGTTAAAGAGGGTCTTGAAATGGCTGCTAAATTAGTAACTGAAATATGTGGTGGAGAAGTTTCAAATTTTGACATTCAAGAAACACAAAAATTTAGAAAGAAAATAATAAAATTTAATTCTAATTTAGTATCAAAAACAATTGGTGTAAAAATTAATCAGAAAGACATAATTAAAATTTTGACTAGATTAGGTTTTGAAACTAAAAATAAAAGTAAGTTTATTGAAATAAAGGTTCCTACTTGGAGACCAGATATATTTGGTGAGATTGATTTAGTTGAGGAGATTATTAGAATTTTAGGTTTTGATAATATTAAATCTATAGAGCCTGAAAAAATTAGAATAAAGCCAACACTAAACTTTTATCAAAAACATTTCCATTTAGCTCAAAGATCAGTAGCATCAAAAGGTTACTATGAAACTATAACATGGTCGTTTAGTGATGATAAAATAAACGATAAGTTTAAAGAAAATTTGGAAACTATAAGAATAATTAATCCTATAAGCTCAGAGTTAAGTGTGCTTAGAAATTCTCTGTATCCAAACTTAATTTACTATATGGAAAAAAACTTAAATAGAGGTTTTGCTGATCAATCCTTGTTTGAGATTGGTCCAGTATTCACAGGTAAAAAACCTGGTGATCAGATTACAGTAATATGCGGTATTAGAAAAAAACAACATGATGATCAGAATAACTTCGGAGAAAAAAATATTAATGTATTTGATATTAAAAAAGATCTTATCCAATCACTTTTAGAGTTAGGGTTAGAAAGAAATGAAATGTTAATAGAAGATATTTCGCCCTCATACTATCATCCTGGTATCTCAGGTACAATTTCATCAAAAAATGAAAAAAGTTTACTGGCATATTTTGGTCAGCTACATCCTAAAATAATAAATGAAACGTTTGGTTTTGAAATTTTTTTAGATAATCTAGTTCAGTTTAAACAAATTAATAAAAAAATAAATAAAAGTCTTGTGTTATCAGATTTTCAAAAGTCAGAAAGAGATTTTGCCTTCTTAATCAGTAAAAACATAAATGCTCAACAATTAGTTGATGCAATTAAAAATACAGAAACATCAATGATTAAAAAAATTAATATATTTGATGTCTATGAAGGAGAAAATATTCCGTCTGATAAAAAATCAATTGCTTTAAAAGTAACCATTCAATCAGATGAAAAAACTTTAAATGATTATGAATTGAAAGATATATCGAATAGAATTATCAAATCAGTTGAAGAGCACACGGGTGCGCAACTAAGATCTTAAAATGTCATCAATTGAGAATATTAGAAATTTTGCAATAATAGCGCACATAGATCATGGTAAATCAACAATAGCTGATCGTATTATACATAAATGTGGTGGTCTTACAGATAGAGAAATGAAGGCACAAGTTCTTGACTCTATGGATATTGAAAGAGAAAGAGGGATAACAATAAAAGCACAGACTGTTAAGTTAAATTACAAATCAAAGTCTGGGAAAGAGTATATTTTAAATATAATAGATACACCTGGACATGTCGACTTTAGTTACGAGGTGAGTAGATCTTTGTATGCATGCGAAGGATCAATACTAATTGTAGATAGTACTCAAGGTGTAGAGGCACAAACATTAGCAAATGTATATCAAGCTTTAGATTCTAATCATGAAATTATACCTATTTTAAATAAGATTGATTTACCTGCATCAGATTTAGATAGATCAAATAAACAAATAGAGGATGTTATAGGAATTGATACTAAAAATTCTGTTCCGTGCTCTGGAAAAACTGGAGAAGGAGTTGATGAAATACTAGAAAAAATTATTGAAGTTCTACCAAGTCCAAAAGGTCAAATAAATGAAAAACTTAAATGTTTATTAGTTGATAGTTGGTACGATACTTATTTAGGAGTTGTTATATTAGTGAGGATTATCGATGGTAAACTAAAAAAAAATATGAGCGTTAAAATGATGTCAAATAATAAAGAATATTTAATTGAAAAGGTCGGAGTATTTACTCCAAAACCTGAGGATGTGGATGATCTTAAAGCTGGAGAAATTGGTTTTATCACAACAGGTATTAAAGAGCTTTCCGATACAAAGGTTGGAGACACAATTTGTGATGCAAATAACCCGATCAGTGATGCATTACCAGGTTTTAAACCTAGCAAACCTGTCGTTTTTTGTGGCTTGTTTCCCGTTGATAGTTCTGAATACCAAAAATTAAAAGATGGTCTAGCAAAATTAAAATTAAATGATGCAAGTTTTACTTATGAAGCTGAAACTTCATCAGCACTAGGATTAGGTTTTAGATGTGGTTTTTTAGGTTTACTACATTTAGAAATAGTTACAGAGAGACTTGAGAGAGAATTTGACATAAATTTGTTAACTACTACACCAGGTGTTGTTTATAAAGTGTATATGATCAGTGGCGAAATTAAAAATCTGCAGAACCCATCTAACTTACCTGACCCAACTTTTATCAAAATGATTGAGGAACCTTGGATTAAAGCAACAATTATTACTCCTGATCAATACTTAGGTTCAATAATAAAGCTTTGTCAAAATAAGAGAGGAGTTCAAACAAATTTAAGTTATTCAGGAAATAGAGCTGTAATAAATTACGAAATCCCTCTAAATGAAGTAGTATTTGATTTTAATGATAGACTGAAGTCAATGACAAGCGGTTATGCTAGCTTTGACTATGAAATAATTGGACATAAAGAAGGTGATTTAGTTAAAATGGGTATACTCGTAAACTCAGAACCGGTAGATGCGCTTGCGATGATGGTTCATAAAGATTTTGCCCAATCCATAGGTAGAGATGTGTGCGAAAAACTAAAAGATTTAATCCCAAGACATAACTTTATGATACCAGTTCAAGCTGCAATAGGAGGCAAGATTATCGCTAGAGAAACTATTAAAGGGTTTAAAAAAGACGTTTTGACAAAAATTCATGGTGGCGGCGCAAGAGATAGAAAAAGGAAACTACTCGATAAACAAAAAAAAGGAAAAGCAAGATCAAAACAGTTTGGTAAAGTAGAAATTCCCCAAGAGGCATTTATTGGCGTATTGAAAATAAATAAAGAATAATCTAAACAATTCTTTAATGTATAAAAAAATCATACTTTTTTCAATAGTTGCTTCTTTAGTTTGGATATGGAAGGATTACAAAAAAATTGATACGGGTTTTGTAAACCAGAGCAGCATAACCTACAGCTATGACAATCTAAATAGCAATTTTATAAAGAAAATTCACCATCTCATAAATTCCTTTTATGATAATTTTTTATACAATAATTTTGAAAAGCATAAGAACTATTGGGAAGTTGAAGATAAATCTAAAAGAGATAATTTACCGAATTTTAAAATTTTAAAATCTGATAAAAATTTCACTAAATCAATTGCAGACTTAAAAAACACCGGAGTAAACTGGTACAGAAGTCATGGCAATAACTCATCCAACCGATTTTCCTCTTTAAAAAAAATAAACAAAAACAATGCTAAAGATTTGGAAGTTGTTTGGACATTTGAGCATGAAGGATTTTTAAATGATATACAAGCTAATCCTGTTGTAGTTAATGGAGTTATATATACACCAATAACGGGTGGATACTTAGCTGCCATTGATGGTACAAATGGAAATTTAATTTGGAAGTCAAAACAATATGGCAATTTTGTTGCCAAAAGAGGTTTGTTATATTACCAATCAAATATAAATGACGAACCATCAAAATTATTTTTTTCTAATAGAGAAAGACTAATATGCATAAATGCCCTTGATGGAAAACCCATAGAAACGTTTGGAAAAGAAGGAAGAATTAGAACTGGTTTAAATGTACTTACACCGGTAATTTATAAAAATAATATAATTATTGTTACATGGGATCACGCTGTAGAAGTTTATGATTTAAATGATGGTAAAAAAAAATGGAAATTAAAATATAAAAAAGACATAAACACTAGACAAGGTGGAAAAAAATTTATCAATGATGGTTATAATCCGTGGGGCGGCATCTCTCTTGATGATAAAAGAGGTATTTTATATTTTACAACTGGAAATCCTCATTATTATTTCGACGGCACTCTAAGGCCTGGAAATAATCCAAGCTCAAATAGTATAATTGCTATTGATTTAAATGAAAAAAAAGTAATTTGGAGATTTCAAGAAACATCCCATGACATATGGAATTCTGATATACCATCTCCACCAGTTTTATCATCTATAAATGTTGAAAATAAAAAAATTGACATAGTACTTGCACCTACAAAAAGAGCTAATACCTTAATACTTGATAGAATTAGTGGAGAACCTATTTTTGACTTTAGATATAGAAAAGTTCCTACATCAAAAGTCAGGGGTGAAAAAACTAGTCCCTACCAACCATTTTTAGATTTACCAGAACCATTTGGTAAAAATGAATTTTTTTATGAAGATTTATGGTCCTACGATTTAGAAAAATTAGAAGCTATAAAGAAAAAATATAAAAACCATAAAGTCGGTTTCTATAACACATACGAATTAAATAAAAAAAATCTACAGTATAACTTTAATGGTGGAGCTGAGTGGATGGGTGCGTCTGTGGACCACAAGAAAGGTATTATGTATGTTACTAGTAACAATATACCTTGGGAAACAAGTATCGATCAAATCGAAGACAATTCAAGTGAAATACCTTCTTATTCAAGTATCTTTCAAAGAGCACTCGACGAAAAAGGTTTTCCAATCACAAGGCCACCATGGGGTACAATTACCGCCCTTAATTTAAATACTGGAAAAATTATTTGGCAGGTACCTTTTGGTGAGTACGAGGAACTGTCGAAAATTGGAGTTCAAAACACTGGTACAGAAAACTTTGGTGGAGTTACTGGATCAGAGGGTGATATATTATTTGCAACAGGCACCTTAGATAAAAAATTTTATGTTTTTGATAGCAGCAATGGCAGTATACTATATTCTAAGAAACTACCATTTATTGGTTCGGCTCCTCCAACAACTTATTCTGTAAATGGTAGGCAATATGTTATTGTCCATTCAACAGGTGGAAAAACTCTTGAAACTGGTTATCCAGATTTGGTTGAGACTGGAAACAAAATCGTATCTTTCTCATTAAATTAACAATGAAATTAAGTTTGATTTATAAAAAGATTTTAGAAAATTTGTTCATAATTATTTATGGAAAAGTAATTATAACGAATAAAAAAATCAAAAATTTAAATATTACTAAGTTAGATAAAATTAATAACGAAAATCTATCAAAATATCACTACAATTTATATAAATTAAACCAAGGAAGAGTTTTTACAAATAATGTCGAAAATGTTAGTATAATTTCAGGCAACTATTTAGTAAAAAAAGCATCATTTCAGCAAATAAATGGATTACTTAAAATAAATAAAAATGTAACACTTAATACCGGTACACCAAAATTAATTAAGAGCATAAATGGAAGTCTGTTAATTTTAACTCAAGGGGCGAGTGGTCATAATAATTACGCTCATTGGATGCTAGATGTTCTTCCCAAAATAAAATTGTTATTATCAAAAATGTTAATTTCTGAGATAAAAAATATTTATGTTACAAGATTAAATAAATTTCAAAATCAATCATTTAGTTATCTTGGTATAAAATCATTTAAAATTATTGATCCAAATATTTTTAGACACGTAAAGGCTGATCAAATAATCTCGGTGTCACACCCATATTATTTTAAAAAATCATGGTTTTACGCCCAAAGTAACTTACCATCTTGGATTATCAAATTTTTAAGAGACGATATATCAAAAAAAGTTAAATCAAAAAAAAAGGGCTATAAAAGAATTTTTATTGATAGGAGTGATTCATTACAAAATCATAGTAAACTGATAAATAATAATGAGGTAATTAAATATTTAAAGTCTAAAAGATATAAATGTCTTAGATTGGCTGAATTAAATCTAAAAGATCAAATATCAATATTTAAAAATTGTAACACAATTATAGCACCACATGGAGCAGGATTAACAAATATTGCATTTTGTAAAAAAAAGACCAAAGTTATTGAGATTATACCTAAAAACAACAAAAATTTTCTTTTTAAAAGAATTAGTAAAATTAATAAATTAAAATATAAATCAATATATTTAGATAAAGTCTACAACAATAAAAATGGTGATATGCGCCTAAATATAGATGATTTAAAAAAATACTTATAACTATTTTTCTAAATAATTTAAAATTTTATCGTATTCTATAACTCTTAAATATTTCTGGTAATTATTATAAAAATCCTCAAATTTTAAACTTTTAAAATTCTTAGTATTTATATTTAATCTATCTTTGTTATAAATCTTTCGAACGATTGATACCCCATGATCGATCTTGCATGTTACAATATCACAATCATCTCGTGTCCTATAATTTACAATAGATTTCCAAACATCACCGTTCCAAATAACTTTATATCTTGGTACAGCTTGCTGGTGAACATTTGCAGGTAAAGCATCATGTAAAAAAATAATACCTTTTTCATTTATACAATTAAGTGAATTTTCTAAATCTTTACAAACCTGATCATATTCATGTAGACCATCTATAAATATGCAATCAAACTTTTTTTTATTTTGAGAGAAAAATTGATCACTGGTTCCTTTAAAATTTCCACCTGAATATGGATCAACCCCAATTTTTTCTGGCACATCAATTTTTTTAAAAGAATAATCGTCATCACAACCAATTTCCAAGTAGGATCTAAAATTATGATTTTTAATTACTTCTCTTATTAAATCCCAGCGATTGATACCTTTTGGAAAATTAAAATTAATAGACTTATCAAATCTTTCCTTAAATAACGAATAATAAATTTTGTTAAACTTAAATTTAATTTTATTTATTTTTTCCATAAATTAAAGTATCCAATTTTTAAACTTTTTTTTATTTTTTAAAATATATTTAGGAAAAGATTTGTCTAAACTTACCTCATCATATGTCCAGTCTCTTCTAAATAAATCTTTTTTATTAACTATATTTTTTTTTATTACCTTTAAATTTGAAAACTTCGAACTTGAAAATTCTTCATGAGCAAAAGTTTTAAGTTTTAAAGAGATTTCTTGAGGTTTCATTAATGAATTAAAATGCCACCCTCCATTCTGGATTAATTGTATATCTTTATTTTTTAAGATGTTTAATTTGGAGGATGAAATATTCTTAGATCTGATTTTTTGGCGCATGTAATCTATCGATTTTAAGTTTTTCATTTTACAAACTCTAGTACCCTCCCATGGGCTCTCATACTTGTTAAACAAATTAAATTTATAGCAAAAACATTTTTGCATAAATATACCGTATTTATTTCTCAGCTTTAAATTTTTAAGAGCTTTGGGATTTGGAATTTCGTCTGGATCTGAGAAAAGAACGTAATCATCAGGTTTCGCAAATTTAAGTCCATTAAATATATGCTCTCTTTGTTCAGCTTGATTCTCCCATGGGTTGTTAGAGATATGAAAAGGCTTATCGATTACAAGGTAAATGATTTTTTTTTTAAATTTTTTATTTTGGAGCTTAAAGTTTAAATCCTTCTTTCTCCCTTTATGATCGTACTTAGACTCACATATTACAAAAAAGTCTACTTCATTTCCAATAATTTCCATGCGTATATTTGTTATAAAATTTTCTCTAAAAAATGTAATACAATCAAATAATTTTTGCATATTTAATTAATTAAGAATTTTATTAAATCAGTTATATCACTATTAAGTGGTTTCCAATGAGGTAGTCTTTTTAATTTTAAAATCTTGAATTTGATAAACCTATTTGAGTCATATTTTAATGAAATCTTAAAATTATATTTCATTCTCAATATATTTAGTACTTTAGAAATTTTAATAAAATTCTTATTAGTTAAATTGTAGTTTCCAGATTTGATATCTTTTGTTAATAAAACTTTTATAGCAATAGTAATATCTAAAACATTCAATAAGTTTAAAAATAAATTTTTAGATATTATATTAATCAATTTATTATTATTAATATTCGTTTTGATTACACTTATAATTTTATTTCTATTATCATAAGATCCGTAAGTGTCTCCAATATATAGATTATAAAAACTAATCTTTTTTAATCTATTTTCATAATAGCGTATTATATTTTCAAATGCACTTTTGGTTGCTGAATATAGATTAAATGGCGAATTTTCTTTACCATCAAAATCTTGCCAAACAGTTGAAAAATTTATAAATTTTTTTACATTCATTTTATTCAAATTTTCTAAAATTATATTTCCAAATGTAATGTTTGCATTTATTAGTTCATATATATCATCTGATTTATGTGTTTTTAAATACTTTGTTGCACAATGTATTACGTAATCTACTTTAATTTTTTTTAATTTAAGATTTAAATCACTGTAATTTTTAAAGATAATGAAAGAAAGATTTTTGTACGTTTTTTTTCTCTCTCTAAAAAATTTTTTCCTCACAGTTACATATATTTTGTATTTCGGGAGTAATTCATTAAGAATATTTCTACCAATAAAACCATTTGAACCTGTAATCAGAATCTTTTTCATTTTAACAGTCTCAATTATTACTAAATTATGTATAATAATTTAAATGAAAAATTTCAATTTCCTTGAAAATATCACCGCAATAATTGTGCTTTATGGGGAAAAAGAAAAAATTTTAGGTAGAAATCTTGATAACCTAAAAAATATAAAGAAAATTATTATTGATAACGGAGGTAATAAAAAATTAAAAAAAAAAATAATCTCAAAATATAATGTTGAAAAATATATTTTAAATGAGAGAAACACTGGTTATTCAGCTGCTTGCAATCAAGGACTAAGATTATCTGATAGTAAGTTCTCCTTAGTTATAAATCCCGATTGTATAATTACAGAGAAAAATTTGAAAATTTTGTGTGAAAAAATTGATCAGTATAAGGATGCTTTGATAGTTTCACCTACCTCATATGACTCTACTAACAACCTATCTTTCAATGGTGGTCCACTTGTAGAAAATCAGAAAACATCTAAGGTATTGGATCTCAAAGGAGACACTTGTGTACAAAGAGTTCTTGGAGCATGTATGCTTTTAAGGACAAGTGACATAAAAGCAAAAAATCTTTATTTTGATGAAAATTTTTTTTTATATTTCTCGGACGACGATTTATGCAGAAGAATCCTTAGTTTTAAAAAATCTATTATACAGATTTATGATGCGAGTTGCACACATGAGCATGGAATAAGCAAGGTAAAAAACAAATTTAAGAGAATTTATTTAAGAGAGTATAATTTTACCTATGATCAACTTTATTATTTATTTAAAGTAAAAAAGCATGATCAATTATTTAATAAACTAAGCAAAAAAATTATTAATTATTTCCTAAAATTTATAATAAACTTTTTTTTATTAAGGTTTGAAAAATGTGTGTATTATTATTCTAGAATTTTAGCTTACAATAAGTTTAAAAAAAAATTTGTTAACTAATTTTGGAGAGATGGCCGAGTGGTTGAAGGCGCACGCTTGGAAAGCGTGTAAAGGGGAAACTCTTTCATGGGTTCGAATCCCATTCTCTCCGCCATTTTTTAATTTATCTATAGATAATTTGCTTATAAACTGAATTTTCAAATAATGAGTAAAAATATTTATTTCCGGTGTAATTAACATTGAATTTCAATAATTATTTAATTAACTCTTTTTAAATAATTTTCAAAAATAAACGTATTAATGATATAATTAATAGTTTCCAAATATAAAAATATGAACAACTATCAAGCAGATTCAATAAAGGTTTTAAAAGGCTTAGAAGCTGTAAGAAAAAGACCTGGAATGTATATTGGTGATACAGATGATGGTACGGGTTTACATCATATGATTTATGAAGTTGTAGACAATTCTATTGATGAGGCACTTGCTGGTTACTGTAAACAAATTGATGTAATTTTAAATTTAAACGGATCAATCACCGTTAAAGATGATGGAAGAGGGATTCCTGTAGATATTCATAAAACCGAGAAAAAGTCCGCAGCAGAAGTAATTATGACACAACTTCATGCTGGAGGAAAATTTGATCACGAATCTTATAAAGTTTCTGGTGGCTTACATGGTGTGGGTGTGTCAGTTGTAAATGCTCTTTCAGAGAAATTAGAACTTACAATTGAAAGAGATGGAAAAGTATACTTTATTGCATTCAAAAATGGTGAAGCAATTTCGCCTCTAAAAGCAAAAAGTAAATCTAAAAACTCTGGAACTGAAATCACCTTTTTTCCGTCTAAAGAAATCTTTTCATCTATTAAGTTTAGCTATTCTATTGTTCAAAAGAGATTAAGAGAACTAGCTTTTCTAAATAAAGGAATTAAAATTAATTTAATAGATAAAACTAATAAAAAAGTTAGATCAGAGGAATTCAAATATGATGGTGGAATATCTGAGTTCGTAGATTTTTTAGATGAAAAAAGACAAAAGTTAAAAAATAAAAATGGAAATGATCTATTCAAAAAACCAATAACTGTTAATAGTAAGAAGAATTCACTAGAACTTGAGTGTTCACTTAAATGGAATTCATCTTATAGCGAAGATGTTTACGCCTATACAAATAATATTTATCAAAAAGATGGTGGAACCCACTTACTTGGATTTAGAAGTGCATTAACAAGAGTAATAAATAAATATGCGAATGAACATAATTTATTAAAAAAAAATAAAGTTTCTATATCTGGAGATGATATCAAGGAAGGTCTTACTTGCGTTCTATCTATAAAAACACCTGACCCGAAATTTTCTTCTCAAACAAAAGATAAACTAGTTTCATCAGAAGTAAGAAATATAGTAGAAACTTTAATCAATGAAAAGTTGTCGATATGGTTTGATCAAAATCCTACTGCAGCAAAATTAATTCTTACAAAAGTTATTCAGGCAGCATTAGCAAGAGAAGTTGCAAGAAAAGCTAGAGAAAATGTGAGAAGAAAAGGCGCTTTAGAGCTTACTGGCTTGCCAGGTAAGCTTGCTGATTGTCAAAATTCAAAACAAGACGGAACAGAATTATTTATTGTCGAAGGAGATTCTGCCGGTGGATCCGCTAAACAAGGAAGAAATAGAGAGTTTCAAGCAGTCTTGCCATTGAGAGGTAAAATCCTAAATACATATATAGATAATGTCCCAAAAAAGAATAATGGCAATGGGAAAGATTTAAAAACAAAAACACTTTCAAAAATGATATCTTCAAATGAAATTGTAACATTAATTAATGCGCTTGGACTCAATCCAAATGACGAAGAAATTGATCTTAAAGATTTAAGATATGGAAAAATAATTATTATGACAGACGCTGATGTTGATGGGTCTCACATTAGGGCATTGCTTTTAACTTTTTTCAATAATAGACCATTTAATAAACTAATTGAAAATGGAAATATATATTTAGCCCAACCTCCATTGTTTAAAATTAATAAAGGCTCAAAGACAATATATTTAAAAGATGAAAAAGAATTGGAAAATTATATTTTGAAGAATTCAAAATTTGTAAATAAGGATAAAAAAAAACCAACTAGCATGATTAAATTTTTAGAAGAAGAAAAATCAAAATTATCAATTCAAAGGTTCAAAGGTCTAGGTGAAATGAATCCCGATGAGTTATGGAATACCACTTTAAACCCTGAAACAAGAAACTTGCTAAAGGTAAATTACTCAAAAAATATAAAAAAAGATAACGAATTAATACAAACATTAATGGGAAATGATGTAGGTTCACGGAAAGATTTTATTATTGATAATGCTATTTATGCATCTGATTTAGATATCTAAAATGGAGTCCGTCAATAGTTCAAGTAATTATTTTTTAAATAAGTCTACATATATAAATTTAAGATGGATCGGTATAATCGGTCAATTTTTGACAATCAATATAGTAGCTTTCATTTTTAAATTTGAATTTAATTATATTTTATCTAACGCAATTGTAACATTTGGAGCTGTAAGCAACATTTTTCTAATAAATTATAATAGAAGTACCCAACTTTCCAACAAAATTGCTTTTTATTATTTATTAGCCGATATCCTTCAACTAAGCCTGTTGTTATATTTAACTGGTGGGATTTTAAATCCTTTCTCTGTATTTTTAATAATTCCAAGTGTTTTTGCATCATCCAATCTAAATATTAAAACAAATCTGATATTAATTTTAATAACAATTCTATCTATCTCTATTTTGACGTTATATCATCAAGAATTACCCTCTCCATTAAACGATTATAAATTAAGTAATTATTACTATTACTCAATACCTTTGGGATTGATAATTGCTTTAATTTTTTTAAATTACTTTGCAATTCTATTTGGTAAAGAGAACAGAATAAGAAAAAATGCTTTAGATAAAATTCAAGAGGTAATTTCGAAAGAGCATGTCCTGGTTTCTTTGGGTGGACAAGCAGCTGCAGCAGCACATTCGCTTGGAACTCCATTATCAACCATAAAAGTGATCTCAAAAGAGCTGAATAAATCACTTAGTAAAAATTTAGATCATAGAAAAGACATTGAACTTCTGATCAGCCAGGTTGACAGATGCGAAAATATTCTGAAAAAACTTACAATTGATCCAATTGTAAAAGATGATTTTATAAATCAAAATCTTAGTTTAGCGGATTATGTAAATGAAATAATAAAATCTTTTGAGGAAATATCTAGTAAATTATTTGTTGTTAATCTTGAGCAAGACACAAACCCGTTTCAGATAACTAAATCGATTGAACTTGTATATGGTATTAGAAATTTTATAGGTAATGCAAATAAATTTGCTAATAAAAAAATATTTGTAACCATCAAAAGCAATAGTGAAATTTCAGAAATAATAATTGAAGATGATGGGCCTGGTTACCCAAAAGATGTCATTAATAAAATTGGCGAACCATACAATAAATCTCAAATAAAAGAATATTCTACTAAGTCTGGACTTGGCCTAGGAATTTTTATCGGAAAAACACTTTTGGAAAAAAATCTAGCAAATATAATTTTTAGAAATTCGGAGACAAGAACTGGAGCAGAAGTTAATATAGTTTGGAATAATAAAGATTTAAAACGGATCTAATTTAAAATTTTATCTTTTTCAAATAAAGTACTTAATTGATTTATCATGACATCTCCCAACTCATTTACATCTGAAATTTTTATTGCTCTTTTATAATATCTGGAAACATCGTGACCTATGCCAATTGCTAGGATTTCTACATCTTCCTTGCTTTCAATTAATTTTACCATTTTTTTTAAATGTCTTTCTAAATAATCACCTGAATTAACTGATAGTGTAGAGTCATCAACTGGTGCTCCATCTGAAATTACCATTAGGATTTTTCTCTCTTCACCTCTCTTCTGAAGTCTGTTGTAAGCCCAATTTATTGCTTCTCCATCTATATTTTCTTTAAGCAAACCCTCTTTTAACATCAGGCCTAAATTATTTTTAGATCTCCTCCAATGGTTATCAGCTGACTTATATATAATGTGTCTCAAATCATTTAACCTACCAGGATTTTTAATTTTACCTTTTTTTGTCCAATCTTCACGACTTTGACCGCCTTTCCAATTTTTTGTTGTAAAACCTAAAACCTCAACTTTTACAGAACATCTTTCTAAAGTTCTTGATAAAATGTCTGCACATAACGCTGCTATTGTAATAGGTCTTCCACGCATAGATCCCGAGTTATCAATTAAAATTGTTACTATAGTATCTTTAAATTCTAAGTCTTTTTCTTTTTTAAATGATAAAGAATTATATGGATCAATAACTACTCTAGTTAATTTAGAGCTATCTAACAAACCCTCCTCTAAATCAAAATCCCAAGATCTATTTTGTTTTGCTAAAAGTTGTCTTTGTAACTTATTTGCAAGCTTAGTCACCAGATCTTTAAAGCTCAAAAGTTGTTGATCTAAGTTTTTTCTCAATTTTGAAATTTCTTCATTGTTTTCTAACTTTTCAGCTCTTGCTATCTCATCAAAGTTATTAGTGTATATTTTGTATTCTTTTTCATCTTTAATAATATTTAATTTTTGTGATATATTTTTAGATGAATTATTAATATTTTCGTCGACATCCAATTGTTCATCAATTCTAAATTCAGACACGTCACTTTCAAATTCCATACTGGTTGAATTTTGTTCATCAGATGCGTCTTTATCGTTATCTTCCTTTTCGTTATCATTTCTAGAATTATCTTGTTGTTGATCTTTTTCCTCCTCTTTATTTTGACTTGTGTCGTTATCAATATCTTCTAAATTCAACTCGTTTATTAATTCTGAAAATTTTGAATTGAAAATCTTTTGATTGTTTATATTTTTAATTAAGTATTTTTTATATTTTTTTATTGTATTATTAAAATTTGTCTCCCAATAATCTAATATTTTTTGACTGTTGGAATTAAGTTTTATGTCTAAAAAATTTTTTATCATGTAAAGCTCGAAGGCTTTTGATACCGGCGCATCTTTAATTGTATCGATTTTCAATTTATTATTTAAATTTATTTTACGGTCGTAATAATTATTTATATTCTTATTAATACCAAGGTACATGTCCATTCCGATAAACTCACACCTTATTCTTTCAGTAATTTTATACAAAGCTATTTGTTTATTATTTTGAGGTAAATTATTTTTATAAATTTCTACATCCGAATAACCTTGCTTTAATGCTTTTGAATCAAATTCCGCTCTAAGATTATCAAAGTTCTTTACTATAATTTCATTTTTTTGGCTTATAAGGTCTGTAGCTTTTTTATCGAAGTTTTCTAATTTGTCCTTGTTAAATTTCAAGGAAATTACTTTAAAAGTGCTTATTAAAGCATTTTTTATTTTTTCCCTTAAAATCTCATCTTTTGTCATTTACCTTGATTATTTTTTAATGACTCTGGCAGGTCATCTCCAAAACATCTTTGATAATATTCTGCAATTATATTTTTCTCAGTTTCATCGCATTTATTTAAAAACGTTACTCTAAATGCATACCCAATATTTTTAAATATATCTGAATTATTACACCAATTGAGAACAGTTCGAGGACTCATTACGGTTGAAATATCACCTGACATAAATCCCTTTCTAGTTAAAGAGGCTACCTTAATCATATTTTTTACCTTTTCTTTTCCTGACTCATTATTTAAGTTTTTATTTTTAGATAAAATTATTTCTAATTCTTTTTCTGGATTTAAGTAGTTTAGAGAAGTTACAATTTCCCATCTGTCTAGCTGTGCTTGGTTTATTTGTTGAGTTCCAGTGTAAAGTCCAGTTGTGTCCCCCAAGCCTATGGTGTTGGCTGTAGCAAATAATCTAAAATAATTATTCTGTTTTACAACTTTGTTTCTATCCAAAAGAGTAAAATTTCCATCACTTTCCAAAATTCTTTGTAGAACAAACATTACATCACTTCTACCAGCATCATACTCGTCAAAAACTAAAGCAACTGGATTTTGATAAGACCAAGGAAGTATACCCTCTTTGAATTCAGTTATCTGCTTTCCATCTTTAAGTGTAATTGCATCCTTTCCTATGAGATCAATTCTGCTGATATGAGAATCTAAATTTATTCTAACACAAGGCCAATTTAATCTTGCTGCTACCTGCGTGATATGTGTACTTTTTCCAGTTCCATGATAACCGTGTACTATCACTTTTTTATTATGTGAAAAGCCGTTTAAAATTGCTAAAGTTGTATCTTTATCAAATACATAGTCTTTATCTATTTCAGGAACCAACTCGTTTTTTTGTGAAAATGCATCAACTTCGAGATCAGTATCAATTCCGAATGTTTGTTTAATTGATACTTTTATATCTGGTTCTTGTTTAAGATTTTCAATCAATTTTTTTCCTATAAGCGTTTTTTAGTTGAGTATAAGCTAGTGTAATGACCTTAAGTTTATCCTCAAAATTTCTATTACCTGAATTCATATCAGGGTGAAATTTTTTGACAAGTTTTTTAAATCGTTTATTTATACTATCCCATTTTACTCCAACATTAAGACCTAAAATTTTAAAAGACTTCAGGTCATTTTGATTAAATCTAAATTGTCTCATGTTGTCTAAGCTTGGATCTATTTCTCTATCTCTCCCATCATTTTTAAGGGCATTATTCCACAACACTTTAAAAAAATTATCTGATGAACTGAAGCTTTGTGTTGGTTTATGCCAAGTAAGATCAGATTTAATAAAGTCAAATATTTGTTGGTCATCCATACCCCTAAAATAATTCCAATTTTTGTTAAACTCTCTAATATGTTCTAAGCATAATAGCCTATATTTTCTGCTATTATCTCTTTCAACTGGAGCTTTATATTCACCAGGTTTATTACAACTATTCCAATCACAGATATTTTTCATATATTATATATTTATATAATATGGATATAAATCAACTTTCTGAAATAGTAAAAAAAAAAATAAAAAAAAGAATTAAAGTACAAAAAATAATTATAGAAGACCAAACTTTTTTACATTTAAACCATGCTGGACACGATAAAAAAAAATTTCATATCAAAATTTCAATTGAGTCGAGTTATCTCAATAAAATGGATAGAATTAAAAGATCAAAAATAATTTATAATTTGCTAAATAATGAATTAAAGAACTATATTCATTCGATTCAATTAAATATTATTTAAGTTCTCGTATAAGAATTTTTTTATTTTTATTTGATCGTATGAATTTTTTATTGATGCTTTTCCAATTCTATTTAATAAAACTAAATTAATTTTTGAATTATTATTTTTTTTGTCATTTTTCATATAACCTATTAATTTATTTATATCTTTTAATGAAAAAAACTTTTTAAGTTTTAAATTAAAATTTAAATTTAATATACTTTGATTAATTCTGTTAAAATCATTTAAAGATAACTTTTTTTCTTTTAAACTGAATAAAATAGCAGTTTTTATTCCAAGCATTACTCCTTCTCCATGATTTAAAATATTTTTGTATCCACAAGCAGCTTCATAAGCGTGACCAAACGTATGACCAAGATTCAATATCTTTCTTAAATTCTTCTCTTTTTCATCTTTTTGAACAATACTTTTTTTGATTTTACAACTTTCCAAAATTGCTTTTTCTAGAACTTTTTTTTCTAATGATAAAATTTTTTTATAAAATTTTTCTAAAAAAAGAAAATTTTGTTTGCTATATATTAGACTATGCTTAAATATTTCAGCGTATCCACAAATTAATTCTTTTTTACTTAAAGACTTAAGATAATCTGTATCTGCTATAACAACATTGGGCTGATAAAATGATCCAATTAAATTTTTACCATAAATCTCATGATTAACTCCTGTTTTACCACCTATACTCGCATCTACTTGAGCCAATAAAGTTGTTGGGATATTAATAAATTTAATTCCTCTTTTATAAATACTAGAGACGAAACCGGATAAATCTCCTGCAATTCCCCCACCCAACGAAATAATACAGTCTTGTCTAGTAAAATTATTTTTTAATAGTTTGATAATTATTTTATTAACAGTATGAAAACTTTTAGATTTTTCGTTTGAGACAAATTTATATATTAATACTTCTTTTTTTTTTAATTTTGATATTATTTTTGAAACTTCTTTAATCTTGATTTTCGAGTCGTAAATTATTAAAGCTTTATTAAAAAAAATCTTTTCATTATTCAGAATTGTATTTATTTTATTAGTAAAATTTGATCCAATATAAATAGAATACTTACTTGTTGAGGTTTGAATTTTTAATCTATTGTATCTCATATTTTTTTATTATTTCATCAGCAATCTCTTTTTTGTTTAAATTTTCGCAAATAATTCTGTAAGTAGCTTCTTTATAATGCTTATGCCTTTGAATAATCATATCTTTTAAATTTAACTTTGACGAATGTCGTGCCAAGGGTCTTTTATCATTTTTAAATATTCTTTTTATAATAGTATCATCCTTCCAATCTAACCAAAAAGAGATACATTTCATTTGGATTTTTTTTCTTAAATGTAATTTTAAAAATCCACCACCACCTAAAGATATTACTTTATTATTTAAATTTATAGATTTTAAAATTATTGTTTCCTCTAATTTCCTAAAGTAGTTTTCACCTTTAATATCAAATATTTTTTTGATTGAAATTTCTTCATATTTCTCTATTTCAGAATCAGTATCAATAAACTCAAAATTTAATTTTTTTGATATTATATTACCAATTGTCGATTTTCCTGAACCCATCATACCGACTAAAATTAGATTTTTTTTCGTTTTCATAACCTTCTTTATTGAAAAAACACAAATTTGTCTTAATTTGAAAATATTTAATTTATATGCAATTTCAAAAAAAAACAAGAGTTGGTAACCTTGGAGCGTTTGGAAAAATTTTTATCAAAATAATTCTTATATTAGCAGTTTTATATATTTCAATGATTTTAGTTGATAAAATTGATTTTCCATCTCCAAATAAAGTAATAGAAAAAAAAATACCAAATGAAAATTTTAAAGTCGTTAAATAAATTTTTTTTATTAATAGTTTTTGTTTTATTTTTTAATGTAAATTCATTTTCTAACGAACCAGTCGATATTTGGAATTTAGAAAATAATAATGAAGATAATACCGATTTAGATGTTCAGTCTCTGGAAAAAGATGAAATAATACTAAATAAAATAATATCAAAAAAAAAAAATGACGATAACGTTCTTAATTTTGAAAATTTAGAAAATCCAAAAACTACTTTAGTTGGACTATATGATCCTCAAGAAAATAATTTGACAATTGATATGTGGAAATATTCTGATTCTGATCAAGTAAAAAATTTAATAAAAAAAATAGATAAAATTAATCTATCAGATGATGCAATTGAAATTTTAAATGTAGCTTTATTGACCAATGCTTATCCTCCAAAAAACTTAAATGAAAATCAGGAATTTACAAACTTTAAAATTAATTATCTTATTAAAAGAGAAGATACAAATTTAATTAAAAGTTTTTTATTAAAAAATGAATTAATAAATAATAATAAAATTGTTAAATTTTACTTAGATTATTATCTCAAAAATGGAAACCTTGATGAGTCGTGCAAACTTTTAAGTCAATTAAAATTTAAATCTACTAATGACTATATCGACAAATTCAAAATTTATTGTTTAATTAAATTAAAAAAAAACGAAGAAGCACAAATTTACTTTGATTTAAAAAATGAGCAAGGTTTTAAAGACAAATTTTTTGAGTCAAAGTTTAATTATCTCATGGGTTATAGTGATAAAAGCATCGCAGAAATTTCAGAAAAAAGTGTTCTGAATTTTCATCTTTCACATGTAACATCGAAAAATTTTAATTATACTGCTAACGAAAAAACACCAAAAGCTATCTGGAAATATCTCTCATCAAATAATCTTTTAGAAAATATAAAAGAAATTGATCTGGAAAATTCAAAAAAAATTATGACATTAGAAAAAGCAACCCACGAAAAAAATTATTCAGAAAAAGAGCTTTTACGACTTTATAAAAGATTTGACTTTAGTTTATCCCAGCTATTAGATGCTGATAACCTTTACAATAAATTACCAAATTTTCAAGCGAGAGCTATTTTATATCAAAGACTTCTTTTGTCTGATGACCCAATCAATAAAGTTAACCTTGCAATGAAAATTAAAAGCTTATTTAGAAAAGACAATATAGAAAATGCATTTGTCATAGAATTATCCAATATTTTAAAAAATATTGACTTTGACGATATTTCCGCAAATCAAACAACATTTTATGAAAAAAATATTATAAATGAAAAAAAAATACAAAAAAAATACAATATAAACAATAAAATAATTCATCAATCAAAGTTAATAGATTATTTTGTTAAAGATTATAGTATTGATAAAGCCACTAAGGACACAAATGATATATTAAAAAAAGTTAAAGCAAATAAAAATTATATTTTTTCAAACAAAGATAAAATAATGTTAGACTCTTTAATTTATGATGGTGTGGATATTCAAAAAAAATATACAAATTTATATGAGAGAAACCCTAACATCCCTACTGATTTACAAGTGTATATAAATAATGAAGATGTAGGAATGATATTGCTAAGATTAGTTGAAATTATTGGGGAAGACAACCTTGAGGATTTGGGTACTGAAACATTGTATTTCATAACTACAACTCTAAATGAGATAAACCTTGATAAATTACGCAACGATATTTTGATAAAAATTTTACCTTTGAAAGTCTAGATATATATGTCAATCAAGGAAATTATTACTGTACCGGACCCCATTCTTAAAAAAATATCGTCCCCAATAGAAAAAATTAATGTAAATGAAAAAAAACTAATAAAAGATCTAAAAGATACTATGTATGATGCTAATGGTATTGGTTTGGCAGCAATACAAATAGGTATACCTAAAAGAATAGTCATAGTAGACGTATCAAAAAAAGATGAAAAAAGAAATCTTCATTGTCTTATTAACCCAAAAATTAAAAAGTTTAGTGACGTTAGATCTACATATGAGGAAGGATGTTTATCTATACCCAATACTTTTATACAGATAGAGAGACCGAAAGAAATTGAAATAGAATATATTAATGAAAATGGTAAAAAAAATACTATGCAATGTAGTGGACTTTTGTCAACATGTATTCAACACGAAGTTCAACATTGTGACGGTATTTTAATAATCGATTACTTGTCAAAACTTAAAAAAGATTTAATTATAAAAAAAATTTCAAAAGAAATTTCAAATAATAATAAAATAATAGTTTAATGCGTAAAGTAATTTTCTTAGGTACTCCAAATTTTGCAGTACCGATCTTAGATAGAATAAT
Source organism: uncultured Pelagibacteraceae bacterium (assembly GCA_902524235.1). Lineage (GTDB taxonomy): Bacteria > Pseudomonadota > Alphaproteobacteria > Pelagibacterales > Pelagibacteraceae > Pelagibacter. The sequence continues at coordinate 51,431 of CABZCF010000001.1, read as the reverse complement.
TAAAAATGAATTAGAAATAATATGTGTATTTACTCAGCCTCCAAAAAGATCAAATAGAGGTCAAAAAATTTTGAAATCACCAGTGCATAATTATGCAGAAAAATTTAATTTAAAAATTAAAACTCCAGAAAATATAAAAAAAGAGGAGAATTTTATAAAAACAGCTGAATTTGATTTAGGTATAGTTGTTGCATATGGTCAAATTATTCCTAAGTCTATACTAGAAAGCTGTAAACTAGGATTTATTAATATTCACGCATCTTTGTTGCCAAAATATAGAGGGGCAGCACCTATTCAACGCTCTTTGATTAATCTTGAAAAATTTACTGGGATAAGTTTTATGAAATTAAATAATGTTTTAGACAGTGGTCCTATTTTCAATCAATATAAAATCCAAATTAATAAAACTGATAATAGCGAAACATTATCCAAAAAATTAAGCGAACTAAGTGCAGAAAAAATTACTCAAAATATTGAATTAATATTTTCAAATAAAGCAACATTTGTAGATCAGATACACAATGAAGCTAGTTATGCTGAAAAAATAAATAAAATGGAGGGTAAAATTAATTGGAATGAAAGTGCACTAAATATTCTAGGTAAAATAAATGGTCTTTTTCCAAATCCTGGTGCTTGGTTTGAATTTAAAAAGGAGAGATATAAAATTATCAAATCTGAGCTATCTGAGTCAACCGGAAAACCTGGAGAGGTTATAGATGATTTATTAACAGTAGCTTGTGGAAAAAATTCGATCAGAATATTAGAAATTCAGAAACAAGGAAAAAAAGTTCAAAATACGAGTACTTTTCTTTTAGGTAGTAAAATTAAAAAAGGGGTATCACTTAAGCGTGAATAAATACCAAATATTATTGGAGTATGTTGGAACAAAGTATGTTGGATGGCAGTCTCAAAAAAATGGCAGATCAATTCAAAATACTGTTCAATTATATTTGTCAAAATTATTAAAAAAAAAAATTACAATCTACGGATCCGGAAGAACAGACTCAGGCGTACATGCAATTGAGCAATCTGCACATTTTTATTACAAAGAAAAACTAACGAATATTTCAAAATTAATTAAATCTTTAAACTTTTTTTTAAATAAAAAAGAAATTTCTATTTTGACTATAAAAAAAAAAAATATAAATTTTCATGCTAGGCATAGTGCAAAAGAAAGAACTTACAATTATTTAATAAGAAATAGTATATCTCAATCAGTAATTAATATGAAACGTGAATGGCACTTAATTAAAAATTTAGATATTGGCATAATGAAAAAAGGTGCAAAAAAATTTCTTGGAACTCATGATTTTTCAACATATAGATCTTCAAGTTGTGATGCCACAAACCCAATCAAAACAATTAAAAAGTTTACAATAAAAAAAAATAAAACTTTAATATCCATTGATATTGTTTCAAAATCTTTCTTAAAAAGTCAAGTCAGATCGATGGTTGGTTGTCTTAAATACCTTGGTGAAAAAAAATGGACATTAAAGAAATTCGAAAAAGTTCTTAAATCAAAAAATAGAAAACTTTGCGCACCACTTGCTCCACCCCATGGTCTTTATTTAAAAAAAGTTACTTACTAGTTCTTTTTCTAAACTTTTTATTAATTCTCCATCTAGAGCCCTCACGGACTATATACCCGCAACAATTCATAGTTCCACACTTACAAGGAAATTGTTTATAATCTTCATCATAACCAAATCCATAGTCATATGATAATTCCTCACCCTTTTTTATATCTTTTATTGATGAAATCCATAATTTTAGTCCTTTACCATCAACCTCACAATTTGGATCACATGAGTGATTAATAAGTCTAGCAGTGTTATAGGAAAAGTCTCCATCTAAATCATATCTATTATTTAAATTGTAAAGATAAATTGCTTTATTATTATCAAATTTTGGGTTTATCTCTGTTTCTTTTTTTGTAATTATTTTTCCAACGTAGTTAATAATCCTTGTACCCTTTTTAATATCTTTATTAGCAAATAAGCCTTTATTATTAATTTTTGAATAACCAATTTTATATAATTTCATAATTAGTCTTTTTCGGATAGAGCCATTACATGATTATATGCGCTTTCAGCAAGTGCGTTAAGGTCATACCCACCTTCTAGAACAGATAGAACCTTTCCTTTGGTATATTTATTAGTAGCTCTTAGAGTTCTTTTAGTAATTTCATAAAAATCTTTAGATGATAATTCAAATTGTGCTAAAGGATCATCCTTATGTGCATCGAAACCAGCTGAAAAAATAAGAAAGTCTGGCTTATACTCAATTAATCTATCAATAACTCTATCATAGGCATTAAAATATTTTTCTGAATTTGTACCTGCTGGCAAGGGAATATTTAGTGAATTGTTAAATTTTCCTTTATCATTCTCAGTACCTCCACCAGGATAGAAAGGGTACTGGTGGGTTGATATATATAGAGAGTTTTTGTTGTCATAGAGCACGTTATAATTTCCATTTCCCCAATGAACATCAAAATCCACACAAGCAATTCGCTTGTAATTATATTTATTAATCAAATAGTTTGTTGCAATGCCAGCATTTGATAAACAACAAAAGCCCATAGCTTTATTTTTTTCAGCGTGGTGTCCCGGGGGCCTTACCACGCAAAATGCGTTAGTGAATTTCTTATTCTGTATTCCGTCAATTGCTTTTATTGTAGAACCCGCAGCATCAAATACTGCCTCTTTGCTTCCTGGAGATACGACGGTATCTCCATCAAGAAAGTTTATACCTTTCTTCGGAAAAGAGTTTTTTAAATTTTGAATGTAATCCTCAGTATGAGTAAGGGCTAATATTTTTTCAGGAACTACATCAGGTTTTTCCCATATCAAATCTTTCTTTTTTTTTAAAACATTTATAATTGACTCTACTCTTTTGGGTTGTTCAGGATGACCATCTCCAGTCAAATGTTTTTCTGATGTATCTGATGTAACTATTGCAGTTTTCACGAAAAGTAATTTTCTAAAATTTCTTTATGAATTTTTGTCAGGGTTTTTAAATCACTTACTTTAATATTTTCGTCTACTTGATGCATACTAGCACCGACCATACCAAACTCTAAACAAGGAGAAACTTTTCTGATAAATCTTGCATCAGATGTACCACCAGAAGTAGATAATTTAGTATTTTTCTTTGTATTTTTTTTTATGATATCTCTAATCATATAAGTAGTTTTATTTGGTTTAGTAATGAATGACTCACCGGATATCATGTATTCTATTTTAAATTTACATTTGTATTTTTTACAAATTTTTTTCAAATAAACATTTATTTTTTTTTTTAATTTATTAGAGCTATGTCTGTCATTAAATCTTATATTAAATGTAGCATATGCATCTCCAGGAATTACATTATCTGTACTGTTGTCTATACTAATTTTAGTTACTTCTAAATTTGAAGGTTGAAAATTTTTTGAGCCATTATCAAGTTTTAATTGTTTTAAGTTTTTTAAAATATCTACAATACAAGTTGATGGATTTACCGCTTTATGACTATAAGCGACGTGTCCCATTTTACCAAAAATACTCAAGTAACCTGTTATCGAACCTCTTCTCCCAATTTTAATCATTTCACCCATACGGGATGGGTTTGTGGGCTCTCCAACTAAACAAAAGTTAATTTTTTCTTTTTTTCTCTTAAGATATTCGACAACTTTTTTAGTTCCGTTAATGGCTATACCTTCCTCATCCCCAGTAATTAAGAGACTTATAGAACCTTTAATTTTTTTATTTTTGCTAGCAAAATCACTAACAGCAGCAATAAAGGATGCAACTGATGATTTCATGTCGCTAGCACCTCTCCCTATTAACCTTCCATTTTTAATTGTTGGTTTAAAAGGATTGGAAGACCAATTTTTTATGTTACCAGGAGGAACGACATCTACATGTCCTGCATAACAAAAATTTGGACTTTTTGTTCCTAGTCTAGCATAAATGTTTTTAACTGATTTACTATTACCGTCCTTAAACTCAAGAATTTTAGTTTTAAATCCAATTAATTTTAGTTTTTTTTCTAAAAATTTCATTATTCCTGCATCCACAGGAGTAACTGTAGGGAATTTGATTAGCTCTTTTGCTAATTGTAAATCATTAAAGATTTTCATCTTAATCTCTCAAAAGATCATTTATTGACGTTTTAGATCTTGTTCTCTCGTCAACTTGCTTAATTATTACCGCACAGTTTAAAGATGGTGCGGATGGATTTTTTTTATCTGGTAGAGAACCAGGAACTACAACTGAATAAGGTGGAATTTTTCCATAAGTGATTTCTCCTGATTTTCTATCAACAATTTTTGTTGATTGACCAATATACATACCCATACTTAAAACAGAACCTTCACCTACTATTACACCTTCAACAACCTCGGACATAGCTCCAAGGAAAACATTATCTTCAATTATGGTTGGTTGTGCTTGAGCGGGCTCTAAAACACCACCAACTCCACTTCCGGCTGATATATGACAATTTTTACCTATCTGACAACAGCTTCCTGCTCGACTAAAAGTATCCATCATTGTTCCTTGATCGATATATGCTCCTATATTAACAAAGCATGGCATTAAGACTACATTTTTCCCAATAAAAGATCCTTTTCTTACAGGAGAATTTGGCACCATTCTAAAGCCTGCCTCTTCAAATTCTTTATCTCCCCATCCAGCTGTTTTACCTTTTAAAATGTTGCTTTTATCTCTCCAGCTCGAATAAGGTCCAGCTAAAGTTTCCATACCATGGATTCTGAAACTAAGCATGATTGCCTTTTTAAGATGTTGGTGAGTTTTCCATTCACCATCAATTTTTTCTGCGACTCTTGATTTACCGGTATCTAAATCCATAATAACTTGGTCTATTGCTTCTTTTAAAGATTTTTCAGAATTTTGATTAATTTGATCTTTATTATCCCAAGCTTCGTTTATAACTTTTTCAATAGACATATTTAATTGCTTTTTAATAACCTTAATTCCTTTAAAAATAAAGATAGATTTTCAATTTTATAGTCAATGTAATCCTTATCAGATTCCATTTTTCCCCACTCCTCATTGTTTATTAACCAAACAGTCGTACAACCCCTTTCTTTACCTATAGATAAATTTTTTGCTATATCCTCTATATATATTGTTTCGCTTGGATCTAAATCAAATTTTTCTGTCATCAGATCAAAAGCCTTAGGTTCTGGCTTTGGTTGATATTCTGCGTCTGTAATATCAAATATATTTTCAAATAAATCATCTATACCTAAATGACTTAATACATTTTTGGCATGATCCGTACTACCATTTGTAAAAATAAGTTTTCGCATATCTAAATTTTCTAATTCTTTTCTTAAAACTAGATCTTTATTCATAAATGAAAGATCTATATCATGTACATATTTTAAAAATTCTTTGGGCGGAATATCGTGATGAATCATTAATCCATTCAGAGAAGTATTATATTTATAGAAATAATTTGTTTGGAGTTCTTTAGCTTTTTTCAGATCGACATTAAGTTTTTCAGATATATATTTAGTCATTAATTTAGAAACCTGACCAAACACAGACTCAAGATCTTGATATACTGTTCCGTCTAGATCTAATAATAGATTTTTCTTATTTATCAAATTATTCATTTTCTTATCAAAGTCCCAGAACCTCTATCTGAAAATATTTCAAATAAAATAGAGTGTTTTTTTCTACCATCAATTATAGCAACAGCTGTAACCCCGTTGTTGACAGCATCTAAACATGTATTAATTTTTGGTATCATGCCTTCGGTTATAGTTTTATCGTCTATCATCTCCATGATTTTAGAAGATGATATTTCCTCTATTAAAATTTTATCCTTGTTGAGAACACCCTCTACATTCGTCATCAATAGTAACCTTCTTGATTTGAGCGATTTAGCTATCGCTCCAGCAGCAGTATCACCATTAATGTTATAGGTCTTATTATCGGATCCTAGACCGAGAGGAGATATTATAGGTATGATATCATTCTTTATTTTATCCATTATAATCTCAACGTTAATTTTATGTGGTATCCCAACAAATCCTAATTCTTTAGACTCAGGTATAATTTTTAAAACATTATTTTCTTTTGTATTCAAGGATATACCTTTACTTCCTATATTTTTTAATGAGGAAACAATATCTTCATTAAATTCAATGAGAACTTTTTCCACGATATCTATAATTTTATCGTCAGTAACTCTTAAGCCTCTAACAAATTTAGAATCTATATGTGATTTATCTAATTCTCTTTTGATTCTTGGTCCACCACCATGCACAACAACAACTGATAAACCCAGTTTTTGTAAGATAGATAAGTCACTTATGAAGTTATGAAATATTTGCCTATCTATGAAAACATTACCACCATACTTAATTGTAATAATTTCATCTTTATATTTTTCTATGTACTTTGAAACTTCATCAATATTTGGACCATTTTTAGGAAGAACTTTTCTTAATTCTTCTTTACTTATACTCATTAACTTAACTTTTAACTTTTATATTTCTATTAATTATATACTGCTGAATTATAGTTAGTATATTTGTACAAACCCAGTAAAGAATCAACCCGGCAGCAAATGGTGCAAGAATAACTGTTAAAAACAAAGGCATTAACATAAATATTTTCTTTTGCATTTTCTGCATTTCATCTGATCCAGAAGGTTGCGGTGATAATTTCATCTGAAGCCACATCGAACTGCCCATTAAAACAGGCAACAAGCCAATTTCTAGAAAAGTTGGAACGCTGTAAGGCAATAATCCAAATAGATTAAAGATTGTCAACGGGTCCTTAGCGCTCAAGTCTTGCCAAACCCAAACAAATGGTGAATGCCTCATTGCAAGATCAAGCAGTAGCAATTTATACAATGAAAAAAAAATCGGAATTTGAATTAATATGGGAAAACACGAACTTGCAGGGTTTACTCCGTTCACCTTATATAATTTCATCATTTCTCTTTGGAGCTGCTGTTTGTCATCTTTAAATCTTGTTTTTAAATTTTCAATTTCCGGGCCTAAGCTCTTCATCTTCCCCATCGATTTCATAGAATATTGGTTTAATGGAAAAAATACTACCCTTACAAGGATCGTTAATAATATGATTGCATAACCATAGTTTCCTGTAAAGTTGAAGAAATAACTTAATATTTTATGCATTGGTACTATTATGAAATAAAGCACTCCGTAATTAACTATAAGGTCTAATTTTTCTATTTTTAGGTCGTCTTTATATTTATTAATTTGTTTTATTTCTTTAGCGCCTATTAAGCTTTTTACGTTATGTTCAATTAAAGTATTAGGCCGGGCTTCATATCCTTTTAAATCAATATAACTGGCCCTATATTTGTTTTTGTAGTCTAAATCAAATCTAAAATTTCTACCCTGTTCTGGTATTATAGATGTCATCCAATATTTGTCTCCTTGGATTAACACCCCTGTTGAACCTTCTGTAGAAAATTTATTTTCCTCTACTTCGTCATAATCAACTTCTTCAATGTTTTCACCAGTAATAAATGTATAACCTTCATGCAGAATATAAAAATCAGTTAAATCACTAGGTAGGCTATTACGATTAATTCTAGCAAAGGGATAAACTTTAAATGTATCTTGCGATTTATTTATAAGTGTTTGCTTGATGCTAAACAAATATTTTTCGTCAATTGAAATTAATCTTTCAAATCTTATACCTGAATCGTTCTCATAATAAATTTTAACTGGTTTACTTGGTGTTAGTTTGTTTGTGCCATCAATTTCCCAAATTGTATTTGAGTTTGGTGTTTCAATATTTGCTCTAGTAGCCCATCCAGTATTAAAAGTATAACCATTATTTGTTGACGCTGGATTAAGCAATTGTATTTTTTCGTTACTTTTAAGTTTTTTATTGTAAGCTTTTAATTCTAAATCATCGATAGCACCACCTAATAAAGAAATTGAACCTTTAATAAAACTATTTTCGAAGATAATTCGATTATCTTTTTTAATTGCATCTTCTCTAGTCACAGCCTTAACTTCTATTTTTTCATCAATTATTGGAGCATCTGTATTTTGATTAATTTCATTTTTGCTTTTTTCATTTATTTTGCTTAACTCTTCTTGTGTTGGAGCAAAAAAGAGACCGTATAAAACAATAACGGCAGCAGATAAAGTTATAGCAGCTATAATGTTTTTAAGATCCATTATTTTTTTCCTCTTCAATTGGACTGTCTAGGCCACCAGTGTTAAACCATGGATTACATCTTAAAATTCTGAGAAACGTTTTATAGGTTGCTTTTACAAAATTATAATTGATATAACACTTTAAAGCATAGGTGCTACACGACGGTTCAAATTTACAGGAGTTATAAAAAAAAGGACTTAAAAATAATTTATAAAATTTTATTAATAATATGAATGGGTAATTTATTATAATATTCATTATTTTATCTTATCAACATCTCTAATTATTTGTTCTTTGATTAATTTAAACTCACCATCAAATACATTTTTTTTTGCAATAAATATATAAGAATATTTTAAATTTATATTAATTTTTTTGTATGCTTCTAAAGCAATAGATCTTAACCTACGCTTAATTTTATTTCTAAAAACGGCATTACCTAATTTTTTCTTAGCGATTATCGAATATATAAATTTATTTTTATCATTTATGGTTAATTTTTTGTAATAGATAGTTACAAATTTGTTTAATATTTTCCTTCCACCGAGAACAGTTTTAAAATCTTCATTTTTAGATAGACTCAATACTTTGGGCATTAAACACTAAGTTTTTTTCGACCTTTTTTCCTTCTATTACGTAAAACTTTTTGCCTTTTTTTTGTCGCCATTCTGGATCTAAATCCGTGCTTACGTGCTCTTTTAATCTTTGATGGTTGCCAAGTTCTTTTCATAAAGGTTATTCTTAAAATCGATCTTATAGAAAATAAAAGTATATAAGTACAGTTTTTTTTAATAAATTAATGAAATGATTATTGAAAAAAAAGTCAAAATCACGCTTGCATCAGTATATTTACTATTGATTGTCGCCTTTTTGTGGTTTTTGTTTAAAAATTTTTCCATTAATGACTTTACAAGTTATGAAATTATAAAATCAAATAGAGATACTTTAAACAACTTAAAAAATATTAATATTTTTTTTTCTGTATCAGTATTTTTACTTATTTCAATAATATGGGTTCTCTTACTTGGTTTCGGCTCTCCTTTGTTTTTAATTGGTGGTTTTATTTTTGGAAAATGGGTTGGAACAATTATAGTTTTAATAGGAATTACAACCGGATCGACTTTACTATACATTTTTGCTAAATTTCTGGTAAGAGATTATATATTTAATAAATTTTCTCAAAAATTTAGTTATTTAACTGAGAAATTTAAAAAAAATGAACTAATTTATTTTATTATTTTTAGAGCTGTTGGTGGAATTCCATTTTTTATACAAAATTTGCTTCCTATATTATTTAACATAAAAATTAAAAATTATTTCATTGGAACATTTTCAGGAATGGTAATTCAAGTTTTTATTGGTGTATCACTGGGCGCCGGGATAGATAAACTAATTGATGAAAATGAGAATATGCCCTCAATATTTGATGTGATCTTAATGCCTGATATATATTTACCTGTAATTGGAATTATAGGTATATTTGGTTGTGCATTTTATTTCAGGAAAAGTTTTTTTAAAAATTAATTTGTGGTGCCCTGACCCAGAATCGAACTGGGAACTGACCCTTACCAAGGGCCTGTTTTAACCATTAAAAACTATCAGGGCTATAAAGATAATATCTATTAAAGACTAGTGTATAAATGTAATTTTGACAAATTATTGACTTAATTTTTCTTTAATGACATATATAATTAAAAAAATGCAGTTATGGGAATTCACTACGATTATAAAAGCACAAGAGGCGCTAAGTCAATGGAGAAGCAAGCCAAAAGAGAGAAAAAACTTGCTGAACGTAGAGCAAAAAAACAAGCAAAATCTGGCATAGCTGAAAAGACGGAAAAAGAAAATACTATACCTTTAGATACTGTAATCACTCTAGATCACTTAACAAATCCTGATAAGAAGTAAAAAATAATGTTCAAAAGAAAGAAAGCATCTAAGCTTGATTTGAAAAATGCATTACGGAAAAATTTAAGAAAAAGAAAATTATTTAAAAAAAAACAGACTCAAAATAATGATTCTAAACGATAAGCAAATTAAACGATTAGCTGTAGAGCAAGAAATGATTAGTCCATTTGTTGGAGAAAGTATTTCCAGAGGTATTAGTCATGGGCTTAATTCATTTGGATATGATCTTCGTTGTGGTTCAGAATTCAAAATTTTTACAAATATAAAAGGAGCTACTGCTGATCCAAAAAATTTTAGTGAAGACAATTTTATTACATTAAAAAATGAAGATTCTATTTTAATACCCCCAAATTCTTTTGCGCTTGCCTCTAGTCTTGAATATTTCAAAATGCCAAGAAATGTTACAGGTCTTGTTACAGCGAAATCAACATACGCAAGATGTGGATTAGGTGTTCCACCAACAGTTCTTGAGGGAGGTTGGAATGGAGTGTTAGTTCTCGAATTTTCTAATCATACCAGTAATTCAATAAGATTGTATGCTAATAGTGGTGCCGCTCAAATATTGTTTTTTCAAGGAGATCCACCTGAGGTTTCATACGCAGATCGTAAAGGTAAGTATCAAGGACAAACGGGAATAACTTTAGCGAAGTCAAAATAAATGAAAAAATATATTATTAAAGGTCCCACTAACAGTATTAGTGGAACTGTCAATATTAACGGCGCTAAAAACTCTTGTTTACCATTAATGGCAGCATCAATATTATTTAAAGATAAAGTAATTTTAAAAAATGTACCTTTAGTAAAAGACGTAATAACAATGAAAAATCTACTAATTTCATTGGGTTCAAAAGTAGAAATTTTAAAAACAAATAAGATGATTATAAAAAATAGTAAACCGCATAAACGGAGAGTCCCTTACAAATTAGTTTCTACTATGCGCGCTGGGGTTTTAACTATGGGCTCTCTACTAGGCAGATATCAAAAAAAAAAAATTTATGTTGCTAAAGGTGGTGGATGTAGTTTAGGAATTCGTGACATAAATTATCATTTATCAGGATTTGAAAGTTTAGCTGCAGAACACCGATTAGAAAAAGGTTACGTTAGAATCCATTCAGAAAATGGACTTGTAGGAGGCAGTTATAAGTTTCCAAAGGTTTCTGTTACAGGTACTTCAAATTTAATAATGGCTTCAGTTTTGTCGAAAGGAACGCATGTTATTAGAAATATTTCCATCGAGCCAGAGGTTATTGACCTAATTACATTTTTAAATAATTCTGGATCTAAAATAAAATTTATTGGTACAAGAAGTATTAAAATTTTAGGCATAACAGAATTAACAACAGGAGAACATACTATAATAGGTGATAGGATAGAGGCTTTTAGTTATCTATGCGTTGGTGCAATTACTAAAGGAAATGTTTTAGTTAAAAATATAAATCCAAAATTTTTATCGACCGAACTAACAGTTTTAAAAAAAATGGGTTGTTTGATTAAAACAGGAAAGGATTATATTTTTATCAAATCAAAAAAAAAACATTTTCCAATAAAAGTAAAAACAGCTCCTTACCCAAATTTTGCAACTGACAATATGCCCTCTTTACTTGCAGTTTTGACAAAAGTTCCTGGCAAAAGTCATATTGAGGAAACAATATTTTCAAATCGTTTTATGGCTGTACCTGAACTAGCTAGAATGGGAGCTAAAATAAAAGTTAAGAATAACAAAGCGGTTATAATTGGAAATAAAACCTTAATTGGTGCGGATTGCATATCTTCTGACTTAAGAACAACTTTTTCTATTATATTAGGTGCCATTGCTGCCAAGGGATCCTCTAATATAAATAGAGTTTATCATGGTGAAAGAGGGTTATTCAACTTAGTTGGAAAGCTGAAAAAGTTGGGGGTGAAAATAAAGTCTGACAATTAAATGATAAAAAAGTTTTATAAAAAGGTTATTGCTCAAAGACCAGAAGATTTAAATATCATCTCAGCTCTATGTTCTCAGGCCAAAGTAAAACAATCAGATATAAAGTATTTAAAAAATAACAAGGTATTTATATTAACTATAGAGAGAACAAATAAAGAAAATGATATCAAAACAGAAAAAATAGGCAGCGTGATCAAGTTCGATTTTGTGGACAATTGTAAATCTAAAAATATCAATCAAAGTGATCCTGAAAATATTCTAGAGTTATTTTCAATAAACATTTTTAAGAAAAATGATAACTTCGAAATTCTACTATTATTTTTAAATAACGGAGTTATAACTTTATCAACAGAAGTAGTAGAGGTTACAATGGAAGACATAAAAAAATAGATGATTAAAATTTTTAATTTTAAAAATACCGTCAATCTAAGAAAGCTTGAGGGATTTCTTGATAAAAGAAGATCCGGAAAAAACGTCGATACTTCAATAGTCAAAAAAATATTAGCTGATGTTAGAAAAGATAAACAAATTGCTGTTTTAAAATATGAAAAAAAATTTAGTAATAATAATAAAATTTACCCATCTAAACTAGAAATTAGAAAATCAATTAAATCTTTAGATACTAATTTAAAAAAGGCCATAGACGTTGCATTTGAAAGAATTTTAAGATTTCACAAGCTACAAAAAAACAAAAATATTAAATATATCGATAAATATAAAAATAAGATTGAGCATGTTTATGTTCCTTTAAACTCTATAGGTATTTATGTGCCCGCTAATTTACCATCAACTCTAATGATGAATGCGATCCCAGCTATGATTGCGGGTGTTAAAAATATAGTGTTAGCTAACCCGAGATTAAGTGGAAAGTTAAACCCTGCAGTTATGTATGTTGCAAAAAAATGTAAAATCAAAAAAGTAATAAGTATTGGTGGCGCTCAAGCTATCGGAAGCTTAGCTTACATACAAAAAGTTGATAAAATATTTGGCCCAGGTAATGACTTTGTTGCGAGAGCAAAGCGAGAAGTATTTGGTGATGTGGGTATAGAGGGAATGATAGCAGGACCATCAGAGATTACTGTTGTAGCCGATAAACTATTAGATATGTCTAAAGTTATTACATCTATGATTGCTCAATCGGAGCACGGCATCAATTCACAAAGCATATTAATAACTAAGAATGAAAAATTAATTAAAAATATAAATAAAAAAATTAATTTATATTTAAAAAAAATTCCTAGAAAAAATATAGTTATACAATCATTAAAAAAAAATGGATTATTAATTTTAGCAAAAAATAATCAACAAATTGTTAATATAATTAATATGATAAGTCCTGAGCATTTAGAACTATTATCTAAAGATTATAAAAAATTATTAAGCAACATTTATAATGTAGGAAGTATCGGTTTAGGCATTTATAGTCCTGTTGCCGCTAGTGATTACAATGTTGGAACCAATCATACTTTAGGAACACTTGGATCAGCTAGATTTGCGTCTGGTTTAAATTTAAACGATTTTTATAAAAAAATTAGCAGATTTACACTTAGTAAAAAAGGTATTGAAGTTATTGGTAAGCAAGCTATAACTCTTGCCGAATATGAGAACTTATATGCCCATGCGCTTAGTATTAAATCTAGACTTTAAATCTAAAATATTTTAATGGCAAAAGAAAATACATTGGAATTTTCTGGAGAAGTTGTTGAGCTTTTAAAAAATGCGATGTTTAGAGTGAAGCTAACGAATGGTCATACGATTATTTGCCATAGCGCAGGGAAGATAAGAAAAAATAGGATAAGAATTCTTCAAGGCGATACTGTAAAAGTTAGCGTCAGTCCCTATGATTTGTCGCGTGGCATAATTGTTTTTAGAGGACTATAAGTCTAATCCTCAAAAAAAAGCCTCGGTAGCTCAGGAGTAGAGCAGAGCCCTGAAAAGGCTTGTGTCGGAGGTGCGAATCCTTCCCGAGGCACCACTAATTTAAACTAATCTTAAAGCTTGCAATAATTTTAGAAATCTAATAACAAAGCGAAGCTATTTATTAGCTTAAGTTAAATAACGTAAAGAGAGTAAAAATGAGTCTAAAAGGTAAAGTAAAGTGGTTTAATGGAAAAAAAGGTTATGGTTTCATTGAACGTGAAGACAAAGAAAAAGATGTTTTCGTACATGCTTCAGCAGTGAGAGAAGCGGGTTTAAAATTTTTAAACGAAGGAGACGAATTAACATTTGAAGTTGAAGATGGAGAAAAAGGTCCTTCCGCAGTAAAACTGCAAAAAACCTCTTAATTCTAATTCAAGTATTTTGTATAGGAGTATTACAGTTAACATAGCTGTACTATTCCTGTACTTAAGATGTTGCATTTATATAAAAAAATGTTAAGAAATTTCAATGATTAAAAAAGTTCAAAAAACTTGTTATTTTCACGGACATCATTTTCATGCTGGCTGCACGCTAGCAATTTAATCATTTTATAAATTTAAAATAATCAATAATTAGTATAAAACTAAGAAAGGACGCTGCCGTCGTATAATAGTTATTACTCCCGCCTGTGGAGCGGGCTATCTTGGTGCGATTCCAAGCGGCAGTACCAAAAAATGGAAAAAGATAAAAATTTAATACCTAGTTTGCCAAAAGGCTTTAGGGATAGATGGGGTGAAGAGTTAGCTCTTAAAAAAAAGATATTAAATAAGGTAGAGGACACTTTTATTAAATACGGGTTTGTCCCGTTAGAAACGCCACCAATGGAAATAAGTTCCAATATTGGATCTTTTCTTACCAATGATAAAGAAAACCCGATGTCTGATGTTTTCACCTTTAATGACGATAAAGAATCTTTAACTTTGAGGTACGATATGAGCGCACCTTTAGCAAGATTTGTTGCTCAGAATTACAGAGATTTAGTTTTTCCATTTAAGCGTTACGCATATGGAGATGTATTTAGAAGAGAGAAACCAGACAATGCTAGATATAGATCATTTATGCAATTTGATGCTGATATAATAGGAAACGTGAATGAAGCACAGGCAGACGGAGAGATATGTAATATAATTGCTGATACGTTTAAAAGTTGTGGATTAAAAAAAGATCAATTTATAATAAATGTATCTAACAGAAAAATTATACAGGGTTTACTTTCAGATATTAAAATAAACAATGATCAGGAGCCAAAAGTTATAAGAGCGATTGATAAATTAGACCGTCTAGGTACACAAGGAGTAAAAGACCTCCTTCAGACAGGCAGAAAAGACGAAAGTGGCGCAATAACCAAAGGTGCAAACTTAACAAAAATTCAAACTGATGCGATTTTAAATTTAATTCAGAATAAAGACATAAGCGATTTAAAAAAATCTATTAAAAATAAATTATCTTTAGAGGGGATAGAAGAACTTGAAAAATTATTTGAAATTCTGGCGAAAGGTAAATTTCTTAATTTTGTCAAATTAAATTTAAATATTGTGAGGGGATTAGCATATTATTCTGGTAATTGTTGGGAGACTAACCTTAACTTCAAAGCAAAAAATGCCAAAGGTAAAGATATTGAAATAGGTTCATGCGCTAGCGGCGGAAGATATAATTCTCTTATCAAAAGATTTAAAGGTGTGGACTTCAAAGGAACAGGAATGTCCATCGGAATTGATAGGCTTGTGTTTGCACTTAATCAAATAAATAAATTGGATCTAAACTCAAATGGTATTCTTGTACTTGTCCTCGATGAAAAATATTTAGATGAGTATTATTCGATCGTTAATTTACTAAGAGATAATAATATTAATTCTGAGATATATCTTGATCCAAACAAAAATATGAAGAAACAACTTGCTTACGCAGATAAGAAGGGTTTTTCATTAGCAATAATTTGTGGGCAAGATGAAATAGATCAAAATAAAGCAACTATTAAAAAACTAAAGTCCGAAGATGAAAACAAACAATTTACTGTATCTAGAGAAAATTTAATTAATGAAATCAAAAAATTACAATAAGGTATTCAACATACTTAAGCGTAAATATTTTAATTATATAGAGCTGGACCCAGTTATAGAGTCGAAGTTTATACTTCAACGTTCAGGTGAAAATTTTAAAAAATATTTATTCTCTTTTTATAATTCAGATGGTCAGGAACTTTCTCTAAGGCCTGACCTTACAATTTCATCAGTTATTAGATATGCACAAAGTAAATCAAACAAAAAAGAAAAAGTTTTTTATACAGGTAGTGCATTTAGAAAGTCATATAACCAAAAAAATGTGGTTGTTAGACAAATCGGTATGGAAATATTTTCATCTAAAAATGAAAACATTGATGATAAGGAAATTATAGACACTTCTTTAAAAATTTTAAAGTCCTCTAGGTATAGAAGTTCTAAATTAAATATTGGAAATTTTAAATTATTCGAACTCCTGATTAATAAATTACAAATTCCGCAAAGATGGAAGCAAAGACTTATCAAATTCTTTTGGAATGAAAAATACTTTTCTGAACTTTTAAAAAGATTAGAAAGTAATTTAGATATAGATCCAGTGGCTGTAGCAGGCGACAAAAAAATGTATTCAAAAATGATAAAATTAAATCAAAAAAAAATTATTAATGGGAGATCTTACAAAGAGATAATAAAAAGATTTGAAAGCAAAATAAATGATCCTAGACAGTCAGAGACTGGAAAAAAAAGTGCAAAAATAATTAAAGAATTTCTTAAAATTAAGTGTTCTTTAAATAAAGCGCCAAATGTATTAAATAAATTTTTCAAGAAGCATGATTTAAATATTTTTGTAAATAAAGATTTTTTTCCAATTAAAAATCTAAAAATAAAAGATACAAAATTTGAGTTTTCAACAAGTATTGGAAGAGGTAGAGAAGTTGAGTTTTATAATTCCCTTATATTTTCATTGGATGTTAAAAAGAAAAATAAATTTGTTAATCTAATATCTGGTGGTAGGTTTGATGAATTAACTTCAAAGTATTTGGGTTTAAAAAAGGTACCTGCAGTCGGTGCTGCGGTTAATTTATCTAATTATGAATAAAGATAACATAAACATTGGAATTGTCTCAAAAGGAAGATTAAAAAACTTCACAGAAAATCTATTAAGAAAAAGAAAATTAAAAATATTTTCTGAAAGAGGAGAAAGAGATTTATTTGGTAAAATAAAAGGTAAATCAAATATTAGGGTTTTGTTTTTACACGCTCGTGAAATAATTGAACAATTATCAATTGGAAATTTAGATATAGGAATTAGTGGATACGATCTTTTAAAAGAATCAGAGATTAATATTCAAAAAAAAATTAATTTAGTTAAAAGACTTCCATTTGGTTATGCTAACTTAGTTCTTGCTGTTAGAGAGGAAAATATTGACCTTTTTACAACCCTAGATTTGGATGAGGTGGCAGACGAATTTAGAAAGAAAAATAAAACTCTAGTAAGAATTGGCACTAAATATCCAAATTTAACAAGATCATTTTTATATGAGAGGGGTGTAACAAACTTTCAAATTGTTAAGTCTTTAGGAGCTACAGAACTTATGCCTGTCATTGGAACTGCAGAATTCATAAGCGACATAACTTCTTCAGGGCAAACTTTAAAAGCTAACAAGCTAAGGGTGCTTAATGATGGGCAGATCTTAAAATCTCAAGCCTGTATTTTCACTTCAAAAAAAAATAGTAAGAAAAAAGGATTAAAGAACTTAATCCGATTACTTTCCAAGTAATTTATCTCTAACATAAATTAGAATTATCCTAATAACATCTAAATTTCTTATTAAGGCATATAGGCCAATAAGCAATAAAATTATTAATATTATCATAAGATATAAATTCATATTTAAATGTTAATATTTGAGAATAAATTTAAATTTCTATCCTTATCGAAAGGAAATTCTTTTACTACATTTTCAAAAAGAGAGGATACTGTTTTATAATTCGAAACACCGATTTTTTCTAAACTTTCTTTTCGTTGTATTCTTTTTATAACCCATCTTTTTATCCATGCATCTGCAATACTTAGATCAGAACTACAATGATTAAAGTGTTCAATTTTCTTTAACCCGTATAGATATTTGATCATATTTTTTTTATTTTTGTGAAAAAAAACGTAATTTCTTCTCCTTTGGTTATGCATCATTATATCTTCTTGTCTTAAATTTAAAATTTTCAAACCAATAATAATTTTTCTAATTTTGTGACTATGGCCTTTTCCAGAAATACTTTTTTTTTCATATTTTTTAACTTTACCTGTCAGCTCATTTATCAGATCACTTGTTTTTTGACTTATATGATAACTACCTATTCCTTCAGTGAAACCAGCCTCGTGAAATATTAAATCGGTTTTTAATTTAGGATAATTTTTTTGATAAAGTTTAAGCCTGTTATATTGACTACTGGCAATATCATATAAACTTGAAACTGTTAGAAATAATAATTTTGATGGTTTGATTATATTTCTACCAGCAACTGCTGAAGAAATAATACTTTTTTCTTTTTTATAATTTTCATCATATTTCTCCATTACATTTTTAGAAGTTGAAAGAAGAGTGATTAATTTACCACCCAATAATTCATTGTAAGGTGCAATTGAACCACAAACGTTTAAATCAGCTGCCTGAGTGCTATAAATTCCTTGTCTAATGTATTCAAGGGCAATGTTCATTGCTCGTTGACCATCTCTAATCTGCAACATTATTGTAATGGCTTTTTTAGGATTTTTTTTCAAATTATATTCGTTGAATATCATTCGAGCAAAAAGAAGTTTTGATAATCTTTTTGATCTTTTTTTTAGATACATTTTCTCACTAGACTTTGATAAAGGTGTCTCCACTTCTCTTCTAGTTTTAATCTTAATTTTTTTAAATTGAATTTTTTCCTCTTCAGTTTCCTCAATTCTGTATTGCTCAGCTAAATCTGTTAATTTTGAGATAACTTTTTGGGTAGGTTTTTTTATAAGATTCTGATCATCTATTAAATCGTCATATCTTGTTTCTTTTAATGATTTGTCAATTATTTGTAAAAAAGCATCTGCAAGTTCATCAACAGTTAAATTTTTGTTTTTTATTTCTTGAGCCGCACTTAAGTAATTATCCCAACGTAAAAAACTATTTCTTCCAGTGTTATTAAAAAAGGGATTAACAAGCTGGAAAATTCCAATAATAGGTTTATTTGGTCTTGCGCCATTTCGAACTAAAAACGGCATAGTTCTTGCATTAGAAGTTTGGTACGGCATTGACCACGTAAGTCTGAAGTATCTCCATATATCCATTAATCTTAAGCCAGTAAATGAACAGATTTCATCCAAAAAACAATGTTGAATTTCTGGCTTAATTATCTTTTTTAGAGCCTCAACTTTTTTATTTTCATCTTTTAAAGAATTGACTTCTTCAAATAACTTTTTAAGCTCATCTCCATTATCTACCAATAAATCTATTGATTTATTTTTTGAACCTACCGGAGGTTTTCTTAATTTATTTATAAAAGTTACATCTTGAAGATTTCGAATATCATTTTCAGCAGCTCTCCAGTTTGAATTTCTAGCCTTTATTTTAGCTTCATCAGATTTTACATATTTAGGAGGAGATATTTCAAAACCTTTTCGAGTTATTTCGATAGACCAACCTAGATCAACTAGATCTGCTAACAAACTACAGAAAGTTTTAAATTTAAGCGAGTCCGTCGTAGTACCAGGTTGCTCACTTTTTAATCTAAGCTCAGATACCAAATCAAAAAAGGAGTCTTCCTTACTTTCAATAACTTTATCTTTAATAAAGTTAAGATCTTCTGATCTGATATCTGGAACTATTTCAGACATAATGATAAATACCTAATTTGGCAGTTTATCATCAAAATCGTCATCTCGATCTAAATTAAATTTTTCAACAAAAGTATCAGCAGTAACATGTAGATGTCTTGACCATTCTGTCATTTCAGTAAAGTACCATCTTTTACCTTCATCAGCTGCGCCAAGAGATGATTCACCTATTGCAGATATCATAAGTTTCAATGACTCCTTCATAAAGTCATCACAACGCGGATTCATCCATATTTTTTTAAAGAAGTTGTGATCTTTATTAATCCAGTAGTTTCTCACGCCTCCTACAGGTTCACATCTAAAGAACGGCGCATGCTCTCCTTTTTCCTCGTAATCAAAATTTCTTTTAGAAGAAGCATATTGTGGAGTTATTTCTGCTCTGACTTTTTCTTTATCAATATCTTCTGTATTCAGAGCTTTTTTTCTTCTTTCAACTTCTAAATCTATAACTTTTTCAAGATTTTTTGATGCAAGTTCTTCAGTTCTTTGTTTTTTTTGTTCTTGAACCGGATCAGAACCTTCCCTATTAAGTATTTTATCCGAGTCATCGATTGCTTGAATGGCAGCATTTGCATTCTGAAGTGCCTCAAGATCTGAATTTAAAGAAGCTTTCTTTGCATCAGAATATAATGAAGCAGACTCGGTCATTAACCTTACCCAACCATCTGAGTTTAAAGTAGAGAAAGGTAAATTTACATATTGTTTGTTAGTAGATATTCCAAAAGACTCATCAAGAGAAGACGGAAAGTTAACCTCAATCTTATAATTTGCATCATAACTTTGGAATTGTCTACTTTTCTTCGCTTCGGCAGGAATATGTCTCATACAATCAATGTATCTTCCTTGTCTGTAAAAAAGAATACCATTGTGCTCAGACATAATTTTTCCTCTAATGGATATATTTTTTCCTTTAGTGTCATTAATTCCATCTTTTGAACCAAATTTAGGTGGAAATCTTGACATTCTAATTTCTGCATTAATTATTTCCTCTTTTCCTTCAGATTTAACTTTAAAAGGCCATTTCCAAGTTTCATAAGGAATTGCTTTTAAATTATTTGAGTCACAGGTTTCAACATGCTCGCAACTTTCGTCTAAGAACAAAGGATCTATAGGACTTACTTTTCTATCTAATACAGATATTATTAATCCAGTTTTCAAATTTCTCCAATAAGACATCGAAACCCTCCATCCAAGATTATTTCTTAAAGCTTCATCTGTTTTCCATGTCATCCTGTCACAATTGTTCCAAACTACAATTGTACCAGTTTTATCTTCTGAAAAATTTTCGCTTAAACAATTTTCAACAAACTCTGGAAGTTCATTAACTTCTTTTTCAAATGGTAATTGAGTTGTATTTTGTTTAATTAACTCATCAATGTCTACTGTCAGAGCTCTCCATTTAGTATCACTCTCATTTTTTGTAAAGACAGAAAATGATCTTGTTTGACTTATAGAGGATTTTGGTAGACCATGACCAAATCGCCCATAACCTTTTCTTTTGAGAGGTTTATCAGCTGATGGTCTGTGAGTACCTCCAATTTTACAAGCTGTATGAAGAAAGTCTTTTGGCATCCCTGTTCCATTGTCAATAACAGCTAAAGCTTCTGGTTGATTGGTTCCAGGTTTATTTTTTGCAACAATAAAAATTTTACTAGCATTTGCTTCATAAGCATTATCAATTATTTCATATAAAGCGTTACCAGTATTTTTATATCCAGAGTTTCTCTCACTTTCGTAAAAGTTTGCTGGATCAATAAATGATCTATCATCTTTATTTTTGATAGCCACTTCTGTTTGTGCTTTTAGTTCTGGGTGCATTTTGTTCTCCTTTTTTGTTATGCAGCTACATTGCTGTGTCGCGTGACACCAGCATTGTTAGTTTGGTTAATTTTGAAATTAGTATTAGTAAAAACAATGTAATTGTCTTTAAAAGCAGAGGATTTCTCCTCTGCTTTTTCTACTATTTTTTCTGGGTTGAAGGCATCGTCACATAAAGTTTGCGCATATTTAGTCATGGCCTCAATACTTCTCTTGCAACTTCTAAAATAATTAGAAATCTTAGTTCTAAATATTTTGAATATAAAAGTTGCAAAACCAGCTATTTTTGCCAGACCTTCTTTTGCAGGATTATATTTTATGTTGGATGATAAATATTTGCTGTATGATTTTGGTTGTAGCAAATACTCAATTACAGAGGAAAAAATATCCTCTGCATCGTTGATGTCCACACCTCTTTTTTTCATGTGGATAATCCATCCTTTTCGCTGATTTGTGTAAAATTCAGCTATCAAAGAACGGTACTCATTTTCCGATGCTAACTTTGAAATATTATTAGATGCATCGATACTTACTTGCGTCATGTTTCTCCTTTATCAATTATGATCAAAGAGAACTTGCAAGTGTATCATATACATCTTTTAGCAACACGAGGGCTGCTGTTGTGCAAAGAT
Organism: uncultured Pelagibacteraceae bacterium; assembly: GCA_902524235.1. Lineage (GTDB taxonomy): Bacteria > Pseudomonadota > Alphaproteobacteria > Pelagibacterales > Pelagibacteraceae > Pelagibacter. Next base: position 29,199 of record CABZCF010000001.1, on the reverse strand, counting down.
CACTTCGATCTTTATTTATTTAATATATATACTCCGGATGAATTTTTCAAGTTTTATGCAGCTTTTTTAGACTTTTTTTTGGGTATTTTTACCAAATACCAGTGAGGAAAACAGTTAATAAATGTCTTTGATGGGCTTAAATTCACCTTTAAAAAACAAATCATACAAGTCTTAGTAGTATTTTTTTTATAATTTTGCATTTGTTTTATAATTTTCTTTGAGACTTTTTTAGGGTCATTCCAAGTACACTTTAATTCAACAATTGTTCCATTTTGTTGTTTTTTTTTAGGAGCAAATTCAAAGTCCAATCTTCCAATTTTACCATTTTTTTTACTAACTTTAATTTTTTGGTAACTTTGGATTTTACCAATATTAACAAATTCAAAATAACCTCTTTTGATTAGAGACTCAATTTGGAAAAAAAGATTATCTAAAATCTTATCCTTCGTTTTTTTTGCTAGAGTATATTTAAACATATATTGAGCATCACTAATAGCATCTTTGAGACTCATCTTTTTGGAGAGAGCGTTGAAAATTCCGTGCTGGACAGCATTTCCAACTTGTGCGTATAAAATATTTTTCATGTAAGTATATACTCCAGTGAAGTCTAAAGTTTGCCGGAGTATATATGTATACGTTGGAGCTAATTTAAAGTTCTTTCAATTCAGATGTGAGATATAGCGATATACTCAAAGGCATTCCTTTCATTTTTTTGCCTCCTGTCTTGTTGTCATCTGAATATCCTTTCTAGCTTTAATTAGCTTCAACGATAAAAAAATGGAGAACAGATGAAGCATACAAAAACATTAATTACAATAGATATGGATTTTAGAAATCCATTAGAAATGACAGATGAGGAATTGAAAAAAGAAATTACTAAATCTTTTTGCATAATGTACCTAGAAGGCAAAATAGATATTACTGACGTTATTTCTAGTTCTGAATATATTAATATAGATAAAAATTTGATGAATTCTATTAAAGAAGAAAAATTACATTGATACTATGTTTAGTTTTATATGGCAAATCTTAACAAGTATAATTTTAGTAACAATTTTAGGATTTGGAGTATTTTATTTAGGAAAATTATTGTTAGGAGTTTAATGAAAAAAAATTTATATGCTCAAATGGCGAAACAGTTAGACGCGACAAGTAAAACTTGTTCCACTGCGATGGGTACCAGTGCAAATCTGGTTTTGGGCACCATAGATGACTATATCTTGTGGGGAGAGATAGCTCCTCTTCCTGCAAAAAAAGAATTAGATGAAAAAAATAGATAAAATAACTGAAATAAGAATAGAAGAAGTAATAGATGAGGAGAATAATGAGAATTATTACTGGGTTTATTTTGTTCGAAATGGCAAAATAGAAATAATAGGTAAATCCTCTGAAAAACCGCAGTGTTACAGACAGATAGCAATATATCAATGAACTATTTAATTAAAAAAAGGCTTAAGGATCGATTGCAATATTGTTTGGATTGGAGAAGAGATACAGAATTATACTTAGTATCTGTGGATCTCACTGACACGGTAAATAATAAATATTATGAAAAAAGACCATTACTGGGTTTTTTATTAAGAATTTTTAACTTGCCAATAAACACTTATTATTTTTTTAAATTTTTAAGAATTAGAAGAGATCTAGAACAAAATGCTATAGAAATAGATTACATCCACAGTCAGTTAAAAAATAAATAAAATTACTATGAAAAAAAATAATGTAATTATTTTTTCTGAGCACTTTATAAAAAGAAGGATTGTTAAAGAGGGCAAAATTTATTGTAATGAAATTGTTGGTGAATGTCTTGAGTGTAGTGGCAATGGAATTATCCTCGAATGCCATCCAGAGGAAGTGTGCATAGATTGTGATGGCACCGGTATAATTTATTACGGTAAAGAAAATATAAATTGAAAAATAAAAAAAGGAGTATAACGTAAAGAATCATGGATATTTTATTAATAATTCTAATTTTAACTATATTAATTCTCAATATTGTTTTTTTCGTAAAATTTAAAAAAGAACCGAAAAACAGTGAAACTGAGCTAGATAAGGTCAAGCAGGATTTTGACGGACTAAAAGACTCAATTAACCAATCATTTAGTGAAATGAGTAAAGAAGTTGCTAAAGACATGACTGGAGCTCTTACACGTGTTGACGAGAAAGTAGCATCTTTTAATAAACAAGTTGAGGAGATCCAAACAAGCCAAAATAATTTTAGTAGAATTCTTGCTGGAGTAAAACAATATGGTGGATTAAGTGAGTTTAGCTTAGCCACGCTATTACAAGACTTACTTCCGGCATCTCAATATATAGCCAATGCAAAAATGAAACCTGATGAAACAAGAGATTTAGTAGAGTTTGCAGTAAAACTTCAAAATGATGTTCTTTGTCCCATTGATAGTCATTGGCCAATTGAAAAGTACAAAGCAGTTGATGAAGCATTTCAAAATAAAGATAAGGAAGCTCTTGCATCTGCGAGACACGAACTTGCTTCAGCATTTAGATCCAAATCAAAAACTGTTAAACAAAAATATATTAATCCTCCTATAACATGTGATTTCGCAATTATTTTTGTACCTACCGAGGGTTTATATGCAGAACTTGTGAGTTATAGAGATCCTAAAACAAAAGAACTTCTGATCGAAGAATTAAGAAAGAAATATAAAGTTACTATTGCAGGCCCTAATACAATATGTGCACTAATACAATCTTTTCACCTTGGCTTCACTAGTCTCAAAATTCAGAAAAATGCTACACAAATCTTTAATGACCTTAATACTATCTCTACGCGATTTTCAAGACATTTTGATAATGTAATTGTATTGAGAAAAAAATTAGAGGAAGCTATGTTGGTAGTTGACAGTTTTGGAAAAGATGCAAGATCAATTTACAGATCACTAGAAAATATAAAAAACAAAGATGAGGATAATGATCCTGATCCAGATACACCATCACCGATAAGCGCATACGCACAAGTAGATAAAAGAAAAATATCCTGATAAATACTAAGAATGAAGTGGAACTCAAAGTTTAATTACCCAAGATCTACAAGGTCTAACGAAGACGGTATGAGAAAGTATTTATCAGGTGATGAAAAGTATCCAAGCGTAACTAGTATATTAAGTCTAACAAAATCGGACGAAGACAAAGCATCATTGGAATTATGGAGACAGCGCGTCGGGTATAAGGAGTCGAATAGAATTAAAACTGAAGCATCTAGAAGGGGAACATCCCTTCATTCTTATATTGAGGATTATTTAAGAGGAAGAGTTAATGATAGTTTTTTCGAAAGTAATGAGCAGCATAAAAATATGGCTAAGGTCATCATTGAAAACGGGATAAAAGGTAAGTTAGATGAAATTTATGGGATGGAGGCCACCCTAATTAATCCTAATGACCGATATGCTGGTACTGCAGATCTTATTGGAATTTATAACAAAAACGAAACAATTATTGATTTCAAACAGGCTAACCGACCTAAAAAAGCTGATTATATTCAAGATTATTTTTTACAACTTGGAGCTTATACATTAGCCCATAATGTAGTTTATAAAACAAATATTACATCAGGAGTTATTTTATTATGCACTGTGGATAACTTATTTCAAGATTTCATCATTGAAGGACCTGAATTGCAAATGTATCAAAATTTATTTCTTGGAAGATTAAAAATTTTTAATGAGCTTAAGAATTCAGCTTGACTTTAAACTTTTGTTTTATAAAAGAGTTAAACTAACTTAATGCTAATTGTTTATATGCGAATAGTTAAGTTCTTAAATAACTTCAAATATTCCTCAAAACAAAGCTAATAAAAGGTAAATATGAATTTAGCAATATGGGACATAGAAAGTTCAAGTGCAAGTACAGATTTTGGAAGCATAATTGAGATAGGGGGAATTTTAGTTGATGAAAACTTCAAGGAGAAAGATAGATTTAATTTAAGATGCAGATTACCTGAGGGCGAAATACCTCAAGCAATGGCATTAATAGTAAATAAAACAAGTATTAAGCAGCTTACCCAAGGCAATTTAAGTCATTATCAAATGTTGGGAGAAATAGAAAAAATTTTTAAAAAATGGAGCCCAGCAATTTTCTTAGGCTGGTCTAACATTGGTTTTGATGATGAAATGATAAGAAAAGAGTTTTTTAAAGGGATTAGATATCCATATATAACTAACGCTTCGCCAAATAAACGTCATGATGGAATTAATATTGCTAGGGCAGCTTATGCTGTAGATCAAAACGTACTTGAGACAGAAATTAATGAAAAAAATAACCCGGTATTTAAATTAGCGTCTTTGAGTAAAATGAATGGGTTTGACTCAGCCGGAGCTCACTCTGCGTTATTTGATGCAAGCTTAACTGTAAAAGTTCTTGGTTTGATAAAAAGAAAACAACCTGACACATGGAATGAGTTTCTGAGAACTTCAAACAAAATTGAGACTGAAACAATTATAAAAAAAGAAAATATCATTACCCTTAATGAATATTTTTATGGCAAAAGCAGACTATATCTGGTTAGTCCACTTCATCCAAAATATTGTATTCATCCAATTTATCAATGGGGCCAAGCTGTAGACTTAAGAGTTGACGTAGAGCCTTTGCTAAAAATGTCGGTAAATGAACTAAAAGCAGAAATGAAGAAAACTCCTAAATTTTTAAGAACTATAAGATCAAACAAGGCTCCAATAATTCTTGATAAAAAATATGGCATGCAAGCAGAACCTTATAATGCAATGGATTTAGAACTAATTAACAAAAGATCTAAAATGGTTAAAGAAAATGAGGCTTTTTCTCAAAATATATTAACTGCTTTGAGAGAAATTGCAGAAGATAAAGAACAATCAAAAAATCAAGAGGATATATATGCTGAGGAAAGTATTTACACAAAATTCACATCAAATAAAGATACAGCTCTATTTCCTGCCTGGCATTCAGCAGATTGGAAGGATAAACTAAACCTACTGTCAAAATTTGAGGATGAAAGGTTGCATGGTTTTGGAAAGAAAATTATTTTTCAAGAAGCTCCAGAAGTCCTGCCTCAAGACATAAGAAAAAAAATAGAACAAGGTATTGCAAAGAGAATATTAAGCACTGGTAAAGAAAAATGGTGGACAGTCTCTGCTTGTTTTACTGAAATTGATACTCTTAGAGACAAATATTCAGATCAAAATGATGAGGAAAAACTAAAATTTTTAGATGAATTAAATGATCATGTTATGTCAATACAAAAAAAATATGAAAATGTGTAATGTTGATAATATTAAAAAGGCAAAATTATATATTGATTATAAATTAAATTTTTATATAAATTAATTATGCCTACAGTTAAATCTACAGATGAAACGTTTGAAAAAATGATCAAAGATAATAAAATTGTTGTAACAGATTTTTGGGCATCTTGGTGTAATCCTTGTTTAATGATCGCTCCTCATCTCGAAGCAATTTCTGATGAAATGAAAGATGTTGTTGTTGCTAAACATAACATAGATGAAGAGCCCAACACTCCTACAAAATTCGGGGGCTTGTCCCCCTTCTTTAATTAGAGGGGGGACAAGTCCTTTAAAAGGAGTTAGAGGTATTCCAACAATGCTATTGTTTAAAGATGGAGAATTAGCAAGTACAAAAGTTGGAGCTACTACAAAATCTAATATTCAAGATTGGATTAAAGAAAATCTTTAATTTAAACTCAATACCTCCCCAGCTAAATATAAAGATCCTGTGATTAATAAAACATCCCCCTCTTTTAAGTTTATGGATTTAATTGCCTCTAATATATTAGGTTGATATTTTACGTTTGGTAAATTCTTAAATTTTTTCATTAAATCTTTTCCACTTATCGAATTCGGTTGATTTGGAATATCTACAGTTGTTAAAGATGATATATTTTTAAAGTAACTTATATATTTTTCATGATGTTTGTTTGCCATCATTCCAACAACCACATGCTTGTTACAATTTAAGCTTTGAAGATAATTATTTAAAGACTTACTACCATTTTCGTTATGACTACCATCAATAATTAACCTATTGCTTTTAACTAATTCTTTTAACTTACCTGATTTTATCTCTTGAAGCCTAGCCAAGGATGTTAGGTTTGTTATTCCACTTTTAATATTTGCTTCTGTAATATCAAACTTTAGATTTCTCAGAGTAGATATTGCAGTTGATATATTTTCCAGCTGAAATTGGCCAAGTAAATTTGGCATTGGTAATTTTAATTTCCCAAATTTATCCTCATAATGAAAATAGTCATTTTCATTAATTAAAAAGCTATAATCATCATTATAATAAATTTTATTAGAATTATTTTTTGAAATTACTTGTTTTATGCACTCCATAATTTCATTTGAGCTTTGTTTTGCAATAATAATATTTGATTTTAATAATGAAGAAGTTTTTTCAAATATGATCTTTTCAATAGTCCTGTCATTCTCAGGTAGCCAGTCCAAGTGATCTAAACTAATTGAAGTTATGATACTAGCAATATTCTTTTCTAATACATTAGTAGCATCAAACCTGTGGAATAACCCAGCTTCTATAAGATTAATATTCTCAGGAAACTTGGAGGCTTTGTAAAAATAACAGGCAGTTAGTATTTCAAAATATGTTATTTGTTTATTATCATTTATACTTTCAACTTCTTCAAATAAATCTGCCAATTCTTCGTCACTAATTTCTTTATTATCAAAAACAAACCTCTCATTTATTTTTAAAATATGAGGACTTGTATAAACATTACATTTTATATTTGCTGATTTTAAAATTGAGAAAATTGCATTTATTGTACTGTTCTTTCCATTAGTACCTACTACAGTAATAGCTTTAATTTTATCTTGAGGATTTCCAAGTTTTTTTAGGAGGTTTTTAATACGAACTAAACTAAGATCAATTTCTTTAGGATGCAGCTTTTGTAATCTGCTCAATATTTTCTGAAGTTTCATTATTTGCTGTTAAATTTACCTCAGTATTTTTGTTAAGCAATATAGATAATATGTTTCCAATCTCTGACGCTAAATCTCTTCTATGTATTACTTTATCAATAAACCCATGTTTTTCTAAAAATTCAACACTTTGAAAATCACTAGGTAATTCCTCTTTCACAGTTGCCTGCACAACTCTGCGACCAGCAAAAGCACAAAGCGCACCTGACTCCCCAAATATAACATCGGCTGTCATTCCGTAACTTGCTGAAATTCCTCCAGCACAAGGATCTACAATGCAAACTATATAAGGCAATTTAGATTTTTTAAGTTCATTAATCGCAATTGTTGTTTTGCCCATCCCGGCTGTGAGACTAACTGCAGAAGCCATCATTCTCATTCCTCCACCACTGCAAAAATTTACAAAAGGAATTTTATTATCTATCGCATTTTGGACCGCATAAACTATTGCCTCTGACTCCGATATAGATACAGATCCACCTAAAAAATCAAAATTTGATGCAGCAGCTATCACTTCAATGTTGTTTATTTTTCCTTTAGCCACCATTATTGCACAATCCTGTCCGGTTTTTTTCTTTGCATCTGCTAGCCTATCTTTATACAGCTTTACATCCTTCCATTTTAAAGGGTTTTCATCTCCAGGTATTGGTGTTTTTATAATTTCATAATTATTTTTACCAAAAAAAATATTAAATCTTTGCAAACAGTTTATTCTGTGATGCTTTCCACAAGCATTGCAAACCCATGAATTATTCTCTAAATCTTTTTTTAAAATCGGACCAGTGCAACAGCTGGTCCAGTCTGAATTCTCAACTTCTTCTTTAGTAGGAAATTTTTTTTTAAAATTTACTTTAATTCTTTGACCTAAGTATTTAATTTTTTTAATCCAATTCATGTTGTTTTTTTCTTTAGATTTTTTACTAACCTACTTACATTTGTGACAGGATTTTGTCTATTGTTTAAACTTCTAGTAATTTCTTTACAAATTGCACTACCTACAACCAATCCATCGGCAGATTTAAGTTTTCCAATTGTTTTTTCGGTGATTCCAAATCCAATCACAGTTTGCTTTTTTGGATCTATTTTTTTGATTTTATTATAATTTTTAAGTATTTCATTAGGCGTCACTTTTAATTTGCCTCCTGTTGTACTCAACATTGAGATAAAATAAATCATTTGATGAGAGTCTTTAATAATTTTCCTAAGCCTTTTATTTGTGGTTGTTGGTGATAATAGCTGAATAAAATAAATTGATTTGCTTTTGCATTTTTTCGCAAAATTTTTATTTTCTGGCCAAGGTAAATCTACGACTATCAATCCATTAACGCCAGAGGCTTTACACTTGTTTATATACTTGTTTTCACCATACTGAAAAATCATATTATAATAACCCATTAATATTACGGGTTTATTTTTGTCTGATTTTTTAAATTTTTTAATAATATTAAAGATATCATTAATTTTAATTCCATTTTTTATAGCTCGATACGCGCTGGTTTGAATTTGACTACCATCTGCAACTGGAGTGTTATGCGGAACCCCAACCTCTAGAATATCAACATTTTCAGATATTGATTTTAGAATGTTTAAGGATTGTTTTTTTGATCCATCACCTGCAACAGTGTATGTTAACAAAGCTGGCCTTTTTTCTTTTTTAGCTATTTTAAATGCAGCACTAATTGGATTTAACATATTTTTTTCCTAACCTTTGCTCTAAAATTTTCTTATCTTTGTAAGCATCCCCGCAGCTATTAACGACTACTATCGTATCTTTGCTAAATTTTTTTGATTCAGCTATTGCAACAAAGAATGCATGGCTCGGTTCTAAAGAGGGCCTTAATTTTTCAAATTTTGTTACTAACTTGTATGCTTTTAGAGCATCTTCATCGCTTGCTGATGTGTATCTAGCTCTCTTTGTGTCTTTTAAAAAACAATGGATCGGAGAAATTCCAGGGTAATCTAAACCAGCCGAGATAGATTCTGTTTCTTCTATTTGTCCATCTGAGTTTTGATTAACGTATTGGGCTGCACCATGAAGAATTCCAATTTTAGAACCATAAGTTAAAGGCGCTGCATGTTTTTTACTTTTTGCAGGTCCCCCAGCTTCCACGCCAATAAATTCACACTGTTTTTTATCATAATCCATAAACTCATTCCAAAACCCAAAGCTCGAACTTCCGCCACCCACACAATTGTAAAGTTTAAGTTTTTTTGGAATTGATCCAAACTCTTCAATTAATTGGACTTTAAGTTCTCTCGAAATTTGACTAGTACTCCAACCGCAAATTCTAACAAAAACTGCTGGTCCTACCGTACTACCCACACACATGGCAGTTGTATCACAGTTAGCAACCCAGAACCTCATACACTCTGAAACAGCATCCACAAGCGTTTGGCTTCCTGAATAAACTGGAACTACCTCTGCACCATTTTTTTTCATCGCTTTTACATTTGGTTGTTGTCTTGCAATATCTTTTGCACCCATAAAGATTTTACATTTAAGACCAAACTTTTTTGCAGCCATACTTAACATTTTACCCGCATACCCCGCGCCGGTGTCTCCACAAATAACTTTTTTACCAGAGCGTTTTGCAAGTAAACAATGAACTGTAGCATTATAGATCTTGTGTGCTCCTCCATTTGCATCTGATACTACTTTAGAATAAATTTGAGCTCCACCTACATGCTTTGTTAAATTTTCTAATTTTATGAATCTGGTAGGAGTACCTATCCAATTTTTGAAATATTTATCCTTTTCAGCAATAAATTTTTTATCTTTTTTGAGATTATTAAATAGAATTTCTAAATCTTCGATTGGTTTTTTTAATGTTTCTGGAACAAAATTTCCACCAAACTTACCTCCCCAAAATCCGAGTTTATTTCCTTGATCAATTACTGGAATTCCCTTTTTAAGTTTCATATTTTTTAAACAAATTTAACAATTTATTAATTTTATTTATATCTTTTTTTCCATTTACATCTTCAATTGCTCCACTAAGATCAATTATAAAATCTTTATTTTCAAATTTAGAAATATCATCTATTTGTATATTTCCTGCAATCATTTTATTCAATTTATGAGGTACCTCATCTAGTAGACCATGATCAAAACTTTCAGATTTGTGGTAACCCTTTGAGTCAAATAGTATTATGTCCGAGATATCTAAGTAGTCTTTATATTTAATCACATCATTTTTACTCGAAACAGTAATTGCGCTAATTATTTTGATTTTATATTTTAATTTAATTTCTTTAGTTCTTTCGGAATTTACGTCGTATAATTGATAATAATCAAAATTTAAATTTTTAATTTTTTCTAAAATTTTATCATCTGGATTTACGAGGACAGATACAAAACTTACCTTTTTTTTATCTACATCAACTAAATTTTTCAGTTTTTCATATTCAACAAATCTTCTACTTTTTTCGTAATTGGTTATGAAGCCAATCATAGTAGGTTTTTGATTATGATTTAAGATATAATTTAATGTTCCAGAATCTGAGACACCACAAATTTTTAAACCTTTGATCATCGATTTAAGTGATCAATTAATTTTTTAATATTTTTTTTGATGTTACCTTTGGTTATGTCTCTACCTATTACAAGCCAATTAGCACCATTTGCAATGGCTTGTTTTGGGGTTAAAGTTCTTCTTTGATCATTTCTGTTTGAACTAAATCTTATGCCAGGTGTTATTATTTCTTTTTTAAATACTTTTTTTACTAATCTTACCTCTTGTGCACTACAAACAATAGCATCAAGTTTTGCTTTACTAGCCAATCTAGCTTGATGAACAACTAATTTTTTAACATCCTTATCAAATCCAATCTCTTTTAAATCTTTATTTTCCAATGAGGTTAATACAGTTACACCTACTATTTTAATTTTACCTGAGGCTCTTTTTACAGCTCTAAGAGCCTCAAAACCTGAGCTTATATGTATCGTTACATAATCAACTTTCAAATCTTTGATTGCTTTAATAGTTGATGCACAGGTATTTGGGATGTCATGAAGTTTTAAGTCAGCAAAAATTATTCTATTTCCGATTTTCGAAACATAGGCTCTACCATTTTTAGAATTTAAAAATTCAAGACCAAATTTATATCCAATTTGTATTTTGGAATTTTTAGTTTTGTTAATAATTTCTCTAATTTTTTTAATTTTTGTAGTATCGCAAGCTATAAAAATTTTATTTTCCATTAATTACTTTTTGCCATTTCTTTGAAATTTTAAATTTAATTAGTTTTCTTTCTGGAACAAATACTTTCTGATTATTTCTTGGGTCTCTCGCATACCTTGCTTTAAACGATTTTGCTTCAAAAATTATAGTATCTCTTAACTCAACTCTTTCATTATTTTTCAAAGAGTTTTTTATATTTTCTAAAATAATTTCAATTACTTTTGAAAGATCTTTTTTTAAAAAATTAGGGAAGTTTATGGATAACTGTTTTAAAATGTCTGACTTATTCTTTGACAATTTATTTTATTTTTTGTTCTTATCTTTTTTATTCAATTTATCAGATAAATTTGCAAATGGTAGAGATTTACCCGATGATAAATCGCCATAGTTCTTTATTGCAATTTCATTATTTATTTCTTCTACTCTTTTAATACTTAATGATACTTTCCTTTTTTCCAATGAAATCTCAGTTATTGCACAGTCGATAACATCCGACACCGTAAAGCGCTCTGCTCTCGCATCAGCATTTTCTATAGCGATTTGATTTTTTTTTATAAAAATTTCTATTTCTGATCCCTCAGGTCTAACTATTAGTCCCTTTTTATCAACAGATATTACTCTTGTTGTAACAATATCATCAATTTTTTTTCCATCCCAAAAGCTCATTGGATCTTGTTCTAAAGCTTTTTTACTGACCAATATTTTGCTATTTTCTACCGATATATCTACAATCTTCACTTTAATAATATCGCCCTTTTTAAAATTTTGTAACTGCTCTTTAAAATTTCCACTCCAACTTAATTGATTTTGGTGCAAGAAAGCGTCCACATTCACTTCTGGAAGTTTGACTATTAGACCACTTTCATTCTTATCCACTACTGTAACCTCTACTGAAGTATCGGACTCAAATTTATTTTTTGCTAATTCGTAAGGATTTTCTTGAGTAAGTTTATGAGATATAGAAATTCTTTGGTTATCTTTATCAATTGAGATTATTTGTGCTTTAATCTTTTGGCCAATCTTAAAATAATTTTTCGGGAATGGATTTTTTTCAGTCCATGATATTTGGGACTGGTGCAATAAAGCTACTAGTGAGTCCTCTAGTTCACAAAATACTCCATATGCTAAGATTTTTTTAACAACAACTTCATAATTTTTTCCCTCTTTGTATTTATGAATATTATCAAAGGGATTTAAAAGAAGGGCCTTGATTGACACACCTATCTGTAATTTTTTTTCATCTTTGCTAATTATTTCAACAGGTATTTTTTGTCCTACTTCAAACATATCATTTAAATTTTCAATTCTTTGATAACTACAGCAAGATGAGTGGCACAATGCATCTAGTTCACCATTTATTTCAAAAAACAAACCCCAATCTGTTATGCTTTTTATTACAGCATCATCTACACGATCCCCAACATTGTATTTATTAAATTTTTCTTTCTGATCTCCTTTTTTATTTTCACTTATCAGTTCTCTTCTTGAACAGCATAGGTTTGCTCTCTTTCTATCAGCTTGTATAATTTTAACTTCCATTTCAGAATTTATAACATTAGCACTTTCTCTACCTGGTCTTGATGAAAGTTGTGAGGCAGGCATGAATAATAAATGTTTTGTTTCAACTTCTTCACATACAAAACCACCCTTAATTTTGTTTTTAATTTTAATTTTAATTACTTCATTATTTTCATACTTTTTAAGTAGCGCTTCCCATCCTTCAATTTTTTTTGCTTTGGAAGCGGATACAACAATTTCACCTGATCTTGACTCTAGATTTTCAACTACAATTTTCAATTTAGATCCCTCTTTTAACTTATCTAACAGGTTAATTTCTTTTATTTCGTTTATATCAATGGCAGGTTCAGATTTTAGTTGATCCAAGTGTACCCAGCAATATTTCTGAGAAATTTTTGTAACAGTGGCTTCATAAATTTTACCCTCTTCTATTTTGATTTTAGATTGATTATTTAATAAACTCGCAAATTCTTTTTCTTTGGCTGATGTAATATCTTTGTATATTTCCATTCTTAATATTAAATGTTTTTATTTTAGGTCGATCTTTATTTAAAATTTAGTTATTAATCAAGTTATGAATCTACTAATTTTAGATGTTTTTTATAATATTTTGTCAGTTTAATTGCATATTATCAATTTTTGCTCCTAATTTTTTTAATAAATCAAGAAAATTAGGAAACGAAGAGTTGATAGATTTTTTATCATATATTTTAAAATCCCCTCCCAATGTAAGAGCAGCCACGCATGACATCATAAATACTCTATGGTCTTTTAAAAAATTTTTAATTACAACTTGTTTTTTTATTTTAAGTTTTGGATTTCCATAAATTTTTAGACTATCAAATTTTTCATCGACCTGTACTCCAATAGATTTTAAAAATCTCGCAGCTATTTTCAATCTATCGCTTTCCTTTTGTCTAAGTTCATTAATGCCAATAAATTTCGAAATACCCTTAGCTCTTGCACATATCAAAAAAATTATTAAAAATTCATCTATTGATTTTGTGTTCAATGATTTAGGACAGTTTATACCAATTAAATTATTACTACTTACAACAGAAATATCAGCTACTTTTTCTCCCTTGTAATTTTTAATGTTAGTTATTCTTATTTTGGCTCTCATTTTTTTTAATATCTCAATGATGCCAGTCCTTGATTTGTTATAATTCACATTTTTCATCTTAAGACTCGATTTATTAGCTAAAAGAGTCAAAGCTATAAAAAATGCGGCAGAACTTATATCGCCTGGTATCTTATAATTAAAACCTTTGTAATTTGTTTTTCCCTCTACTTTAATAGTCTCATAATTTTTATACTTCTTAAGTTTCAAAGGTATTTTCAAACAATTTTTAAACATCAGTTCTGTGTGGTTTCTTGACATTTTTGATTTAACAACAGTTTCTCCTGGGGTATTAAGTGAAGCCAATAATATAGCACTTTTAACCTGTGCACTTCCTTTGTCTTCTTTATAAAAAATAGGTCTTAAATATTTTGATCCCGTGATAGTAATTGGTAGTTTATTTTTTTTAGTCTTAATATTAATACCAAATAATTCTAATGGTTTTACAACCCTAGAAAAATCTCTCTTTGACAAACTTGCGTCTCCGGTAACTTTAACATTCTTAACATTTCCCGCTAAGGTTCCACACAAAAGACGTGCAAATGTACCAGAATTACCTGCGTTTAAATTTAAGTTATTTTTATGTCTAAAACCACTTAATCCAACACCGTTTATTTCATAACAACCGTTTCTTTTTAAGATTTCTACACCAAGTTTCTTCATGGAGACTATGGCACTAATGACATCATCGGACTCTAATAAATTGTATGCTTTGGATTTTCCTATTGCTTGTGAAGCTAACAATACCCACCTGATTGATAATGATTTATCACCTGGAACATTTAATACTTTATTAAAACTTGGAATTAGAGAATTAATTGACAAATAACTTTTCATCAAAATTAATTAATATTAAAAGTGTCTCCAAAGTAAAAACTTTTAGCTTCTTGATTATTAACTAAGTCTTTTGGGGTTCCCTGAGCAATTATTTTTTTATTTGCTAAAACTACAGCACGGTCTGAAATTTTTAACAAATCTCTAGCAGCGTGATCTGATATTATGCAACATCTATTTATGTCCTCAGTTTGTAGATTTACAATAGTTTCCTGAAGATAATTTGTAGACATTAAATCAAGACCTTGAAATGGCTCGTCCATTAAAACAATTTTTGGATTTGATAACAAAGCCATCGCTATCGAAACTCTTTTTTTTTGTCCTCCAGATAAATATTTAGACTTAATGTTTTTCACAGCATCGAGTTCAAACTTAGCAATCATTTTTTCTACTTTAAAATTTATATCTTTTTTATCTTTGATTACCAAGTCGGCTATTGCAATAAGGTTCTGATAACAAGTTAAGTCACTAAAAATTCCACCAGATTGTGGAACAATGCTAACTCCAAAGTCTAAAGCTCTTCTATAAATTGGTAAATTGGTTACTTTTTTTTTATTTATGAAAACATCTCCGTAATCAGGAGTTAATAGTCCAATTATTATGTTAAAAATTGTAGATTTTCCTACACCATTTGGTCCTAGTAATCCACAAATTTCGCCTTCTCTTATAGTAAGGGAAATATTATCTAAAATTTGTCTCTTGTTAAAAGATAACGAGATATTTTTAAGCTCAATTTTAGGTCTTTCTTCCTTAAATTTAGTTATATAAAATTTTTTAACTATGCCCATTTATTTGTATGTAATATTCACTTTATCTGTATTTTTATTCATATTTATACTTACGTTTTTAGTCAATATATCAAATTCAATTCTATCAGCATTTAATTGAATATTATTATTGTATATTTCTTTTATATTATAAAGACTAACAAAATTGCTGTTATACATCAAATCAAGATTCTCTGAAAATATTTTTATATCTTCATGTGTGACATTAACATTACCAAAAAACTTTGTATCAAAAACATTTTTATTGTGTAATGCGTAGTCAGATTCAATTAAAATCGGTGATCTTTTTTTTAAAATAATTTTTGCCGAAACATCTATAAGTTTAATTAATTCGTCATCTTTTGAAGATAGTTCTGCTGATTTAGAATTAATTAAATATTCATTTCCCATTGCGTCAAATGATTTATATTTTAAGTTGCTTATTAAATTTATTTCTTTTTCATCAGAACTAATTTTTTCTTCAGACTTAGTAATTGACATATTCTGACTTTTTAGATTAATTTCACTTTCATCTTGAACAAAAGACTTATTTTTAAAAAAATTTTCATAAATTAAATAAGTAGATAATACGCAAATTATAAATAGAACTAATTGTATATATGATTTTCTCATTTATTGAATATTTGCATTTAATATATGGTGAATATGTAAAATGCCTATTGTCCTCTTTTTATCTTTATTTTTATGAACACATAAGCTAGTAATTTTATTTTCAGACATAATTAAAAGACTTTTTGCAGCTAGTGTATCCTTATTAACACTAAGAGGATTCTTTGTCATAACATCTTTAACCTTTAAATTTAAAATATTCTTATTATGTTGATTAGCTCTTCTTAATTGTCCATCTGTTATAATTCCAGTTGTTAATTTATTTTTATTAATTGCGATTAAAACTCCTAGTTTCTTTTTTGTGATTAAACCAATAGCTGTTTTCATATTTTTATTTTCATCAATAAACGGAATGCCATTTTTTGATATCATTAGATCTTCTGTTGTTCTAAGTTGACTCCCAATGCTTCCATTAGGGTGTAACAATTTGTAATGATTCTTACTAAACTTTTTTTTATTTAAAGCTGCAATTGCAAGACAATCTCCTAAAGCAATTTGTTCTGTAGTACTGCTTGTTGGAACAATACTTAATCCTGCTTCTTTAACTTCCGGCATTAATAATTTAATATCAGAAGCGTTGTATAAAAGAGAACTTTTTTTAGAGGTTATACCTATCAAGTTAATTTTATTTCTATTTGCATATTGAATTACCGGTTTTAATTCTTCTGTATTTCCAGAATTACTGATTATTATTAAAACGTCCTTTCTTGTAATGCTTCCTAAATCTCCGTGTGAACATTCATTAGCATTTATTGAAAAAGATGCACAACCAACTGAAGACATAGTGCTACTTACTTTTGATGCTATCAAAAAGCTTTTACCAACTCCACAGACTATAACTTTGGATTTACAATTTACTATAGCGTTAACCGCATCATCAAAAGTTTTATTGATAGATTTTTTTAGTTTTTTTAATGCTAAAATTTCTAGTTCCAAAACCTCTTTAGCTATTGTTCTCAAATTACTAGTTTTCATTTAATGATCAAATATTGAAATTTTAAATCCTTTTATCTCCATATCTACTAAAGTTGGGATCGTTTTTACACATTTATTATAAAGACTTAATCTATTTTCCCTCTCTAACATTTTAGTCAATTTATCTTTTATTTGAAATAAGTATTGAGTATCTTGAGCCGCATAATTAATCTGTTTCTCAGAAAGATTTGGGTCCCCCCAGTCGCTTTGCTGTTCCTTTTTAGAAATATCTTTGCCACATATCTCTTTAACAAGCTCTTTATATCCATGATATTGACTTGCAGTTCTTGCTATCTTAGAGGCAAGCTTAGTACAAAATATTTTTTTAGGTTCAGCATTTAAGTGATATTTTAACCACAAAAGATCTTGTCTTGCATAATGCATTATAAATTCCGTATCGGAAACTGATAAAAATCTTTTTAAATTTGGAGCTTCGTAAGTCTCTCTATTTAATTTTACTAAATAAAAATTATTGTTTCTTAAACCTATTTGTACAAGAGTTAAAGGATCTCTTCCCAAAACAAGACCTAGAGCTTCATTATCTAATGCAACCACTTTCTCCCCAGATAAATCTAAATCTGAAGGGAGGTCATTATTATATATTTTGATATTCATTTTTTAGATATATATATAAATACATAACAATATTGTCTAATAAATGGTCAAAAAAAAAATATTAATTTTCGGTGCAACAGGACAAATTGGAAGGCATCTAATAAGAAAACTAACAAAAAACAATTATAAAGTAATATGTCAGACAAGAAACCTTCACAAAGCTATTTTTTTGAAAACCAGTGGATCAATAGGATATATTGATATCAAAGAGACTAAAATATTTGATTATGAAAAAGTCACAGGGCTAGTCGACAATGCGGACATTGTTATCAATTTAATTGGGATATTATTTGAAAGTGGAAAAATAAACACATTTGAAAAAATACATACTTTATTCCCAAAATTTTTGTCTGAGATATGCAAGAATAAAAATAAACATTTGATACATATCTCATCTCTCGGAGTAGAAAATGCTAGTGATTCTAAATACGCCGTCTCTAAATCTGAAGGCGAAAACAAAATCTTTGAAAATTTGCCCTCAGCAACCATTCTAAAACCCTCTATAGTTTATTCAGTTAACGACTCTTTCACTACTAGATTTATGAGTTTACTAAATTTCTTTCCCATATTTCCTTTATACTATGGAGGTAAAACTAAATTTGCTCCTATTCATGCCTCAGATTTAACAGACATAATTTTTCATGCTGTCGAAAATGATATAAGAGGAAAAAAAATCGAAACTGTAGGTCCAAAAGTTTTAACATTTTTAGAGATTTTAAATATTTTGTCTAAATGTATAAATAAAAAAAAGATTATTTTTGCCTTTACCACTTTTTCTCGCTAAATTTTCAGCAAAAATTTTAGAAAAAATGCCAAATCCTCTTTTAACAGTTGATCAATTAAATTTACTAAAATATGATAATATTAGTTCTAAAAGTAATATGAACAATTTTGATTTAGGATCTCCTAGCAAAATAAATTTTGAAGAGGGTGTTATGAAATATGCTTATAACTGGAGAGAAGGTGGGCAATTTTCAGTTAAAAATTTTAAAAAGGGTTAGATATTTATGTTAGCAAATATTATTTATGTAGTCATAGCAGTTATTTTAATTTTTGTTTTGTATTTAGCAGTTAAAGCTATAACAAGAGGTGTAGAGGCTAAAAGTGAATTGTCTAAAGAAAAAGAAGAAAGCGATATCGGTGAGATAAAACAAGATCTTTCGACTGAAATTTCTAAATTAAAAAAAATGCATGAAGATGGAGTGATTACTCAGGAAGAATTTAAAAAAGCAAAAGAAAAAATTTTAAAATAGTTTTATCAAGCCGACTTAATTTTCTTTTCTATAAACTTTGGAACTTCATCTTTTTCAAGAACATCCTCTTTTTTTCCTTTAGGTTGAAAAATCATCATAAGATGAAGAGGGCAATAGGAAAATTTTTCCACATTTTTTCTGCCACAAAAAGAAGATCCTGCTTCATCAGGATGACCTTCCATGTATTTGCAGGTATTTTCGTTTAGTTCTTCTAATTGCAAGTTTTTAGCAGGCTCAAAATTTTTATCTAATAGAAGAGATTGGAATTTAAATTTTCTGCCTCGTTTTACTTTATGTGGGTTACTATGATTTGAATTATTCTTTAAATTATTTGTAGTAATTGCTGATCTTGTTTTAATTTTAGCGCTTAAATTTAAACGGTGTGCTTTACCAATGACTGCATTCCTACTTACTCCTCCAATAATTTCGGCAATTTGACTTGCGGTTTTACCCTTGCCCCATAAATCTTTTAATGTCTTAACTTTCTCTTCAGTCCAGCTCATAAGTCTATATAAAGTGTATTAATTATTAATATAAACAATATATAGTTATTAGTAATTAGTAATAATAACAAGCAAATTTTTTAATTTATTAACACTTTTTATCATTTATAGAAAAGAATGAGCGATATTAATAATAAATACAAAATAGGGGTGAGAAGATTTAACATTAATTGGATAGGAATTAAGTCACTAGTCTTAAAAGAAAATTTAAGATTTTTATCTGTCGCTGGACAAACAATTGTTGGACCAATAGTAACAGCAATTTTATTTTTGACAGTTATAAATTTAGCAATTGGGGACAGTAGATCAGATGTATTAGGAGTTGTATTTATTAATTTTTTAGCTCCTGGTTTGATTGCAATGCAATTTATATCTCAATCGTTTGCTCATTCTTCATCATCAATTTTAATGGGCAAAGTAATGGGTAATATAGTAGATTTAATAGGGGCACCTTTGTCTTCAGCAGAAGTAACTTTGTCAATTATTTCCGCATCAATAACAAGAGCAATAATAATAACTTTCCTATCAATTGTTATTTTTTCAATATTTATTAATATAAAAATTGAGTACCCATTTCTTCTTATTGTATATGTTATTTTATGCTCATTTATTTTGGGTGCAGCAGGTATTTGTGCTGGACTTTGGGCTGATAAATTTGACAATATGGCTACTATTACTAATTTTGTAATTGTACCTTTGTCTTTTTTATCTGGTACATTTTACTCAGTCAGTGAATTACCAAGCATTCTTAAGACATTAAGTTATTATAATCCTTTCTTTTATATGATAGATGGCTTCCGTTTTGCATTTATTGGACAATCTGATGGTTCAATTAAGATTGGTTTAAGTTATTTGATAATTCTAGCTTTAATGGTTTGGCTGATATCCTACTTTCTTTATAAAAAAGGCTATAAAATAAAATCTTAAATCATGAGTTATTTGGCCAAAACCTACAATAGAAAAAATATTGCCTTTAAATATGGAAAAGGATGCTATCTCTATGCAACGAATGGAAAAAAATATCTCGATTTTGTGAGCGGTATAGCTGTAAATTCTTTAGGCCATTCTCACCCAAAATTAGTAAGTGCACTGAAAAAACAGTCAAAAAAACTTTGGCATGTTTCCAATGCATTTCAAATTCCAGAGGGAGAGAAGTTAGCTAAAAAACTTTGTAAAAAAACATTTGCTCATTCTGTAATATTTCAGAATAGTGGAGCTGAGGCTACTGAGGCTGCTATCAAAGTTGCGAGAAGATATTTTTATTCTATTGGTAAGCCAAAAAAAAATCAAATTTTATGTGTAAAAAATTCTTTTCATGGCAGAACAATTGCTGCAATTTTTGCAAGCGGATCAAAAAAAATGACCGAAGGATTTGGCCCAAAAATACCTGGTTTTAACACATTTATATTTGGAAATCACGAGGCTTTAAAAAAAAAAATTAACAAAAATACTGCTGCAATTATGGTTGAGCCAATTATGGGAGAAGGTGGTATTAAAGAAATTCCTGATTGGTGTCTTAAAGAATTAAGAAAGTTATGTGATAAGAAAAAAATATTATTAATTCTAGATGAAGTACAGTGCGGAATTTCTCGATCTGGTGATTTTTTTGCTTTTGAAAAATCTAAAATAAAACCTGATATTGTTCCAATTGCAAAGGGAATTGGAGGTGGATTTCCAATTGGCGCAGTTTTAATGAATAAAAAAGTTGCTTCAGGTATGACACCAGGTACTCATGGATCTACTTTTGGAGGAAATCCCTTGGCCATGGTTGTTGGAAATGCTGTAATGGATATAGTGTCTAACAGAAAGTTTTTAAACAATGTAAAAAATTTATCAAAATATTTTTTATCAAAACTAAATAAATTAAAAGATAGATACCCAAATATTATAAGAGAAATCAGAGGCAGAGGTTTATTGATAGGTTTGCAACTTCAAAAAGATCAGTCGAAGTTTATAGAGAAATTAATGGATAATGGATTGTTAACTATTAGAGCGTCAGAAAATGTAGTTAGAATTTTACCTCCTTTAAATGTTAAAAAAATAGAATTAAATCGAGCATTAGAAATTATAAGCAAGGTATGTAAAAATTTTAACTAAATGAAACATTTTATAAATTTACAAGATATTCCAGCAAAAGATCTGAGAAAAATTTTAATTGACGCAAAAAAAAGAAAGACTCTTAGAAAAGGATTAAACAATTTAGACGTGGATCCGGGATCGCCATTAAAAGGAGATTTGTTAATTCAAATGTTTGAAAAGTCTAGTCTACGAACAAGATTAAGTTTTTATTTAGCAATTAAGCAGTTAGGTGGTAGCACCCTAACTTTAAGACCAGATGAATTACACTTAGCAAAAGGAGGAGAAAGTATAGCCGATACCGCAAAAATTTTGTCAAATTTTGGAAATGCTTTTATGCTTAGAACGGATAATGAAATAAAATTAAAGGAATTCAAAAAATATTTGTCAATTCCTATTATAAATGGGTTAAGTCCGTTGTCTCATCCAACTCAAATTTTATCTGATATTTTTACCGTTGAAGAAATAAAAAAAAGAGAAATATCGAAATTAAATATATCTTGGATCGGAGACTCCAATAATGTATTAAATTCCTTGATTACAGCGTCAATAAAATTTTCATTTAAATTAAAAATTGGTTGCCCAAAAAATTATCAACCGAATAAAAATATTATGAAATATTTAAAAAAGAAATATGAATAAAATTTATATTTTTAACGATCCAAAAAAAGCAGCTAGAGAAGCAGACGTAATTTTTTCGGATAAAGTAATATCAATGAATGATAAAGTTAATATAAAAAAAAAGTTAAAACATTTTAAAAAATTTAAAATTGACAAAAAGCTCTTAAGTTTTGCAAAAAAAGACTGCATATTTTTACACTGCTTACCAAGGGGAACCGAGGTAGATGAGGAGGTATTCTCCAGTGTTAAGTCAAAAGTTTGGCAACAAGCACAGAACAGAATACATGTTCAAAAGTCTATATTGCTTTATTGTCTTAATAAATTAAGGTAGCGGTAGTGGTTGATCTGAACTTTCGTTCATATACAATATTACGCTTGATCTATCTTTTTCATCTTTTAATCCTGCAAAGCCCATTTTATTTCCCTTTATCCATGTAGCAGGTTTAAGAAGAAATCCATTTAGTTCTGCAAATGACCATGTCTTTCCGTGATTTATCAAAGCTTTTGAATAGTTATAATCAGATAACTCTCCTGACTTTCTCTGCATAACTGACCAAAGAGCTGGACCTATTTTGTTTTTTCCACTTTGCTTAATGCTATGACAGGCAGCACATTTTTTAAAAACTTTTTTTCCATGTTCTACATCACCAAGTGAAACAAAAGATGCTAAATCAAACACTTTTTCTGATATAGTTGCTTTTTCTTTTTCGATTACTTCAACTTTATATGCAACGACATTTTCATCTGTTTTGAATATAAAATTACTCAATTTAGCAATCCCAAATACGACCAAAACTACTAAAAATATTGAAGTGATTATTTTTTGAAATTCATACATATTAATATAATAATTCGTATAACATTAATTTTGTCAAAAAAACAAAATTTTTAATATTTTTTTTGCGTCTGAAAGACGCATAATTATAAAACAATATGCCAAAAGTAGTTATTTTAATACCTTCAAGATATTCAGCAAGTAGATTGCCTGGAAAACCTCTTTTAAAA
This sequence comes from uncultured Pelagibacteraceae bacterium, assembly GCA_902524235.1. Lineage (GTDB taxonomy): Bacteria > Pseudomonadota > Alphaproteobacteria > Pelagibacterales > Pelagibacteraceae > Pelagibacter. The sequence goes on along the minus strand of CABZCF010000001.1, from coordinate 6,154 downwards.
GTAAAAGGTATTCCATTGATAGCTCACGTTTACAAAAAAGCTAAAGAAACTAAAATACAACAAGTTTACGTAGTTACAGGTGATATAAAAATATTAAAAGCCTTAAATAAATTTACAAATAATTGCATTATAACAAAAAATAAGCATAGAACAGGCACTGATAGAATTTATGAGGGGGCAAAGAAATTAAGATTAAATAATAATGACTATGTAGTAAATCTTCAAGGTGATGAGCCTTTAATTTCAGTTAAAGATATAAATAGACTTATTAAAGTAATAATTAGGAAAAAATTAAAAATTGGAACTCTAGCTTGTCAAATTAATGCTAATAAAGTAAAACAAAAATTTAATGACAAAAATATAGTAAAAGTTAAAACCTATAAAAAAATAAATAAAAAAACATTCTCAGAAGCAAAAAATTTTTTTAGAATTTCAAAAAAAAACAAAAATAAAAATTGTTACCAACATATTGGAATCTATATATATAAATTTGGGATACTTAAGTTATTTGTTTCACTAAAACAAACTTTACGAGAAAAAAAATTAAAACTTGAACAATTAAGGGCTTTAGACAACCAAATCCCGATAAATGTTGTCTTGGCCGAGTCAAATCCAATGGGTATAGATACAAAAGCAGATTTTGTAAAATTTAAAAAAATATTGGAAAGAAATAATTTTTAGAATATAAGATGCTATGAAATTTGCCTACCAAGGAATTCCGGGATCATACAGTGAAAGCTGTATAAAAGAAAATTATCCAGATTGTGAAAAAACTATATCTTGCAGAACTTTTCAGGATGCTTTTGAACTTGCAAAAAATAATAATAATATAAAAGCCTTGGTTCCTGAGCAAAATCAATTGATTGGCTCAATAAATATTGAAACACTTATACTAAAATACAGACTTAATATTGTTGCAGAACATTTTTTTAAAATTAATCACAGTCTTCTTGGTATTCCCGGCACAAAATTAAAAGATATTAAAAATGTTTATTCACATACAGCAGCATTAAGCCAAACTAATTCATTTATAAGAGAAAATAATTTTACTGAAAATGTAATGGCAGATACCGCTGGAAGTGCAGCTTATGTTGCTAAACAAAAAGATAAGTCTAAGGCAGCAATAGCATCCTTGTATAGTGCAGACATATATGGCTTAGAGGTTATAAGCTCAAAAATTCAAGATGAGGATGAAAATTATACAAGATTTTTAGTTTTTCAAAAAGATGTTATCCAACCAGATTTTAATGAAAAAGAAAAATATATTACGTCCTTTTTATTTAAATTAAAAAATAAGCCATCTGCACTTTTTCAATCTTTGACAGGAATGAGTTTAAGGCAAGTTGATATGACTAAATTACAATCCTTCCCTGAGAAAGGAACTTTTTCATCATATTTCTTTTTTTGTGAAGTTCAGGGTCATATTGTCGAAGAAAAAATTTCAGGTGCTTTGAGCGATTTAGAATTGCATTGTTCCGAGTTTCAATTGTTAGGTGTGTTTAAACAATCATCTTTTAGAAATAGGTAAAATATTATAAATTATTTTTTATTAAAATAATAACTGATATAATATTTACGGGTCAATCAGGTGGATATACGGTCAATCCTGCCAGGTTCGAAAGAAAGCAACAGTAACCAGTATTTTTCAGGTTGATTGGCCCTAGAAATTTATGAATGATTCTAAAGTTTTAGCTTTGAAATATCGACCTAGAAATTTAAACGATTTGATAGGTCAAGATATTGTAGCAAAAACAATATTTAATTCTATTAAAAATCAAAAAATTCCAAATGCTTATTTATTTCATGGAATACGAGGAACAGGTAAAACTTCAATTGCTCGTATTATTGCGAAAAGTCTTAATTGTGAAAATGGAATAGAAAATTTGTGTGAGAAAAATTTTTGTAGCAATTGTGAAGCAATTGCAAACTCAAATCATTTAGACGTCATAGAGCAAGATTGTGCAACTGCAACCGGTATAGACTCTGTTAGAGACTTGATCGAATTTTGCCGATATCCACCAACACAAGGCAAATTTAAGGTACTAATACTAGATGAGATACAAGCAATGTCTAAGGCAGGTGCACAGTCCTTATTAAAAATATTAGAAGAACCACCTAAATATGTTCGATTCATATTTTGCACAACTGAAATTAAAAAAATTTTAGTAACTCTATTATCTAGATGCTCTAGGTTTGATTTAAAAAGAGTTAGGTCGAATATTATGTTCGATCATATTAAAAAAATAACAATCATTGAAAAGGGAAAAATATCGGATGAAGTTTTACAATTAATATGCAAGTGTTCCGAAGGCAGTGTTAGAGATGCACTATCATTACTTGACAGAGCTCTTATGAGCTCAAATGAGGAAGTAATGAATTTAAATTTTGCTCAAAAAATTTTTGGTCATTTTGACAAAACACTTACATTAGAATTATTAGAAAATATATTAAATGGTGATGAAAAAAAAGCATTAGAGTTATATAAATTAATTTATGACGTTGGGATTGAACCGAACATGTTTCTCAATGATTTCTTAGAAATAATTTATTATCTAAAAAACATAGATTCTATAAATTTAGAGGGTAATAGCTTTGATTTGAATGACAAGGAATATAAAAAATTAAAAGACCTAAGTTCTAAAATTGATAATAAAACTGCTCTTTTATTTTGGCAATTTACTATAAAAACTTTAGAGGAAATAAATCTTGTTTCTAGCCAACATATTGCAATTGAGATGTTTATAATAAGATTGTTATATTTAAAGGAAATTAGGAATAATAACAATAAAGATAGTTTTCAGAGTGATAAATTTGAAAAGGAACAAAATTTTAACTTAAAAAAACCTATTGAAAATAAAAATAATAATGAACTAATTAATCAATTAAAAAACATTTCTCAAAGTGAAGAACCTCTTGTCAATATAGATAATAAAAAAATTGAAGATATAAATTCGTTTAATGATTTAATCAAGGTTTGTGCTAAAAAAAAGGAGATGAGTTTAAAATTTGAATTAGAAACAAATGTAAATTTAGTAAGTTTTGAAAAAAACAAAATTGAAATATCCTTCAACGAAAATCTAAAAAAAAGATTTTGTAAAACTTCTTTCTGCAAAATTATATGAATGGACTAATAATAGATGGATTATTATGTTTTCCAAAAATCAAGGTGAAAAATCTATTAAAAAAAATAAAGAAATTATTAATAAAAATGAAATAGATGTTTTTAAAAAAACAAAAGAATACGAAAAAATTCAAAGTATATTTAAAGACTCAAAGCTAATAAATGTAGAAAAAGATAATAATGAATGATTTCAGTAAAATTTTAAATAAAGCAAAAGAATTAGAGTCTAATATGAAAGAAAGTCGAGAGAAAATTAAGAAAATTACTGCCGAAGGAGTTTCTGGAGGTGGAAATGTTAAAATTACCCTTAATGGTGACAACGAAATTGTTGAGATAAAAATTTCAAAAGAAATTTATAATGAAAATTTAAACATTCTTGAGGATCTTATAAAAGCAGCACATAATAATGCTAAAGTTTCTCTAAAAAGTAAAACAGAGGAAGAAATATCTAAATTAACAGGTGGCCTTGGAATACCAGGTTTTAAATGGCCAATTTAAGATGGAAAATATTTCTGAAATTGAAGAGCTGATTAAACTGATTTCTAAATTACCAGGATTAGGACCTAAATCTGCTAGAAGAATAATTCTTAAACTTATTAATAATAAAGAGGATTTACACAAACCAATGGTAAATTCTATGGTGAATGTGTTTAAAAATATTATCAGATGTAATAAATGTGGAAGCATAAAATCAATAAATTCAGCGTGTCAGAATTGTGAGAAAAAAAATAATAAATCAAACAAAATTTGTATTGTTGAAACAATTTCTGATCAATGGTCAATTGAAAACTCAAATGTGTTTGATGGTTATTTTCATATTTTAGGTGGAAATATTTCTTCTACAGGTAATAACAAAAAAGAATTTATGATAGAAAGTTTGATTGAGAGAATTAAACTTCTTAATATTGAAGAAGTCATTATAGCCACAAGTGTGACTATTGATGGTCAAACTACAGCGTACTATATACAAGATAGTTTAAAAAGTTCTAATGTAAAAATATCAAAACTTGCACAAGGAATACCTATCGGAGGAGAATTAGAAAATCTTGACGACGGTACGTTAGTTTCTGCTTTCAAAAATAGAAAAAATATAAATATTTAATTTTTTTTAATCAATCTATTTAAATGTAAAAGAGGTTCAGTGTAACCAGAGGGTTGATCTTTGCCTTGAAATATTAATTCACAAGCAGTTTTGAAAGCTATAGATTTATCGTAATTTGGAAACATATTTTGATAATTCTTATCTTTAATATTTTGTTTGTCGACAACTTTTGCCATTTTTTTCATGATCTCAAGAACTTGTTTTCTGCTACATATTCCATGATGCAACCAGTTAGCAATAAGTTGAGAGGATATTCTCAGGGTAGCTCTATCCTCCATTAAAAAAACACCATTAATATCAGGAACTTTTGAACAACCAATGCCTTGGTCAATCCATCTAACAACGTATCCTAGTATACTCTGAGCACAATTAGCAATTTCGTCTCTAATTTCATCTATCTTCAATCTTTTTCCATTAGTGTAAGGAATTTTAAGTAGATCTTTTTGTCTAACTTTTTTTCTTTTTTTTAGTTCAATTTGTTTCTTAAAAATATCAATTTCATGGTAGTGTAAAGAATGTAGAGCTGCAGCCGTAGGCGATGGAACCCATGCACAATTGGCCCCTGCATTTAGATGATTAATTTTTTCAATCATCATTTTATTCATATTATCTGGTTCCGCAAACATACCTTTGCCTATTTGTGCAATACCCATAAATCCACATCTTAAACCTATATCAACATTATTGTTTTCGTAAGCTTTTATCCATTCTGTATTTTTCATATCTGCTTTTTTAATCATTGGTCCAAACTCCATTGAAGTATGTATCTCGTCACCGGTTCGATCTAAAAAGCCTGTATTTATAAAAAATACTCTATTCTTTAATTCTCTGATGCATTCTTTTAGATTTAATGATGTTCGTCTTTCTTCATCCATAATTCCACATTTAATAGTATATTTTTCTAATCTTAAAACCTTTTCAACTTTTTCAAAAATCAAGTTAGTAAAAGAGCATTCCTCAGGACCATGTTGTTTTGGCTTAACTATCATTATAGACCCCGATCTCGAATTTTTTTTTAGTTTAAGGTCGTGCATGGAGCATAATGATGTTATAAATGCATCTAGTATACCTTCTGGAATTTCAGATCCATCTTTAAGTAGAATACATGGATTAGTCATTAAATGACCAACGTTCCTGTTCAGAAGAAGTGCCCTTCCGTGGAGTTTGGATAATGATCCATCCTTTTTTACAAATTTTCTATCTGGATTTAATTTTCTAATATAAGTTTTACCTTTTTTTTCAAATTTAGATTTTAAATCACCCTTCATTAGTCCTAACCAATTTTTATAACCATTTATTTTATCTTCAGCATCAACTCCAGCAACAGAATCCTCATGGTCACAAATAGTTGTTACAGCAGCCTCAACTATAATGTCAGATATTCCAGCCGGATCACTTTTGGCACTAAATGCTGATGGATTTATGATTATTTCAACATGTAAATTATTATTTTTTAAAATTATAGCAGACGGTTTCTCCTTAGTACCTCTATAACCTATAAATTTGTCAGGTTCTTTCAATTGATCTTTAAGTTTGTAGGTATTTAAATATAAATCTTTGTTAACTATTTTAATATTAATTACATCTTTCCAGTTTTTTTTTCTCAAAGTAAAAAATTTATCTAAAAATTTTTTTGAATATTTAATTACCTCTAATCCTCTTTCAGGATCGTATCTTTCACTAGCAGATTCTTCAGTTTGTATGACGTCAGTTCCATACAAACTATCATACAACGATTGATATCTGGCATTTACTGCATTTAATACGTACCTTGAGTTGCTTATAGGCACTACGAGTTGAGGCCCAGGTATATTTGAAATTTCCTCGTCTAAATTCTTTGTTTTAATTTTAAATTCAGGCCCTTCTTTTTTTAAATAACCAATCTTTTTTAAAAAAGTTTCATATCCATCTAAATCAAAAGTATTTTTATT